>CAIQQB010000164.1 GCA_903873805.1 uncultured Opitutia bacterium | reverse complement strand
GGGGTGCCCTCACCCCGCGGGGACGGACGCGGGGTGAGGGCACCCCGCCCACATCAGATCAGGCAACGTGGACGGGGCTCACGTTCCACCGCGGCAAGAAATCGGCCCGACCCGGCCACGCGGCGGAGCGCACGGCCCACCTCGATCCACGGGCAGCACGGCACAGATATTTGGATGCGCTCCACCATGCGTGCGTCGATGCATCATGGAACGGCATGGTTGCTGCAGGCGGAAGATCGGACATTCTGCCACCACGTGAACACCGCCGCGCCTTCCTGCCACCAGCCCGCCCCGCCAGCTGCCGCGCCGGATGCGCCGGTCTACATGGGTCTGCCGGATGAGCGGCGGCTGCGTCCGCGTTTTCTCACGGCCCTGGTGCTGACCGCGCCAGTCCTGGTAATCGCGATGGGCGGAATGTTCGCGCCGGAAACGTTCCACCACCTCAACCCACAACTCACCGGCTGGGCCCAGCTGTTGCTGACCACGCCGGTGTTCTTCTGGTGCGGCTGGTTCTTCCTCCGCCGGTGGTGGCAGTCCATCCGGGAGCGCGACCCCAACATGTTCACGCTCACCGTCACCGGCACCGGCACGGCCTATTTCTATTCGGTGGCCGTGGTGCTGTGGGGCCAGGCCCTGCCCGGCGGCCTGCACGACGCGCACGGCATCCCGCTTTACTTCGAGTCCGCCGCGGTGATCACCACCCTGGTGCTCCTCGGCCAGATTCTGGAGCAGCGGGCGCACGCCCGGACCGATGCCGCCCTCCACGCACTGCTGGACCTCGCCCCGCGGACGGCGCACCGGGTGCGCGATGGCCGCGAGGAGGATGTGCCCGTCGACGCCATCGGGCCGGGCGACCTCCTGCGTGTGCGCCCGGGTGAGAAAGTCCCGGTGGACGGCCTCCTCACCGAGGGACACAGCGATCTGGACGAATCCATGCTGACGGGTGAACCCGTGCCGTTGGCGAAAGCCGCCGGCGACCGGGTGAGCGCCGGCACGCTCAACACCACCGGCAGCTTTGTCTTCCGCGCTGAGCGCGTCGGCCGCGACACCCTGCTGGCCCAGATCGTGCGGCTCGTCGAGGAGGCGCAGGAGAGCGAGGCGCCGATTGCGCGGCTCGCCGACCGCGTGTCGGCGTGGTTCGTCCCGGGGGTGCTGGTGATCGCCGGTCTGACGTTCGCCGCGTGGCTCGGGCTCGGTCCGGAACCGCGCCTGGCGCACGCGCTCGTCAACGCGGTCGCCGTGCTCATCATCGCCTGCCCCTGCGCCCTCGGGCTGGCCACGCCGGTGGCCCTCGTGACGGGCCTCGGCCGCGGCGCGCAGGCCGGCGTGCTGGTGAAGGATGCCGCCGCGCTGGAGCGGCTCGCCACAGTCACGACCGTGCTGATCGACAAGACCGGCACGCTCACCGAGGGGCACCCCCGCGTGATCGCGATTGATCCGGCTTCCGGGTTCGAGGCCGGCGAGCTGCTGCGCCTCGCCGCCGCTGCCGAGTCATCCAGCGAACATCCGCTCGCCCGCGCCCTCGTGGTTGCCGCCCGGGAGCGCGGACTCACGCTGCCCGCGGCGACGGATTTTTCCGCCACCCCGGGGCTGGGCGTTTCGGCCCGGGTCGAGGGCCGCGCGATCCAGGTCGGACGTGCACCGGAGGACGCGCGGATCCATCCGACCGCCACGCTCGTCGGCGTCACGGTGGACGGCCGGCAGGCGGGCACCGTCGCCCTCGCCGATCCGATCAAGGCGACGACGCCTACTGCTATCGCCGAACTGCACCGGCTGGGCCTGCGGGTCGTGATGGTGACCGGCGACCGGGCCGCCACCGCCGAAGCCGTGGCAAAGGAGCTGGGGCTCGACGGCTGCCATGCGGGCGTCACCCCGGCCCGCAAACAGGAACTCGTCCGCGAACATCAGGCCCGCGGAGAGCGTGTGCTCTTCGCCGGCGACGGCATCAACGACGCCCCCGCGCTGGCCGCGGCCGACGCCGGCATCGCAATGGGCACGGGCACCGACATCGCCATGCAGAGCGCCGGCCTCGTGCTGGTGCGCGGCGACCTGGGCGCCCTCGTGCAGGCCGTCCATCTCAGCCGCGCCACCCTGCGCACCATCAAACAAAACCTGTTCCTGGCGTTTGTTTACAACGGGCTGGGCCTGACCGTGGCGACCGGTGCGCTCTATCCGTTCACCGGCTGGCTGCTCAGCCCGATGCTGGCCGGGGCGGCGATGAGCCTGAGCTCGCTGAGCGTGGTGGCCAACGCCCTGCGCCTGCGCCACCTGAAATTGTGACGGTGGCGTGCTGGGAAATTTTCGGCACCTAAACGTTACCTCTCTTGCAACCGGCTGGCGCACATCCGGATTGCACTGCCGCGCCGGGGTGGTGTTTAGAAATAGCCGACGCAACCAGCAGCAATATAAACGGCATGAACAGCGGGACGGATAAAACCAACAGCCACAATGGCGGAGCGGACGGGGAGCACGGGCCGGTGATCCGGCGGGCCTTCCGGGAATTGACCGGGAAACAGGGGTGGCGCCGGGTAATCTTCAGCACCGCCGGAAAATCGGGCCGGATTGAAGTGGCCTTCAATGACCAGTGCTTCCGGCTGCAAGTCCGCCACGGGGAGCGCAAAGGACTCGCGGTGAAACTGCGGGAGCTGGGCTCCCCATTGCCCGAAAACTGGATTGTCTCCAACGACCGGCCGCAGACGCTGATTTCCAGCGGTTCGTTGGATCTCATTGTCATGGCTGGGGAAAAGGCCACCGTTGAAGCCTGGGTCGGCGAAGTGGGCAGGAATGTCCTCGACTGGACCGCCGCCAAAAAGATTTCCGCCCGGTTGGAACGCTGAGGGAAGCAGCGCCGAGATCAGATTCTCGGGCCAAGCCCCGCGGTATTCCGAAAACTGTAGCCGGGGTCGTTGACCCCGGAGTTCGAGATTCGGCCAACCCAAGGCCCGGGGTCAGCGACCCCGGCTACAGCCAAGCCAAAGCAAGCTCCAGGGAATGAACCCATGGGAGCTTCAACCATCGCGGTGCTTTGGCTCGGATCACGGCGGCCGCACGCCGCGCTCACTTCTCCTTCATGTGGTAAACGCCGTCCCAGTTTTCGGGCGGGGGATCGGCGATCGCCTCAGGAATGACGCGGTCAAGATAGACCAGCGACGGGTTGCTGACGACGCCGGGCGTTTGACCGGGAATGTTAGGTTCGAGCGGCGCACTCCGCTGAAAGAGGGCGATGGCACCCTGCCAGTCTCGCGCGTAATATCGTGCCAACCCCTGCTCGAACAGGCCGAGACATTCGCGGGTCCGCGGCGTCACATCCTCCTTCAGGCCGACGATCTCAAAGACGGGAGTGCCCTGCTGGCGGCCCTTGACTTGGAGGCGGCTGAGGGGTCGGAAGACCACGCGATCGCCGCCATGCTTCTCGCAGGCGAGCTTGGTCGCCTCGGCGCACATCGAATAGGCCCCCCAGGCCTTCGCGCCGCTCTCCATGCGGGCGGCGAGGTTCACGTTGTCGCCCATCATCGTGTAGTTGAAACGGGTGCGGCTGCCCATGTTGCCGATCATGCACTGACCGGAATTAAGCCCGATGCGCGTCTGCATGTTCCAGACGATCTCGGGCCATTTGCCGCCCTCGGCCTTCCACTTGGCGCGCAGCTCGCCGAGCTTGCGGTGCACCAGTTGCGAGGCGACGCAGGCGCGGAACGCGTGGTCGGGGAGCGGCAGCGGCGCGCCGAACATCGCGACCACGGCGTCGCCGATGTACTTATCGAGCGTGCCGCCCTCGCCCTGCACGATGTCGGTGCAGGCGGTGAGATATTCGTTCATCAGCTCGACCAGGGGACCGGAGCCGAGCTTTTCGGAAAAGGTCGAGAACGACTGGATGTCGCTGAAATAGGCGGTGATTTCGTCGTCGTGGCCGCCGAGCTGCGGGGCGTCGCCCGATTCGACCATGCGGTCCACGAGTTGCGGAGAAACGTAGGTGCCGAACATGCCCTTGATCCGGCCCTTTTGCTTTTCCTCGACGACCAGCTGCCAGCCGACGGCGCCGAAGCTGGTCGTGAAGGCGGCGGCCAAGGGCACGGCCAGCGGCAGCACCAGCTGGGAACTGGCGAAGAGCCCAAAGGCGAGCGCGACATAGCCCGCGATCACGACCAGGGCGAAGAGCTTGTTGCGCACGCCGCGCGCGCCGCCCGCGATCGCCAGCATGCTCACGAGCAGCGTGAGCACCACGGCCAGGGCATCGCCCGCCCAGGGCGGCAGGCGCCAGAGATACTTGCCGGAGACGATGGTCTTGAGCAGATTGCCGTGCACGCCAACCTTGGGCATAGGATCGTTGTCAAAGGAAGTCGGCGCGAGGTCCTGCAGGAGCGGATCCACCGGACCGATCAGCACAATGGCGTCCTTGAAGGCGTCCTGGGCAAAAAACTTCTGCGCCGTTTTTTTCTCCTCGGGCTTGTCGGAGTCGAGCAGGCGGGCGTAGTTAAATACCGTGGAAAAACCCATCCGGGGGTTCTTCGGCGAAAGCCAGTGTGAGAACCAGTTGATCTCGATGAGCTGCCGGTCCTGGAGCGGGATCGAGGCAACGCGGGTGCCGTCAGGCCGCACCAGGTCGATCCAATCATCGTGCGCCTGCACGGCCGCGGCCGTCAGGCCCCAGTGCAGCAGCGCAAGCTCGATCGCCATGTGGCGGTAGGTGCGGATGGAGGAAGGCACGAAGGCCGGCACCCAGCGCGTCCCTTCGTCGATGGTGTCGATCAACCCGACATAGGGCGGGGTCCATGGGATCTGGCGGCCCACGTTAAACGACGGCAGCTCGGGCGGCTCGACCTTCTCCGGATCGATGGGACCCCGGCCCAGCCGCGGCAGCTGGCGCGTGGTGAGCGTGCCGTTGACGTCGCGAAACAGCTCCGCCGAATACGAACCGGCGAGCACGACCGGCGCCCCCTTGCTCAGATAGCGCGCCAGATCGATGTTGCTCTCGACTATCTTCTTCAGGTCGGCGGATTCCGAGATGCCGTTTTCGGAGAGGACGAGGTCGACCCCGATCGCCGTCACGCCCGCCTGGGCGACGAGCGTCGCGGCCACCTTGGCTAGATAGGAACGGCTCCACGGCCAGCCGCCGATTTCGGCAATCGACTGGGAGTCGATGTCAACGTAGACCACCTTCACCGGCGCATCGATCTCGCCGCGGGCGCGAAAACGGAGATCCGTCAGCCGGTTTTCCAGAAAATCCAGCGCCCCGAAATGGCCGAGGACGCACCAGAGCATCGGCAGCGGCAGGAGCAGCAGGAGGCGCCAGGGCCGGCGGGATTTGGGTTTGGCCACGACGGCTGAGCTTGGCGGGGCGGGGCGCAAACGAAAGCGCAAAGCTAGGAAACCGCCGGCTCAGGCCGACGGGCGGCAATCCGGGATCAACCGTCGCCCGAGGTGGTCTTCGAGGTGGTGGTCGCCGGCGGCGTGGTGGTCGTCGTCGGGAAGAGCGTGGTTTGCGTCGCCTGCACCGCGTCCTGGGTTGCCTGCAAAATCGCGCTGGACGTGGTGGTCGGCAGAGCAACCGGCGTGAGGACGGTGGGCGGGCTCACGATCGTGACGGACTTGGTGACGGGGTCGATGTTGACCTGGACATCGACCGTGACCTCCTTGTTCTGGGTGACGGACACCGGCAGGCTGGTGGAGCCGGAGGCGACCTGGACCAGCACGTTGCCCTCGAGCGTGCTGACGGTGAAGGTCACGTGGGTTGGGTTGAGTGGGTCGGGGCGGTAGACGATCCGGAACGTAGTGCCGCGGATACCGGCGGCACCGACCGGGGTGTTGACGTCGAATTTGGAACCCGCCGCGGTGTTGAGCTTCTTGACGTTGCCCACGAGCTCGCCCTTGGCGAGATTGAGCTTGGTGATGGAGGTGGACGGCTCGGTCGTCAGGTCCGAAACCTTGATGTCGGTGGGAAACGGATCCTGCAGGAAGGTCTCGACATCGAGTTCCGAGTCGCGGCCCAGATTGATGGTCGAGCCGTTGGCAAACACCAGGACGACGCTGCCCCCCGCCCCGGTCAGCACGGTCGTGCCCATCGTGATGTCGTGGACGCCGGTGGCCGAACGGGTGGCCTTGGTGACATTGTCCCGGAGCGTGACTTCGCCCTGGATTTTAGCGAGCTGGATGCCACCGGGAGTTGTGGCCGGGACGGCAACGGCCGCTCCCATTGAAACCAGGAAAAGTCCCAGGGTGAAGAGAATGGTCAGCAGTTTGTTTTGCATGGCGGGAGCGGATGGCCTCAGTCCGAATGGCGCGCGGCGATTTGCTGCTGCAAGTCTTTCGCCAATTGGTTGCCCGGGTCAAGGCGCAAACTATTCTCCAGGGCGAGCCCGGAGAGGGCGTAGCCGGCCGGGACCAGATTGAGGTGATAGGCGTCGAAATACCACATGCTACTGTTGTTAGGAGCGAGGGTGATGGCGTGCGCAAAGCTGGAGCCAGCTTCCCCCCAGCGCCCCAGGAGATCCAGCGCCACCCCCTGCCGGACCCAGAACTCCGGCACCACCGGACTCAAGGCCAGCGCGTGCCGGGCGGCATCGGCCGCCGGAGCGGCCATGGCGGCGGCGGGGGCCAGCTGGTACCGCACCTGCAGCTCGCGAACGTAGGCGAGGTCGCTCCACGCCTGGGCGTTGCCCGGATCAAGGGCGGCCGCCCGTTCCAGGACGGTGGGGGCGCCGACCAGAAGCGCATGCAACTGCGCCGGGGTGCCTGGGGTGACGATGAGCCGGTCGAGCTCCCGGCGCACGCCATAGCGCAACGCTTCCGCGCGATCATGGGGCAGGGCCAGGGCGGTCAGGAGGCCGAGGACCGCGAGGGCCGTCAGGGCCGTCCCCAGTCGCCGCACCGGTGCCGGCCGGACCGGCGGCGGCGCGGGCCAGGTGCGCCGCACGGCCTCGCCGGCGACGAGCGCCACCAGCAGCGCCAACGCCGGCAGCTTGAGGTGAAAGTCCACCAGAAGCGAAAGGGAGAAGGCGAGAAGCGCGACCGCGAGCGCACGCGTGACCGCCGGCGACTCCCAGCCCGCAGGCACGGCGCGGGGCGCGCGGCGGGCGGCCCGGACCGTCAGCAGCGCCACCGCCGCCGCCGCCCCGAAGCCCAGCGCGAAGCCGGCCCCGCCGTAGTCGCTCAGTGTATTCAAATAATCATTATGCGCCCACTGGGTCTCATCGGCGAACTGTTCCGGGCGGTGGCGCTCGAAGAGCACGTTGTAGCTGCCCGCCCCGGTGCCCGCCACCGGGGCCGACCGGAAGAGCCCCCAGGCCGCGCGCCACATGATCGGCCGCGAACGTTCGCCGTGGTCCGTCCGCAGGCGGTCGAAGCGCAGGCGCACCGCAGGCACGGCTGCGTACAGCACCAGCCCGGCCGCCAGCACCGCGAGGGCCAGCGCGGCTGCGCCGCCCAGCCGCCGACTCCAGGGCCAACCGCGGACCAGCAGCGGCCACGCGCCGAGCGCGAGCGCGAGGGCCAGCCAGGGGCCGCGGCTAATCGTCAGCACCAACCCGGCCAGCAACACCGCCGCCAGTCCGCCCGCCAGCCACCGGGTGCGGGGCGGGGGGCCGCGCCCCGCCGCCAGCGCGAGCGCCGGCGGGATGAGCAGGAGCATCATGGCGGCAAAGCTATTGGGGATGCCGAACGGCCCGCTGGACCGGCCGAGGAACTGGGGGGACTGCGCCGGCACCAGCATGATCCACAGCGGATCCCACCACCGCTGGTAGGCCGCCAGGGCGACCCCGGTGAGACCGACGGCCGCGACCGTGAGGTGGACCAGCCGCCGCGGGCCGGGCGACGGCAGCGCGTTCAGCGCCAGCCAGAACACCGCCACCAGCCGCGCCCAGCCGATCCAGTCGCCCCAGCCCAACCACGGCACGGGCGTCACCCAGAGGACGTTGCCCGCCGCATAGGCCAGAAACGGCAGCAGCCACCAGCCGGCCGGATGCAGCGCCGGCAGGGTGGCATCACCCGGAACAAAAATCCGACTACCCAGCCAGAGCAGCAGGGCGGCACCGGTGAGCGTCGTGGTGACGAGGGCGGTTTCCGGCCGGTAGCCGCCGAGGCAGACCGTCGTCCACGCAAAGTTCGCGGCCAGCAGGGCGGCCAGCGTCCATTCGCACCCGGAGGCGCGGGCGGGTGAAGTCGGTTCAGACATGCAACCGCGGGAGAATGACGGTGCGGGAGACGCGCTCCGAGCACAAAAAAGGCGCCACCCCCGGAAGGGTGGCGCCGAAGGGAACGCGGGCCCGAGTTACTTGGTGGGCACGCTCTGGCAGGTCTTCACGATCCGGCCGGCGACCAGGTACGGGTCGGCGGCGGAGTTCGGACGACGGTCCTCAAGGTAACCCTTGTAGCCGTTGGCGATGAAGTTGACCGGCATGCGGATCGAGGCGCCGCGGTCGGACAGGCCGTACGAGAACTTGTCGATCGACTGCGTCTCGTGCAGGCCGGTCAGGCGCAGGTGGTTCTCCGGGCCGTAGACGGCGATGTGCTCGTCGATGTTCTTCTCGAAGGCCGCCATCAGCTTCTCGAAGTAGGCCTTGCCGCCCTTTTCGCGCAGGAACTTCGTGGAGAAGTTCGAGTGCATCCCGGAGCCGTTCCAGTCCAGCGGCTGCTGGAAGGGGGCGAGGATGGGCTTGCAGCGCCACTCGATGTCGATGCCGTAGCCTTCGCAGAGGCGGGCGAGGATGTAGCGGGCGACCCACATCTGGTCGGCGGCGTTCTTCGAGCCCTTGCCGAAGATCTGGAACTCCCACTGGCCCTTGGCGACCTCGGCGTTGATGCCCTCCAGGTTGATCCCGGCGTCGAGGCAGATGTCGATGTGCTTCTCAACGATCTCCCGGGCGACGCAGCCGACGTTCTGGTAGCCGACACCGGTGTAGTACGGGCCCTGAGGGGCGGGATAGCCGTTCTTCGGGAAACCGAGGGGCGCGCCGTCCTTGAAGAAAAAGTATTCCTGCTCGAAGCCGAACCAGGTGTCCGGATCATCCGGGATGGTGGCGCGGGAGTTGGAGGGGTGCGGGGTCTTGTCATCCGGCATCATCACCTCGCACATCACGAGCACGCCGTTCTTGCGGGTGCTGTCGGGATAGACGGCGACCGGATGCAGTTTGCAATCCGAGCTCTTGCCCTCGGCCTGCTGGGTCGAGCTGCCGTCAAAGCCCCAGATGGGCAGCTCGGCGAGCTTCGGGAAACTGGCAAATTCCTTGATTTGCGTCTTGCTGCGCAGGCTGGCCAGCGGCTTGTAGCCGTCGAGCCAGATGTATTCCAATTTGTATTTGGCCATGGTGGAGGGTTCGTTGTGGTTAGTCAGGGTCGGTTGATGTAATGCTTGGAGGAGAAGCTCCAATCTCCCGCGGATTGCGGCCGCAGGCAGGTCCATTGGGGAGCACCTTATGTGCCAGAGGCAATTCAAACTTGGGCCCGAATGAATATTTTTTCTGCTTTCCCGGGCGAAAATCGCATGGGTTTTGCAAAAACTCCCCCTTGCCAGGATGCCGCCCCCGGCGGATGTTGCCCGCCCGGCATCCATGCACGAAGTCAAAGACACCGTCCGCGCACTCGTTCGTATTGGCTTTGACGGCCGGGTGCACAAGATTTTCCGCGGCCATCAGGCGAAGGAGCGGTTTGAAAACGAGGTGCGGGTGCTGCGACATCTGGAGCAGCAGGGCTGCGACTTCGTGCCCCGACTGCTCGAATCGGATCCGGCCCAGCTCAAGATCGTGACGACCAACTGCGGGTCCAGCGTGCAGCACCTGAGCCCGGCGCACATGGAGGCGCTGTTCGCCGAACTGGAACCATTTGGCGTGCGCCACGAAGACCGATTCATGCGCAATGTCACCTACCGCGTCGCCGACGGCCGTTTCTGCCTGATCGACTTCGAACTCGCCACCCTGCTGCCGCAAAAGCCCGGGACGTCTGGCCGGCCGCCGGGCCGAACCAAGCCCCCCACCCCGTCGAAATGACCGTCCCCACCGCCCCCCCGCCGCCCCGCCTCCGCTGGTCCGGCCTGACCCATGTCGGCACAGTCCGCACGAACAACGAAGATGCGTTTCTCGCCCTGAGGTTCGACCGTCACGAGGTGAGCTATCTGGGTAAAACCGGCGAAGCCTCCGGGTCCGCCGCCGATTTTGTCTTTGCCGTGAGCGACGGCATGGGCGGCGCCAAGGCCGGCGAGTTTGCCAGCCGCATCGCCGTGGAGAAGATCACCCAGCTGCTGCCACGCAGCTTCCAGGCGGCCGCGCATGGGCTGTCCACTGGTTTCGGGGACATCCTCGCGGAGCTTTTTTCCGCCATCAACCACGACCTCCTCAAGCTCGGCTACAGCTACGAGGAGTGCGCCGGCATGGGCGCCACCCTGAGCCTCGGCTGGTTCACGCCCGGGTGGATGTATTTCGGGCACCTGGGCGACAGCCGGGTCTACTACCTGCCCCGCGACGGCGGCATTACGCAGGTGACCCACGACCACACCCATGCGGGCTGGCTGCGGCGCACGGGGCAGATCGGCGAGCGCGAGGCCCGGCTCCATCCGTTCCGCAACACCCTCCACCAGGTGCTTGGCGCCGGTCAGCAATCGGTCGAGCCGCAGGTCGGAGCCGTCGGCTGCCTGCCCGGCGACCGTTTTCTTTTCTGCTCCGACGGATTGGTCGACGGCCTGTGGGATCGCCGGATCGAGGAAATCGTCCGCGAATCCGCGGCCGAGATCCCCGTGGCGCAGCGCCTGGTCGAAGCCGCCGTTGAAAACTCCGGCCGCGACAACACCACGGCAGTCGTCGTGGAGATCCTGCCGGGAGCCTGAGCCAACGGGCGGCAAAGGGCGGCCGCCACCGGGCGGCAAAAGCTTGCCCATCGGCCCGCGCCACTCCTTAACGTCCGTCTTCCCAAAATTATGAATACCCCCCGCACCCTTCTGGCCGCCGCCTGCGGCCTACTCCTCGCCGCCCGCGCCAGCGCCGGCCTCGCCGACCACACCCTCGACATCTACTGGAACGACGTGGAGGGCGGCGGCGCGACGCTGATCGTCACCCCGACAGGCGAATCCGTCCTCATTGACTCGGGCAGCCCCGGCGGCCGCGATGCCAATCGCATTCAGCACACGGCCGAGGCCGCGGGCGTGACCAAGATCGACTACTACCTCCAGACCCATTTTCACGGCGACCACATGGGCGGCATCCCCGAACTGGCCGCGCTGATGCCCATCGGCCAGGTTTACGAGCGCGCCATTCCGGACCGCGACCCCGACTACGGCAACGCCAACGCCGACGCCCTGTGGCTGCGCACCAGCAAGGGCTACCGCACGTTCAAGGCCGACGCCCGCAATCCGCTCAAGGCCGGAACCGTGATTCCCCTCAAGGCGCCCGTCGGCCCCGGCGCGTTGCCGCTCACCCTGCGCTGCGTCGCCGCCGACCAGAAGTTTGTCGACGCCCCCGCCAACACTCCGCCGAACCCCCTCGCCAAGGAACTGGTGAAACACGAGCTGGTGCCGACCGACAACGACAACAGCGCCGCGTTCGTCCTCGATTTCGGCCCGTTCCGTTTCTGGGACGGCGGCGACATCACCTGGAATTTCGAGGCCCAGGTCGTCACGCCCCTCAACCGGGTCGGCCAGGTGGACGTCTACCAGGTCGACCATCACGGTCTGTCTTTCAGCAACAACCCCGTGCTCATCCACAGCCTCGCGCCCACCGTGTCGGTGATGAACAACGGCTCCGGCAAGGGCACGGAGAAATCCACCACGGACGCGCTCAAGTCCTCGCCCGGCATCCAGGCAATGTATCAGGTGCACAAGGACCTCCGCCCCACCCAGGCGCCCAACAACACGGCCGACGAATTCATCGCCAACCTGGGCAGCACCCGCGCCGCCACCGCGCCGGGCAACATCATCAAGCTCTCGGTCGCGCCCGACGGCAAGACCTACACGATCACCCTCCCGTCCACGGGCGCCAAGCGGACCTTCGAAACCCGCCTGGTGAAGACGCTCCCCGAGGCCGTGGCCGCCGCCAAGCCCTGACCCTCCGGTTGGGATCGCCGGGCTGGCCAACCGGCGACCCCCAGGGAAATTCCGGCTGGCCCCAGGTCGGCTGACAGGGCAGCGTGCGGGCGTGTTGCCCCAACGTTCTTCCCTGTCCCGGTGGTCCGTCTTGGCGTGTCTCGCCTTTGCCCTGGCCCCGCTCGGGCGGGCCCAGCTGCCCGCCTTTCCCGGCGCGGTCGGCTTCGGATCCGGCGCCACCGGCGGCCGCGGGGGCACCGTCTACCACGTCACCAACCTGAACGACAGCGGCGCCGGCTCGTTCCGCGACGCGGTCGGCGCGAGCAACCGCATCATCGTGTTTGATGTCGGCGGCTACATCCGCGCGCTGTCCCCCATCTCGACCCAGAGCAACCTGACCATCGCCGGCCAGACCGCCCCCGGCGGCGGGATCGGCATTTATGGGAGCGAAGTCTCGTTCTACGGCCGCAGCAACTGCATCGTCCGCTACGTGCGTTTCCGCGACGGCAGCCTGGACCCCAACTGGGCCGGCCTCACCAGCGGCAGTTCGCACACCAATTCCGTCAACGCCGGCAGCACGACCAACCTGATCTTCGACCACTGCTGCTTCGAGTTCGCCGCCTACAACAACATCGACGCCACCGCCTGCGCCAATCTCACGATCCAATACTGCATCTTCTCCAGCCCGATCAAGAACCAGCAGTTCAACGGCCATTTCGAGACTGGGCCCATGACCTTCCTCGCCAACCTCTGGGCCAACGCCCACAACCGCAATCCGCTCGGCAAGGCCAATCTCCAATACGTCAACAACGTCGTCTACAACTACCAGGACGGCATGACCACCGGCAACTCCGCCGGGAAATTCACCTGGGACGTCATCAACAACTACTTCATCGCCGGCCCCTCGACCAGCAGTCCGGGCGCCAACTATTTCCAGGTCGACGCCAACCAGAGCGCCTACGCGGCCGGCAACCTGCTGGACAGCGACCGGGACGGCACCCTCAACGGCTCGCCCGCCAACACGGTCGACGCCGCCGTCGTGCTCGGCGCACCCTGGTCGTCCGCCACCGCCGGCCTGCCGACGCTGAGTGCCCCCGACGCCTTCGCCGTAGTCCTCTCGTCCGCCGGTCCGCTGCCCCGCGACCAGGTCGACCAAGCGGCCATCAATGACGCCCGCTCCCTCGGGGCGTGCGGCAAGCTGTACTCCACCCAGCTCGACACCGGCTTCGGCAATAGCGGTTACGGCACCCTGACCGGCGGAACAGCGTTGTTTGACTCCGATGGCGACGGTCTGCCTGACGCCTGGGAGAGCGCGGTGGGCCTCAATCCCGCCAGCGCCGCCGACGCCGCCACAATCACCGCGAGCGGCTACACGAATCTGGAGGTCTATCTCAACTGGCTCGCCGCCCCGCACACGACCGTCGCCAAGAACACCGCCGCCGCCCCGACTGCGGTGGACTTCGACCTCGCCCCTTACGCCGGCGGTTTCATCGCCGGAGCCACGTTCTCGCTCTCCGCCGCCGCTAACGGCACTGTCGCGCTGCTCGCTGACGGCCACACGGCTCATTTTGTCCCGACCCAGAATTTCTCCGGCCTGGGCAGCTTCAGTTTCACCGCCAGCGCCGGTACCACCAGCTACACCCAGATCGCGGGCGTTCTGGTCACCGTGAATCCGCCCCCGCGCAACCTCGTCTGGCTCGGCGACGGCATTGCCAACACCTGGGACTCCGGCACCACGGCCAGCTTTCTCAACGGTGCCGCCCCCACCGCGTTTTCCGGTGGCGACCTCGTCACGTTCGATGACTCCGGCTCCACCACGCCCGCTGTCAGCCTCTCCGGCCCGGTCGCGCCCGGGGCACTCATGGTGGACGCCGCCGGCAACTACACCTTCGCCGGCTCCGGCTCCCTCGGCGGTTCGGGCCGGCTGACCAAGCTCAACACCGGCACCCTCCTGCTCAGCAACAACGGGGCCAACACCTTCACCGGCGGTGCCCTCATCCAAGGCAGCACCGTCCGGATCGCCTCCGGCACCACCACCGCTCTGGGCACCGGCGCGGTCACCCTCGACAGCGGCACCCTCGACCTGCCCGTCAACCTGGCCAACCCCCTCGTCATCACCGGCAGCTCCCTCGTCAACCAGTCCGGCAGCTCCATCAGCCTCAGCGGCACCCTGACGGGCGGCGGCGTCCTCACGGTCACCGGACTCTCCTCCGGCCGGGTGTTTTCCCTCGGCGGTGACATGAGTGGCTTCACCGGCACGGTCGCGCTCGGCGCGGCCACCGGCACGCTGCGCCTCAACTCCAGCAGCAGCAACATCAACACCGGCGGCAGCGGCGCCACGTTCGACCTCGGCTCCGGCAGCGCCTTTCTCGTCAACCGCAATGGCGGCACCTTCAGCCTGGGCGCGCTCACCGGCGGCCCCGGCACCACCCTCAGCGGCGCCAGTTCCAACAACGCCACCACCACCTACAGCATCGGCGGCGCCGGCACCGACGGCACCTTTGCCGGCACGGTCTCCGACGGCAGCCTCGCGCTGAGCGCGCTGCGCACCACCGCTGTCACCAAGGTGGGCGCCGGCACCTTCACGCTTTCCGGCCCCCACGCCCACACCGGCAACACCACCGTCAGCGCCGGCACCCTCGTCGTCGCCGGCACCCTGCCCGGCCCCGTGATCGTGTCCGGGGGCACGCTCTCACCCGGCGGCCCGGGCAACGCCACCACGCTCACCACCGGCAATCTCACGCTCAGCGGCGCCACGCTGGCCTTCGACCTCGCCGCCACCCCCGCCGGCCCGAACGACCAGCTCGTCGTCTCCAACAACGGCACGCTCTCCGTCAGCGGCACCGAGACGTTCCTCTTCAACCTCACCGCCGGCACCCTCAGTGCCGGCACCTACACCCTCGCCAGCACCACCGGCGCGCTCGGGGCCGCCAGCGGCACCGCCTTCGCCTCCAACCTCCCCGCCGGCACGCGCCAGACCTTCGGGATCACCCGCAATTCCTCCGGCTCCTCGCCCGGCTACATCCGGCTCAACGTCAGCGGCACCGCAGCTGATCTGATCTGGTATGGCAAAAGCACCAACGCCTGGGACACCACGTCGCCAAGCAACTGGAGCAACGGCGGCTATGGTGACACTTTTTACCCGCTGGATGCTGTCACCTTCAACGACATCGGCCTGCATGGAAACGTCACCCTCAGCGGCACCGTGCAGCCCCGGCTCGTCACCCTCACCAACAGCGCCCTGACCTACACGCTCAGCGGTGGAGTGATCGCCGGCCCCACCGCCCTGGTAAAAAACGGCCCGGGGCTCGCCACCGTGTCGGGCAGCAACACCTTCACCGGCGGCACCAGCGTCAACGCCGGCACGCTCGCGTTCGCCGGCACCAGCCCGCTCGGCACCGGCAACGTCACGCTCAACGGCGGCACCCTCGCCTTCCCCGACAGCGGCATCCTCGCCAACGCCCTGGCCGTCCCGGCGGACAGCGCCCTGCTGACGGGCAACGGCGGCACCACGCTCGCCGGCCCGCTCTCCGGACCCGGCAATCTCACGGTCACGGCGGGTTCCGGCCGCACACTGACACTGCAGGGCGCGGCCGACGGCTACACCGGCGTGCTCATCGTGCAGCCCGCCGGCACGCTGCGGCTGGACCGGGGCGCAGCCGCCGCCTGGGGCCTGCCCAACGCCACGCTCCGGCTCGCCGGCACCGCCGCGCTTTCCAACCGTTCCACCGCCTCCCTCACCGTGGTGCTGGGTGCCCTCGCGGGCGAGCCCGGCACGGTCGTGAGCGCCAGCGATCAGGACCTCAGCGCCGGCAGCGTCTGCACCCTCGTCGTCGGCGGGCTCAACACCGACAGCACCTTTGGCGGCACGTTCGCTGACAGCGCCAACAGCACCACCGGCCTGCTGCGCCAGACTCTCGCCCTGACCAAGGCCGGCACCGGCACGCTCACGCTGTCCGGCGCCAGCGCCTACGGCGGTGACACCTTCGTCGGCGCCGGCACGCTGCGAGTCTCCGGCAGCATCGCCAGCACGGGCGACTTTGAGGTGGCGGCCGGCGCCACCCTCGACGTGCCGGGTGGCGGGATCGCCGGCGGCCTCTGCGTGCTCGAACCCGGCGCGCTGCTCCGGCTATCCGCTGGCACCCTGACCTTTTCCGAGGTGGATGTCGCGGCCGGGGCGGCCGTCACCGGCGGCGGCACCATCGACGGCGATCTCAACAACGCGGGCACCGTGACCGTGGACGGCACCGGGGCGCAGCTTGCCGTGACGGGCAACGTCACCAACAGCGGCACGCTCCGCCTCACCGGCGGGGCCGCGCTCCAGGCCGGCGGCGGCACGTTCACCAACACCGGCGTGCTCGACCTGCTCACCGGAATGCAGGGCCTGCCGGCCGGACTGATCAACCGGGGCACGGTCATCTACGCCGGCGGGCTCCGGGTCCTCGCGGTCACCCGCAGCGGCGCTGCCCTGACGGTCAGCGTCCAGTCCTATGCCGGCCACAGCTATCAGCTCCAGCGCTCCGGCACCCTCGCCGCCGGCTCGTGGATCAACATTGGCGCCGCCCAGGCGGGCACCGGCGGCCTCCTCACTTTCACCGACCCGGCGGCCCCCGGCGCGCAGCAGTTCTACCGCCTCGCAGTTTCGCCCTAGCCAACCGGGGCTTGCCGCCGGCCGCACCGCCGACTCATCTTCCGACTCTCTCGCCCCAATATGAAAAAGCTCCTGCTCTGCGTTCTCCTGCTGGTCACCGCCAGCTTCGCCGCCGCCAACACCGCGCTCGAGCCCGTCCCGCAGCGCGGCACGGGTTTCACCAAGCTCCACGATCAGTTCCTCGCCGAGGCCAAATCGGGCGGCATCGACGTCCTGTTCCTCGGCGACTCCATCACCGACTTCTGGCGCAACCGCGGCAAGGCCGTTTGGGACAAGGAATTTGCCCCGCTCCATGCCGCCAACTTCGGCATCAGCGCCGACCGCACCCAGAACGTCCTCTGGCGCCTCGACCACGGCGAGGTCGACGGGATTTCCCCCAAGGTCGTCGTGCTGATGATCGGCACCAACAACACCGGCGTCGAGACCAACGGTTCCCCGCGCAACTCCACCGACGAGGCCATCCAGGGCGTCACCCTCGTCGTGCACACGCTGCTCACCAAGCTCCCGCATTCCAAAATCCTCCTGCTCGCCGTTTTCCCGCGCGCCGACGCGAAGGGCCCGCCCCCGGGCTCCACCCAGATCAAGGACCTCAACACCGCCCTCGAACGCCTCGACGACGGGAAGATCGTCCACTTCCTCGATTTCAGCGCCAAGTTTCTTGATGCCGACGGAAAGGTGACCAAGGAAAACCAGCCCGACCTGCTGCATCCGAACCTGAAGGGCTACCAAATCTGGGCCGACGCCATTCGCGAGCCGCTCTCCGCCCTGCTCAAGGAATCCTCCGCCCCCCCGGCCGCCGCACCAGCCGCCTCCGACGCCAAGCCGTAGCCCGTTTGAAACCTCCCGGGTTGGGCATGTCTCCGCTTTTTCGCCGTAGGGCTCGACCTTGCGTCGAGCCTTGGGCGGGGAGAAACGGCCAGACCTCACGCGAGGGGCGAACCCGACAATAGAGCAAATCAATCGGACATTTGGTGGGATTGCTCGCCTGCCACTACCCCCGTTCGTGCTTGGTCATTGGGCATTGATCATTAGTCATTGGTCATTGGCCCCGGCCATTCCCCATGCCCACCCTGCCCCGCCTCGCCCTCGCCGCCGTCCTGCTCGCCTGCTGCACGCTCCCGGGCCTGCGCGGCGCTAGCGCGCTGCCGCCGCCGCACCCGTGGCCCGACGAGGGTTTCCGCCCCCTCACCGCCGCCCGCGTCGCCACCCTGCCAGCGGCCGACCGTCCCGCCTGGCTGGCCTGGCTCGCCGAATCCGACAAACGCGTCGCCCTCCTCCGCACCACCCGCAAGGAGCAGTTCCAATCCCGCCCGGCTGATGCCGTTTCCCGCCGCATCACCGCCACCACCGCCAGTCTCCCGCTGCGCCAGTCGCCCGAGCAGTTTCGCGGGGCCGAGGCCCGCCGGCTGGCCGATACGCTGGTGGCCTGGCAGTCCGTCGTCGGCGGCTGGGTGAAGGAACGCGACTACTCCGCCCCGCCCCCGCCGCCCACCAAGGGGACGATCGACGAGTGGGACCGTCCGACCTTCGACAACGGCACCACCTGCCCCGAAATGCGTTTCCTCGCCCTGGCCGCCACCGCGGTCGGCGACGACCCGGCCGCCAAGCCGTGGCGCGCGGCGTTCCTGCGCGGGCTCGATTTCATCTTCGCTGCGCAATATCCCAACGGCGGCTTCCCCCAGATCTACCCGCTCGGCGGCGGCTACCACGACGGCATCACCTACAACGACGGCGCGATGACCAACGTCCTTGAACTGCTCCACGATGTCGCCGACGCCAAACCCGAGTTTGCCTTCGTCCCCGCCGAACAACGCGCGGAGGCCGGCCGCCGGCTCGCGCGCGGGCTCGCCTGCGTGCTCGCGAGCCAGATCGTCGTCGAGGGTCACCGCACCGTCTGGTGCCAGCAGCACGACATGCTCACGCTGCAACCCGCCGCCGCCCGCAACTACGAGCCCGCCTGCCAGTGCACGTCGGAGAGCGTCGGCCTCGTGCGTTTTCTCCTCAGCCTCCCGCATCCGTCGCCGGAGGTCACCCGGGCCATCGCCGCCGCCCGCGCCTGGTTGAACAAGGTCGCCCTGCACGACGTGGTCTGGAACCGCGCGAGCGGACTGCAACCATCATCAGGTGCTGCGCCGGTCTGGGCGCGTTTCTACGAAACCGGCACCGACCGGCCCATCTTCGGCGACCGCGACCACTCGATCCACTACGTCGTTACCGAGATCTCCGGTGAACGCCAGCGCGGCTACGCCTGGTTCGGCAACTGGCCCGCCTCGCTGCCGGCCGCCCCTTCTCCATGAACTCAGCATCCGCCCGCAAAAGCTTCCGGCCTTTCGTCGTCCTCGCCGCCACCCTCGCGGCCCTCGTGCTGGCGGCGCCCGCCGCCACCCCGGCCGCCTGGTCGCCCGACCTCGGTGACGGCACCTACAAAAACCCGGTCATCTTTGCGGACTACTCCGACCCCGACGTCATCCGCGTCGGCGCGGATTTCTATCTCACCGCATCCAGCTTCACCAGCGCGCCGGGCCTGCCGGTGCTCCACTCGACCGACCTCGTGAACTGGACCCTCATCGGTCACGCCCTCGCCCGCAACATCCCCGCTGCGCGCTTCGACACCGCCCCCAAGCTTGGCGGCGGCGTCTGGGCGCCGGCCCTCCGTTTTCACGCCGGAAAATTCTACATCTACTATCCGGATCCCGACGAGGGTATCTACGTCGTCACCGCGACCGACCCGGCAGGACCGTGGGCCGCCCCAGTCATGGTCAAGGCCGGCAAGGGCCTCATCGATCCGTGCCCGCTCTGGGACGCCGACGGCAAGGTCTGGCTCGTCCACGGCTGGGCCAACTCGCGCTCGGGCCGCAGCAATCTCCTCACGCTGCTCCCGCTCAACGCCGACGGCACCGCACCCACGGGTGAAGGAAAGGACATCATCCTCGGCCCGACCTTCAAGGTCACGACGCTCGAGGGCCCGAAGTTCTACCAGTTCAACGGTTGGTATTGGATCTTCGCACCTGTCGGCGGCGTCGGCGGTGGCACGCAGGCCGTTTTCCGCGCCAAGACCATCGACGGACCCTACGAATATCGCAGCGTGCTCGAACAGGGCGGCACCCCGACCAACGGCCCGCATCAGGGCGGTCTCGTGGACACGGTCGACGGCAAGCAGTGGTGGTTTGTCCACTTTCAGGATGCCGGCGTCTACGGCCGCATCACCCACCTCGAACCGGTCAGCTGGCGCGAAGACGGCTGGCCCGTCATGGGCAACGCCCCCGCCGGCACCGGGCCCGGCACGCCCGTCCTCGTCCACCCGAAACCAGCTGAGGCTCCGGTCGATGACCTGGCTCCTTCCTCCGCCCAACCTCGTTCTCCCGCGGTCCCCCAGACTTCGGACGAGTTCGACTCCCCCACCCTCGGCCTGCAATGGCAGTGGGCCGCCAACCCGCAGTCGGCGTGGTTCTCGCTCACCGCGCGTCCCGGTTTTCTCCGACTGGTTCCGCAGCCCAAACTCCCGAGCTTCACCGCCCAGACCAATCTGCTGCTGCAAAAATTTCCCGCGCCTGAGTTTCGCGTTACCGCCCGGCTCGATGCCGCCGCCCTCGCCCCGGGGGCGCAGGCCGGCCTCGTCGTCTGGAGCACGCCGGCCGTCACGTTCGCGATGGAAAAAACCTCCACCGGACTGCGCGTCAGCCAACTCGTCAGCGGTGGCCGCGGCGGCGCAGGGATCGCGGCGGCCACCGCCGACATGTCGGGTGCAGTCGGCACGCTGGCCCTCACCATCACCCGCGGCCCGGGCACCGGGGTGAAGTCCCAGGCCCTTGTCCAACTCAGCTATAGCTCAGATGGGAAGTCTTTCACCAATCTTGGTTCTCCGACGACGATCAGCCAGATCACCGGGGCCTGGATGGGCGCCAAGTTTGGCCTCTTTGCCTATGCCCCCGAAGGAAATGGGAAAACCGGTCCGGCCGATTTTGATTGGGTGCACGTTGAGCCGGTCGGGAAATGACTGCCGGTCGGCGGAGGCCGGCACTTTGCGTTTTGGCTGGCGTTGCCCATATTTGCCGTGATTAAGGCAAATCGTCATCGCCGAAATGCAGTCTAGATCTTACATTCTCAAAGCCCGCCTCGCTGAGGCCCGGAAGCAACTGGTCCCGCCGGTTTCTGCCGCCGAGCTTGGCCGACGTCTCATGCAGGCGGCCCTGCCTGGATTCAAGGCCGCCCACGTTTCCTCGCTCGAGCTGGGCTACCGTTACGCGACCTGGACGGAGGTTGAAGCCCTGGCCAAGGCGCTCAACGTGGACCCGTATTGGCTGGCGAGCCGGCCCCGGCCGGCCCCGGCCGTGCCCCGCGCGCCCGAAGTTGTCGCGAAGGCGGCTCCGAAACCCGTGGTCAAGCCGCGGCCGGTTACATCGCTGCCTCCGGTGCCCGTGCGGCCAGTTGTCGCCCCGCCCGCACCAGCCCCCGGACCGCCGGCCGCTCCGCCCGATCTGGCCCCGGCTGAAATTCCCGTGCTGGTGCCGGGTGCCGAGGTGGAATTCCGGCGGCAGATGGTGGCCGAGCTCGCCCGCACCCTGGAGAAGCTGGGCGACTTCAAACTGAAGCCCTTTGAGTGGCGCTCCTGGCGCGAGCATGAGAAACGCATCCGCGCCGCCGCCGTGGGTCTCGTCAACCTGCCGGACTGAAGCGGACTCGGGCAGAGGCAGGAGGCGCGCATCGACCCAATGTGCTACGGGGGTAGCGAGGAATCCAGCACGCTGGGTCAATGTGCTCTTCCCACTGTAAGACCAGAGTCCGCCCGCCCCGGACCGGAAGCGTCGCCCCCGTCAGGCGGCGGACTCAGGCATTGGCAGAAGCGATGCTGGCAACCGCGGCCCGGAAGCGGTCGATGGAAAAGGGTTTCGTCAGGCAGGTCCGGCCATGGCGGCGGAGGAAATCCTCAAAGCCCTCGTTGACCACATCGCCGCTCATGAAGATCATCCGCTGCGCCGTCGCGGGCTCGGTGGCCGCCAGGTGATCATAGAGCTGCATGCCGCTCAATCCCGGCATTTTCCAGTCACAAACAATGACATCGAAACGGCGGCGGCCCAGCGCCGCCAGCGCCTTCTCCCCACTGGCGACCGTTTCCACCGCATAGCCGTCGCCCTCGAGGAGCTCGCGGCCCAGGTCGAGAATCCGCTCCTCGTCGTCGATGATCAGCACCCATTTGCCGGTCACGGACGGTCTGGGTGCGAACGGCGCCGCCGAATTGCTAATCGCACCGACGGCCGCGCCCACGGGCGCCACCGGAAGCTCGATCGTGAAGGTTGCCCCCTGACCCGGCTCACTCCGCACGCTGATCCGCCCGCCATGTTCCTGGATGATCCCGTAGGAGAGGCTCAGTCCCAAGCCGGTGCCCTTGCCCACAGGCTTGGTGGTGAAAAATGGATCAAAGACCCGCGAAAGATTCTCCGGACGGATGCCGGGACCGTTGTCCTGAAACTCCACCCGCAACCAGCCTTCCGCCTCCCCGGTCCGAATGACGATTTCCCCGTCGGGCCGGAAGGAATGGACGGCCTGTCGGGCGTTGCCGAGGATGTTGATGAAAACCTGCTGAAGCTGGTGGGGATCCGCCATCAGTCCGGGCAGGCGGGGAGCCGTCTCGCGCCGGATGCCAATATTGTTCGTCCGCAGATCGTAGGCCATGATCTCCAGCACCTGGTCGATCAGCGCATCCAGCGTCACGAGCCGGCGTTCGGGCGCGTGCTGGCGGGCGAAGCTAAGGAGACTGTGGACGATCTTGTGGCAGCGGTGGGCGCTGGTCGCAATGCGCTCGAGGTTGGGCCGGAGCTTTTCGTCGGTCGCGGTCTGCGCCAGCAGGTCCGCAAAACCGATGACCGCGGTCAGCGGATTGTTCAGCTCGTGCGCCACGCCGGCCACGAACTGCCCGACCGCCGAGAGCTTCTCACTCTGGATCAGCTGGGCCTGTGTGCCTTTCAGGGTCTCGACCATCTTCTCCAGCTCGGTGCGAGAATTCCGGAGGTTCGCGGTCATGCCGTTGAACGCCACCGCGAGATCGCCGCATTCATCACCCGGAAAGCGCTCGATCCGCCGGGAAAAATCCCCGCGCCCAACCGCCTCCGCGTTGTCGCGCAGCTCCCGCAGCGGCTGGGTGATGCGGCTGACAAAAAACCACACCACCAGCCCGCTCAGGAAAATGCCGCCAAGGCTTACCTCGATCAGGGTCCGGCGGGTGGACTCGAGCTCCCGCAGCCGCGGTTCGTAGGAGGAGAGGAGAACATAGCGAAAGTTTGCCGGCGTCCCGCGGTCGCCAAGACCTCCCGCCAGGGCGAGAAAGTGCTCGCCGCCTGCTTCGGCGTCAAAAAACGGCGCCGCCCGCTCCCCGCCGCCCGCCGGTTCCGTGGCCCGAAGCTGCCGGAGGACGCCCTCGCTGTCCCCGACCGAGTCGAAACTGGACGCGGCGACCTGGCCGTTGACGAGCAGCAACAACCGGGTGTGCGGTAGCTGCATTTCCCGGAATGTCTCCGCCCCGAGCCGCACCCCGACCGTCAGCGCACCCGCCGGTTTGCCCTGGTCGTTGTTCACCGGCACGGCCACCACGTTGAAGATCCTCCCGCCGATCCCGAGGCTGCCCGCCGCCTGCCGCTGGTCGAGTGCCGCCCCGGTGACGGCCACCGCCTGCCGCGCAAACTCCAGTGGCGCCACCACCCCCTCGCGGTCCTCGCCGTATACCAGATTGTTGTCCGGTGAGGAATACAGGAAGACTTCGTGGTCGGCTGGCGAGCTGGCGGCGATGTCCTGCACCAGGACCTTCATCGTATTCGGGTCGGACAAGCCCGCGGTGACCTTGAATCGTTTTTCCTCAACGATGCTGCTGTAGCGGGAAAAATAGGTGACCGTGCGGGCGTCAAAGGAGGCGCGGAGCACCTTGTCCGCAATGTCCAGCGTCTGCCGGGCCTCGACCAGCATCTGGGAGCGGAGACTGTCATCCACAATCCACAGCGTCACGACCGGCAACAGCACCAGAAAAGCCAGCACCACGAGTAGCACCTTGGACTGTACCGTCAGCCGGAACTTCTGGCGCGCGGCGGCCATGGTCAGCTTTGCGGCAGCTCGGCCACGCCGAGCACGAAGTCGACCCGCACTTCGCCCGTCGCCGGCACCACGACCTCCTTCACCTGCCCCGGCACGCGTTCGTGCCAGGCCTTCAGCCGGTAGGTGCCCGCCGGCACGTCCCGGATGACATAGCGCCGCCTGGCATCCGCCATCGCAAAGTAAGGATTGGGCAGCACCAGGATGATGCAGTGCATGTTGGTGTGGATCGCGCAAAACACATCCACCCGACCCAGCTTGTCGAAGGTGATCTCCTTCGGCCGGTCGGTCTTCTTGTAGAAGCCGAGATCGAAGGTCTCCCCGTCCGTCATCGAAAAGACGTTATGGTAGATGTCGTCCTCATTGGGCCAGCGGACGGTGGTGTGGACGACGATCGGCAGCACATGGGGGTCAAACATGGCGTCGTGCTGCACGACCTTGGCGGGGGCCGGGTTGGCCGGCAGGGTGACGTTTTGCTCGACGTTGATGACAAAGTCAGTGAGCCCGTCGTAGTCGATCTTTTCGACAAACTTGTAGCGCCGGCTCGCGTAGGCGTCGGTGCCGGCCGGTCCCTCTGGCGCGGGCGGAACCGGGGCCTTGGCGGACACCAGGCCCGTGATCGTGCCGGCCACAGCCCCGGGACGTCCGCCGAACAGGGCGACGGCCAGGAAGACGGGTTTGATCCAGTGGCAGGACATCGGGGCGCGGGCCTAGAACTTCACCGCGATTTCGGTGGCCAGCAGGTCTTCCTGGTTGCGGGCCGCACCGGTCGTGAGCTCGCCCTGCTCGATCGCATACTCAATTTTCCAGAGGAGCGAGGCGTTGAACCGGTAGCCGAGACCCAGGCTCAGACGCCAGAGTCGGGTGGTCGGCGGCCCGGCGAAAAAGAAGGTGTTGAAATTACCCAGCCCCACCAAGGGATAACCGCTGGACGCGCGAAGTTCGCTCAACCGGACGGCGCCATATAATTTGGGCACGATCGTCTGCACCGCCTCGACATAGCCGTAGCGCAGCCGGCGGCTGTTGTCTCCAGCCGTGTCATTGTCGGCATAGCGGGCGGCCCCCCCCGCCGCTCTCAGGCTGCCCCCTGTCCAGAAGGCCTGCGCATCGACTTCGTAAAGTTCCGCCTGGAAAGTGGTCGTGGTCGCCGGGGCGCCGATGGAGCGGAAGAATCCGTTGCCGACCCACAGCTGCGAGAGAAAGTCCGCCCCCGCGTCGAGCTGGCCCGTGCGCATCGCACTCACGCTCAGGCGCGACCACGGGGCGGGACTGAAGGCGAGGCGGGCGGAGACTGACTTGTCGGAGTTGAAGTCGCGCGGCTCGCTGATGCCGCCATTCTGCACGGCCACCACATACTGCGTCCGGCCCAGCCTGCCGTAGAGCTCCACCCCCTGGTCGAGCCCCCAGAAGTCGCCGACGGAATGCGTGATGAGCGGGTCGTCCACCGGATTGCGCACCAGATATTCCTCGCCGAAAGGGATGTTGAAGCGGCCCGCGCGCACATTGAGCAACCCGTCGCGGCCGCCCAGGGCCCCGGAGACATTTTCAAAATCGAGATAGAACTCCCCCAGGGCAAAAGCTGTCCCGCCCTCGCGTGTGCGCAGGTCGAGCCCGCCAAAAAGATAGGTGTCTCTGGCCACCGGAGTTTCGACAAACAGCTTTGCCTCATCCACGCTGAACTCCGAGTTGGGCGTCGCCCCCTGGGCGCCGGAACGGAACAGCCCAAAGCCGGCAATCCCGCTGAGCCGCAATCCCGGCTGCTCGGGCCGCCGCTCGGGCGCGGCCGCCGCCCCGGCGACGCTGTCGCGCAGCCGGCGTAGTTCCTCGTCGCGCTGTTCACCGGATTGCCCAATCTCGTTGATCCGGGCGCGCAGTTCGTTGATCTGACGCTGCTGAGCCTGCACCTGTTCCATCAGCTGCCGGTTCTGTTCCACCAGCATCCGCAGCTGTTCGTCGATCGGAGCCTCCGACCCCGCCAGCCTGAAACCGGGGGCGACGAGGCACACGGCCAGAATGCCGAGCCTGCATAAGCACGGAAAATGGGGCGTGATGGGGCGGGGACAAAGCACTGACAGCCAGCATGCAGTCGGATCAATCCGGCGCAAGCCTGCGAAGTGCGGCGGAAGGGAGTCTTCCGCCTGCCGTACCCCGTCCGGGTGCGTATGTCCACGTTTCACGATCCCGCGGACACCTCGTTCGGTTTTACTTCCCCAGACAGCCCTCGCATTGGTAAGTCCGGGCTGAGGAGGGGTGGAGTGGGCTTGCCTTTCCCCGGCGATGAGGAGCGCCTCCTAGTGTAGTGATGCCGTTATGACTAGACATAACTCAAGCGGCCTTATTGCGCCGTTTGGGCAGGGTGCAACCGGGCTGGATGGCTTCCAGCCGCCGACGGCAGCGTTCGATTTTGGCCAGGATATCCTCGGCTTTGGC
>CAIQQB010000163.1 GCA_903873805.1 uncultured Opitutia bacterium | reverse complement strand
GGGCTATCCGGCGAATCGTTCCACCAACCGGTGACGGTCGGCTACATCTACATGATGAAGATCCATCACCTCGTCGACGACAAGATCCACGCGCGCTCCATCGGTCCGTATTCCCTCGTCACCCAGCAGCCGCTGGGCGGCAAGGCCCAGTACGGCGGCCAGCGCTTCGGCGAAATGGAGGTCTGGGCGCTCGAGGCCTACGGCGCGGCCTACACGCTGCAGGAACTCCTCACCGTCAAGTCCGACGACGTCCAGGGCCGCACCAAGATCTACGAGTCGCTCGTCAAGGGCGACAACACGCTGGTCGCGGGCACGCCCGAATCGTTCAACGTGCTGATCAAGGAAATCCAGTCGCTGGGCCTCGACATCAAGCTCAACAAGCGCGACGCGCTTGGCAATCTCACCGCCGCCCGGACCTCGTCCGCGGCCAGCGTTGCCGTCACCCGCATCTCCAACCTTTAACGTCCCCCCGGATTCCACCCGATGAGCATCCAACCCAATGAAACCGCCGCCGGCGCCCGCGAAGAAGTTCGCGGCGTGCTCGGTCTGGACGAAAATCCGTTTGACTGTGTGTCCATCACCGTCGCCTCGCCGGATACCATCCGCGCCTGGTCGAAGGGCGAGGTCAAGAACCCGGAGACGATCAACTACCGCACCTTCAAGCCCGAGCCGGGCGGCCTCTTCTGCCAGAAGATCTTCGGGCCGGTGCGGGACTACGAGTGCGCCTGCGGCAAATACAAACGCATCAAGTACAAAGACGTCACCTGCGACCGCTGCGGCGTCGAGGTGACCATCGCCCGCGTGCGCCGCGAGCGCATGGGCCACATCGAGCTGGCCTTGCCGGTCACGCACATCTGGTTCCTCAAGTCCATGCCGAGCCGCCTCGGCCTGCTCCTCGACATGACCGCCCGCTCCCTCGAGCGCGTGATCTATTACGAGAACTACATGGTCGTCGAGCCGGGCAAAACCCCGCTCGAGCTCAAGCAGCTTCTCACCGACACCGAGTACCGCCAGGCCATCGACGAGTACGGTGATGACTCCTTCGTCGCCAAGATGGGCGCCGAGGCCGTCCGCGACTGCCTCGTCAAGATCGACATGGAGGCCACTATCGCCGAGCTGCACGAGCAGATGCGCGCGACCAAGTCGAAGCAGATCAAGAAAAAGCTCTCCAAGCGCCTCAAGGTCATCCAGGGCTTCATCCACTCGAAGTCCCGCCCGGAGTGGATGGTGCAGGAGGTCCTCCCGGTCATCCCGCCCGACCTGCGTCCGCTCGTTCCGCTTGAGGGCGGCCGGTTCGCCACCTCCGACCTCAACGATCTCTACCGCCGCGTCATCAACCGCAACAACCGGTTGAAAAACCTGATGCAGCTCAAGACGCCCGATGTGATCATTCACAACGAAAAGCGCATGCTGCAGGAGGCCGTCGACGCCCTCTTTGACAACGGCCGCCACGGCCGCCCCGTCACCGGCGCCGGCAACCGCCCGCTGAAATCCCTGTCCGACATGCTCAAGGGCAAGCAGGGCCGCTTCCGCCAGAATCTGCTCGGCAAGCGCGTCGACTACTCCGGCCGCTCCGTCATCGTCATCGGTCCTGAGCTCAAGCTCCATCAGTGCGGCCTGCCGAAGAAGATGGCCCTCGTCCTCTTCGAGCCGTTCATCATCCGCCGGCTCAAGGAACTCGGCTTCGTGCACACTGTCCGCGGCGCGCGCAAGATGATCGAGAAGAAGTCGCCGGAGGTGTGGGATATTCTCGAGGAGGTCACCAAGGGCCACCCGGTGCTGCTCAACCGCGCCCCGACCCTCCACCGCCTCTCCATCCAGGCCTTCGAGCCCATCCTCATCGAGGGTGAGGCCATCCGCATTCATCCGCTCGTCTGCACCGCCTACAACGCGGACTTCGACGGCGACCAGAAGGCCGTGC
>CAIQQB010000162.1 GCA_903873805.1 uncultured Opitutia bacterium | reverse complement strand
GCCAAAGCCGAGGATATCCTGGCCAAAATCGAACGCTGCCGTCGGCGGCTGGAAGCCATCCAGCCCGGTTGCACCCTGCCCAAACGGCGCAATAAGGCCGCTTGAGTTATGTCTAGTCATAACGGCATCACTACACTAGGGCGCCGTTGTCGCCGAGCCGCAGCGTGGCCCCCGCCATCACGGTGAAGTTGCCGGAATATCCGGGGCTGGCGGTGTCAATTTCCAGCCGGCCGCCGTTCATGCCGGCGAGGGTCACATTGCCGCTGCCGCGGAGGCCGCCGGTGCCTGGCAGATTGGTGCCACCGTTATAGGAGCCCTGCAGCTGCAGCGTGCCGTTGCCCACGGTCCAGGTCTGATCGGCACCCACGACGACCGGCAGCGAAAGCTGCGAGTTGGTGGAGCCGTCGGAGGGAAAAAAGCTCAACCCGCCCGAGCCAAGGGTGAGCGCAGTGGAAGTGTAGCTGTTCGGGCCGGTTTCAGCGACGTTGCCAAAGAGGTTGTAATAGCTGAAGCTGCCGTTGAAAAACACGCCGTTGACGGACTCGCTGACAGGCAGATAGACGCTCGTGCTGCCGGCGACATTTTGGAAAAAAATATAGGCGGAACCGTTGTTGGGCGGAAGGACCTGACCCTGCCAGTTCAGCGGATCGTTCCAGGCCTGATTGCCGTTGGTGGAGAGGCCCGTCCAAAACGAGGGGGCGGTGGACGTCTGGCCGTTGGCGGCACCCGCGAGGCCAAGGACCAACGCTGCAAAACAGAGGCCGGTACGCTTTAAAAAATTCATGGATAAATCCTCACGGTTCTTTTATGCAAATTAGCAGCATATACAAGACCAAAGCGCTCCCCGCATAAATGTTTTTACTCCTTGTCAGGCTTGAGCTTCCAACGCCAAGACGCGCACCGTTTCGGAGCGGCCCTTGACCTGCGCCGCGCCGAGGTCGCGGACGGTGTAGCGGCCGCGGGCGGACTGCAGGGTGGCCTCGCTCAGCAGGATGTCGGTTTCGAAGCCCGGCTGGCGGGTGAGGGTCTGGAGCCGGGCGGCGGTGTTCACGCCGTCGCCGATCACGGAATAGTTGAGCCGGCGGTGGGAGCCGATGTTGCCGGCGACGACGCGCGCGGTGTTGATGCCGATGCCGAAGGCGAGGGTGGGGCGGCCTTCGGCGGCGAGTTCGCGATTGAAGGCAGCGAGCGCCGCGCGCATCGCGAGGGCGGCGCGGAGGGCGCGGTCGGCGCTGTCGGCGGCGGCAACCGGCGCACCGAAAAGCGCCATGATCTCATCGCCGATAAACTTGTCGATCACGCCGCCTTCGGCCTCGATCGCCCGGCTCATGCGGTCAAGGTAGCGGTTGAGCAGGGTGACGAGTTCGCGCGGCGGGAGCCGCTCGGCGAGCGGCGTGAAGCCGCGCAGGTCGGCGAACAGCACGGTGACCTCGCGCTCCTCTCCGCCGAGTGCGGAGCCCTCGCGCAGCAGCTGCGCGGCGACCTCGGGCGAGACGTTCTTGTCGAGCAGATCGCGCACCCGGTCGCGTTCGGCCAGGCCACTGCTCATGGTGTTGAAGGCGTCGGCCAGCTGCCCAAGCTCGTCGGCGCGCCGCAGCGCCAGGCGCGTGGCGTAGTCGCCGCGGGCGATCACCTGGGTGTGCGCCGCGAGCGCCTGGACCGGCTGGCTGACAGTGCGGGCGAGCCAGAGGGCGAGGAGCCCGGCCGCGCCGAGCGCGGCCACCACGCCGAGCAGCAGCACCTCCTCCAGCAGGCGGACCGGCGCGAGCTCCTCGTCGAGCGAGCGCTGGAGCACGAGTTGCACGGTGCCGACGTCGGGCAGCAGCGGCTTGTCGGTGACGCTCGTGAGATAGGTGAGTCCTCCGTGGGTGAGTTGGCTAATGGCACCGGACGGGGTGTGGGCGGCGGCCTCGGCCAACGTGGCGTCGCTGAGGGTCGTCAGCAGTTTGCGGCCGCCCATCGCGAACGTGACATCGAGGCGGCTGTTCTCCCTGAGCTGGCTGGCAAATTCCTTGTCGATCGGCAGGGCGATGCCGAGCCAGGCGGCGACCTCGGGCGCGGGCGCGAGCACGGGCACGACGAGCAGCAGGTGCAGCCGGCCGCCGATGAGTGCGTAGCCGGAGGGCGTCTGGTCGGCCTCGGCCCGGGCGGCGAGCAGGCGGAACGGCGCCCAGTCCGCCGGATTGGCCAGGCCGGTGTCGGCCAGCGCGGCATAATCCGGCCCGGTGGGACCGAGCAGCACGAGCAGGGGCGTCCCAAACAGCGGATCCTTGAACCGGAGCTGGTAGGAAAGGAGCGCCGACTTGATGGTGGCCTGGTCCGAATTCTTGATGAAGAGCTGACGCAGCGCGTAGTCGGCGGTCATCAGCTGGGCCCGGACCTGGTTGTCGGCCAGCCGTTCCTGCACGAGGCGCTCGAACAGACGGGCGCCGTAGCCGAGGTTCTCGCTGATGGCCTCGACGGCGTTGTGGCGGTTGACGCGCGTGACCGCGAGGTAGCCCGCGCCCTGGACGAGGGCGACGAGGCCGGCGATCAGGACGAGCAACCGGGTGCGGAAACGGCGGAAGCGGAACCGCACGGTCAGGGTTTGTAGGCTCCGCCGGACCCGCCCTCGAGTGCGCGGCGCACGCGGCGGTCGACCTTGAGCGTGAGGGTGAGGGCGCGTTTCGCCGCCGGGCCATCGGCGGTGAAGACAATCTCCTCGGTGAGCGGCTTGGCAAGCCGGGGCTGCCAGACATCGTAGCGGTAGCGGCCGGCCGGCAGGTCGGAGAGCCGGGCCTGGCCGTCTTCTCCGCTCCGGGCGAACCAGGGCGTGTCGAGCACCACCACGTAGGCCACCATCCAGTCATGGATGTTGCAGCCGACGGTGACCACCCCCGGTTTGTCGAACACCTCGCTGTGCTCCTCGTTGCCGGCGTAGAGGGGGATCTCAAAAGGCTTGGCCTTGGAGACGGAATAAACGTGGTGCTGCACCTGGTCTTCGTTGGGGAAACGCACCCGGGTGCCGGTGCGCACCGGGGTGACGTAAGGGGAGAATTCGCCGCCCTTCTGCGCGACGGTGGCGACCGGGGCGGTGGCGGCAAAGGGCGGCAGGGGGGCATCGAGCGGCGTGACCGACACGACGGCGTCCACGACGGGCTGGCCCTGCAAATCCTGGAGGGTCACGGTCAGCTCGGCGGCGGCGAGCGGGGCGGCGGCGAGGAGAGCCAGCAGCGCGAGGCGCGCGAGTGCGGAATGCGGAGTGCGCAGTGCGGAGTGGAATGGCCGGAGGAAAAGCGTCGGTGTCATGGAAGAATGGATACCAATTAGAACTGCTGCGTCAGGCCGGCGGAAAGGAGGTGGTTGCGGTAGCCCAGGCCGTGCCACCGGGTGTCGGTACATTCGACGCCGAGGGTGAAGGTCGTCCGTGGCCCGAGGGCCAGCGCGAGCGTGAGCGAGACGGCGCGGGTGCGGGCGCGGAGGTTGTAGGCGTCGAGCGGCGCCCCAAAAGTGTTGGTGGTGATCCAGGGCAGCACATCGTAAGGGGCGACCGTTTCCTCCGCCAGATTGGCGAACGAGATGACGTTGCCCTCCCGCTGGCGGACGCCGGCGGTGAGCGACCAGCTTTCGCCGAGGTAGGCCTGCACGGTACCGGCGAAGGTGTGGCCGGTGCGCGAGAAGAAGCTGTTGCGTGCGTCAAACCGGTCCTCCGCGACGCTGAGCGTGTAGCGGAGCTCCTCGATCGGACGGTGACTGAAGGTGAGGGCGGCCGTGCCCTGCCAGCCGCCGAGGTCCGATTCCCGCACCCAGACCGGACCGCCCGCGACGCTGGCGGTGAGCGAGGGGGCGAGGGAGCCGAGGCCGAAGCGGCGCCGGAGGGACATCCGCCCGCCGAGGCCGGCCTGGTCGAGCTGGTCGTAGTCGTTCCAGAGGTCGGAGGTCAGCCCGCCGCCCCAGCTGAAAAGCCAGTCACGGGCGAGGGTGTGGGGCTGATCGCCGCCGAGGGCGAGGGAGAGGGCGGTGTCCCCGCGCCGGTCGGGGCCCTCGGTGGCGTTGGAGAGGTTGTCATTGTGCCACACCATGGCCGACGCCGCCATATTGAACGGTACCGCCTGCGCGGCGGGCACAGCCAAAACCAGAAGAAACAGGAGGGTGGTCGGTAGGCGATGGTTCATGGTTGCAGCATTGGTTTAAGTACCGACCAGACGGTTTCGGCAACCTTGGCGTGGCCGGGGGCGGTGGGGTGGATGCCGTCGGCCTGGTTGAGGGCAGGCACGCCGCCCACCGCGTCGAGGAGAAACGGAATCAGCACGAGTTGGTTCTTCGCCGCCAGCTCCGGGTAGATCGCGGCGAAATCCTTCGCGTAGTCGCCCAGATTCACGGGCAGCTTCATGCCGGCGAGGACGATTTGGGCGGACGGATATTTGGCGCGCACCTTGTCCACGATGGCCTGGAGATTGGTCCGCACCTCGGTGAGCGGCAGGCCGCGCAGGCCGTCGTTGCCGCCGAGTTCCAGCACGAAGAGGTCGGCCGGCTGGCGCAGGATCCAGTCGACGCGGCGCAGCCCGCCGGCGGTGGTCTCGCCGCTGAGGCCGGCGTTGACGGTGCGCCAGGGGAGCTTCGCGGCGGTGAGTTTCTGCTGGATGAGCGCGGGAAACGCGGTGGTGGCGGGATCGTCGAGCCCGAGTCCGGCCGTGAGGCTGTCGCCAAAGAACACAATCGTCTGCAAGGCCGGTGGAGAGGGTGCCGTGGCGCGGAGTTGGCCCACGGAACACACGGAAGACACGGAAATGACCAGGAGGAGAAGTCTGCCCAGGACGACTGTGAATGGGCAGTCAGTCAGCCAGGCAATTGGGAGCGCAAGCGCTTGAACGCCCCTCGGGATACGCCAGGACTGGAGCCGGCGTGCCGACCGGCGGGTGCGAAAAAGCGGGGAGGGGAAGTTGATCATTGGCTCGATTTCCGTGTCTTCCGTGTGTTCCGTGGGGAACATGTCTGCTGCAATCATGCTAAAAGTCGAGTCGCTCACCAAGTCCTATCCGACGGCGGCGGGCGAGATCACGGTGCTGGCGGGGGTGAGCTTCGCCCTGGCGGCGGGGGCGAGCCTGGCGGTCGTCGGCCCGTCGGGCAGCGGCAAGACCACCCTGCTCGGCCTCTGCGCCGGACTCGACCGGCCGAGCGGCGGCACGGTCGAGCTGGCGGGCGAGGCCATCGGCGGGCTCGACGAGGACGCCCGCGCCCGGGTGCGGAACGAGCAGGTCGGCTTTGTGTTTCAGAATTTCCAGCTCATCCCGACGCTGACGGCACTGGAAAACGTGCTGGTGCCGCTGGAGCTGCGTGGCGCGGGCGGAGCGGCGGCCGAGGCGGAGGCGCGGGCGCTGCTCGGCCGGGTGGGGCTGGCCGAACGGGCGGGGCACTATCCGGTGCAGCTTTCGGGCGGCGAGCAGCAGCGGGTGGCGCTGGCGCGGGCGTTTGTGAACCAGCCGAAGATTCTGTTTTGTGACGAGCCGACGGGCAACCTCGACGGGGCGACGGCGCAGGCGATGGTGGAGCTGGTGTTCGGGCTGAACCGGGAGAAAGGCACGACGCTGGTGCTGGTGACGCACGACCTGGACCTGGCCAAGCGCTGCCAAAGAATTCTCCGGCTGAAGGCGGGCCGCGTCTCGTCCGACGAACTTGGTTTGCCCGCGAATCACGCGAATTGACACGAATACGAGGGCAAATCAATGGGCTCGATCATCTATCCTGAGGAAAGCTACCAGCTTATCGGCGCGTGTTTTGAGGTTTATAATGAGAAGGGCTGCGGATTCTTGGAACCGGTCTATCACGATTGTTTGGAAATGGAGCTCGGGTTGCGGAAAGTTCCGTTCAAGCACGAGCCGAGACTTGAGCTTACGTATAAGGGGGTGGCGTTGAAACGACCCTATTCACCGGATTTCACCTGCTGGGACAAAATCGTGCTGGAGCTGAAGGCATGTGATAAGATTACGGATGCGCACGGGGCGCAGGTCCTCAATTACCTGAGTGTCACCGGCTACGAACTCGGATTGATTGCAAACTTCGGCCATCATCCCGGTTTGGAGTATCGGCGCGTTGCTCGCTCCCGGCCTGATTCGCGTCCATCCGCGTGATTCGCGGGCACTCATGACCTTCATCCTTTGCATGGCGTGGCGGGATTCGCGGACGGCGCGGAGGCGGCTGGCGCTGTTTTCGCTGTCCATCGTCCTCGGCATCGCCGCGCTCGTCGCCATCGGCTCGTTCGGGGATAACCTCCGCCAGGCCATCGACGTCCAGGCCAAGGGGCTCCTCGGCGCCGATGTCGCGGTCGAGTCACGCCAGCCGTTTTCCCCCGAGGGCCGGGCGCTGCTCGCCCGCTTTGGTGGCGAACAGGCGCAGGAGATTTCACTCGCCTCGATGGTGGTATTTCCGGGCGCGGGTGGACAGACCCGGCTGGTGTCGGTCCGCGGGCTCGCGGGCGCCTATCCGTTCTACGGCGAATTTCTCACCGCGCCCTCCGGGGGCGCTGCGTTGCTGGCGCGCGGGGATACGGCGGTGGTCGAGGAGACGCTGCTGCGGCAGTTCGGGGTGAAGATCGGCGATCCGATCAAGATCGGCGCCACGACGTTCACCGTGGCCGGCGCGTTGGAAAAGATCCCCGGCGAACCCGCGGCCGTCGCGCTGCTGGCCCCGCGGGTCTATGTCGCGCAGGCAGCGCTGGCTGCGACCGGACTCATGGGCCCGGGCAGCCTCGTCAACTACAAGACCTATGTGAAACTGGCACCGCGCACCGACGGCGAAGCGCTGGCGGAGATCCTGCGGCCGCGTTTCCGCGACCTGCGCATGCGCCTCGACACGGTGGAGCAGCGCAAGCGCGAGCTCGGCAGCGCCCTCAGCAACGTCCAGGCGTTTCTCAGCCTGGTGGGTTTCATCGCGCTGTTTCTCGGCGCGATCGGCGTGGCGAGCGCGATCCACGTCCATGTGCGGCAGAAGATCACCACGGTGGCGGTGCTGCGCTGCCTGGGGGCGAGTGCCCGGCAGAGCTTCGGGGTTTACCTGGTGCAGGGCCTCGCGCTCGGGCTGCTGGGAGCGGTGCTGGGGGCGGCGCTGGGGGTGGCGGTGCAACTCGCGCTGCCGGCGCTGGTGAAGGGCCTGCTGCCGTTTGACGTGGATTTCTTTGTCGCCTGGCCGACGGTGCTGCGCGGCATGCTCACCGGGCTGGTCATCTGCGGGTTGTTCACGCTGCTGCCGCTGCTGGCGGTGCGGCGGGTGTCGCCGCTGGTCGCGCTGCGTTCGGCCTTCGCCGGGCCGGCGCCCGGCCGCGACCCGTGGACGTATGTCATCTGGGCCGCCATCGCGGCGGCGGTCGCGGGCTTTGCCATCTGGCAGACGGAAAGCTGGCGGACCGGACTCGGGTTTGCCGGGATGCTGGCGCTGAGCTTCGGCGTGCTGACGGGACTGGCCCGGGTGGTTGCCTGGGCCGCGCGACGCTTCGTGCCGCGGCGGCTGCCCTACGTCTGGCGGCAGGGCGTGGCCAACCTCCACCAGCCGAACAACCGCACGGTGCTCCTGCTGCTCTCGCTCGGGCTGGGGACGTTTCTGCTCCTCACGCTGGCGCTCGCGCGCGAGACGCTCTTGGCTGAAATCAGCACCTCCGGCAACGGCGTGCGGCCGAACCTGCTGTTTTTCGACATCCAGGACGACCAGATCGGGCCGCTGGCTGACCTGGTCGCGAAGGCGGGCGCGCCGCTGGTGGCGCAGGCGCCGATCGTGACGATGAAGATCACTTCGCTCAAGGGACGCCCGGTCGCGGAGCTGACGCGCGACGCGACGGTGCGCGGGCCGGGCTGGGCGCTGCGCCGCGAATACCGCACCACCTACCGCGCGGAACTGACCGCCACTGAGAAGCTCGTTGCGGGTACGTTCACCGGCCGCGTCGCGCCGGACACGGCGGTGGTGCCGGTGTCGCTGGAGGAGGGGATTGCGCGGGACCTCCAGCTCGCGGTGGGGGACGAACTTGAGTTCGACGTGCAGGGCGTGCCGGTGAAGGCGCGCGTCGGCAGCCTGCGGGCGGTCGAGTGGCGGCAGCTGTCGCCCAACTTTTTCATTGTGTTTCCGGCCGGCGTGCTGGAGGCCGCGCCGAAGTTTTTCGTGGCGGCGGCGCATGCGGCCTCGCCGGCCGACTCGACCCGGCTGCAGCAGGCGGTCGTGCAGGCGTTTCCCAATGTGTCGGCCATCGACCTGGCGCTCGTGCTGAGCACGCTCGACGGCATTTTCGAGAAGGTGCAGTTCGTGATCCAGTTCATGGCGCTCTTCACGGTGGCGACGGGGCTGGTGGTGCTCGCTGGGGCGGTGCTGAGCGGGCGGGCGCAGCGGGTGCGCGAGACCGTGCTGCTACGCACCCTGGGCGCGTCGCGGCGGCAGCTGGGACAAATCCAGCTGGTCGAATATGCCGCGCTCGGCCTGCTGGCGTCCGGCGCGGGCGGCGGGTTGGCCTACCTGGCGAACGCCCTGCTGGCGCGGTATGTGTTTGCGAGCGCCATGGCCGCGCCGCCTGGGCAGCTCTTTGCCGCGATGGCGGTGGTGACCGGGCTGACGGTGGTCACGGGGCTGCTGGCCAACCGCGGCGTCACGCGCCAGTCACCGCTGGCGGTGCTGCGCCAAGAGACATGAGGGGAGGCTCGACCGCGGGTCGCGTTCCGCGGTGAGGGAGCGGGTCAGGTCCCCGGAAGCGCCTTGGCCAGCGCCTGCTCCAGCTCGTCCCCAAAGAGATCCTTAGCCAGGATCTTGCCTTCGGCGTCGAGCAGGTAGGTGGCGGGAATGCGGTGGACACCATATTTCACGGCGAGTTCGTTCTCCCAGCCCTTGCCGTCGGAAAACTGCGGCCAGGCGAGCGGATGGTCCTTGAGAAAGGCGGTGACGAGAGCAGAGTTGTCGTCGAGGTTGACGCCGATGATGGCGAACCCCTTGGCGTGATACTTGTCATAGGCTTTGATCACGTTGGGCAGCTCGGCCATGCAGGGGCCGCACCACGTCGCCCAGAAGTCGATCAGTACGACCCGGGACTTGGTGCCGGCCACCGACAGCGGCTGGCCGTTGAGGTCCTTGACGGCAAAGGCCGGGAAGGTGGTCCCGACGGCGAGGGCGCGGGCGATCTTGCCGGCCTCCACCTGCTTCTCGACAGAGGGAATCATTCCGGCCATCTCTTTGGCCAGCTGCGTGTCGGGAAATTCGGACTGGATGCGTTTGAGCAGCACCAGACCTTGGTCGGGCTCCTCGAACAACTCGATGTAGAGGCTGGCCTTCACCATCAGGATTTCCGCCACCTCCTCGGTCTTTTCGCCTTGGTGCGCGGCCAGCAGGGCGTCGAATTCCTTCAACTCTCCCGCGAATCCGGCCTCCGTGTGCGCACCCTGGGCGATACGGACCTTGACTTTGGAAACGAGGGATTCGAGCGACGCCTTGGAATCGCCCGACGCCTTGGGGTCAGTCTGCGCCAACCGCGGGGCACATCCGGTGAGCAGGAGGGCGAAGGCGAAAAATGGGCCGAAGAAAAGAAGTTTGTTCATGAATCGGGGCCGGCACAATTCACAGCCGCGTCCAAAAGGCAAAGCATCCGCAAGGATTATCGCCCGGTCGACGGGCGCGGGCCCAATTGTTTCCGGACCATCGAAACGTCGAGGCCGGAGGGCGGCGGGTCACCTCAGGGCGCGGCCGGTTTGGGGACGAACTGGGTGGCGTTGGCCTGGGGCGGATTGATGTTGTATCGTTCGCTCTGCAGCAACCGGATCATCTCGGAGCCCGCAAAGATGACCGGGCCGTAGCCGTGCAGCGCGGTGACGCTGCGGGGCCGGTAGTAATAGAACGCGGGGTCGAAGCCCATGCCGGTGCCCACGCAAACGTCCTCAATCTCGCCCTTGGCATTGATCTGGGCGGAGACCGCGTTCCAACCGAGCTGGGTGGCGGGTCCGTAGGAAACGGGGCTGAGCCAGCCGCGGTTGATGCCCCGGGCGTAGGCGAACACATACATGGCCGAGGCCGAGGTCTCCAAGTAGGAGTCGGCGCGGTCGAGGAGATTGTGCCAGCGGCCTTCGCCGGACTGGAGCGCGGCGAGACCTTTGGCGTGGGCGCGGAACTGTTTCAACACCGCGGCGCGGCCGGGATGGTCCTCGGGCAGCACGTCGAGCAGCTCGGCCATCGCCATGAAGGCCCAGCCGTTGGCCCGGGCCCAGTAGAATTCCGGATGGTCCTCGGTGTTGGCGGTCCAGCCGTGCATATAAACGCCTTTTTGCGGATTGAACATGCGGGCGGAAAACTGGGTGATCTGCTTCACGGCGTCGTCGTAGTACTTGGTGTCGCCGGTGAGCTTGCCCATCTGGGCGAGGGCAGGGACGCTCATGTAGAGGTCGTCGAGCCAGAGCGTCTCCGGCTGCGGGTCGTGCCGCGCGAGGGTGCCGTCCGCGAGCCGGAACTGGCGCGTGGCGATGTGGCCCATGAGGGTCTCGATTTGCGGCATGAGGTCCGGGCCGACGTTGGCCCGGCGGGCCTTGATCAGGGCGGCGCAGGTGGCCCCGGCGTCGTCGAGGGTGCGGGGTGCGATGAGGGCGCGGAAGGGCGAGCGCTGGCCGGTGCCGGGCTGGGGTTGGACCTGGCCCTGCCCCTGGCTTTGGGCGGCGGGCAGCAGGTATTTGATGAGGGCGAAGCGTTGTGCGGTGTAGTCGGCGAAGTGCTTGTCGCCCGTGACCTCGGTGGCGTTGAGCATCGCGGCATAGGTCACACCCTGCTCGTAGGCGATCAGCTGGATGGTGTGGTTCTCATCGCGCTCGGCCACCGCATCGGGAGCCGGGGTCGAGAAGTCAGGGATCACTTCCCCGGTATCACGGTGCACGGCATGCGACGGCGTTGCCGCGTCGAGATGAATGCGCACCCGTTCCAGGGACGCCTGGATGTCCGTCACTTTGGGCGTGGCATAGGAGACCGGGTATTTCGGCGCAATGGGACTGCCGCCAAAAAAGCCGCGGCCGCCGCCCGGGGGCGTCTGGGGAGCCGGGGACGTCTGAGCCCGGAGCAGGGGAACGGACGTCAGGGCGATCAGCAGGGGGAGGTGAAGGGTAAGCTGGACAATTTTCATGGCCGAGGCGGGGTGGGGCGCTGAACGGGGGGTGGGATTTTTTATTTAGTAAGCCCGGGGCAGTTTCAAGCTGCAAACTTTCCTCAACGGCGGGCTTTGTTTCGCGCGCCGTCGGTGTGACGGCGGGATAAGAGGTTGGGAGAGGGCGCGGGCGGGTCAGCGGATGAAGCCCAGTTCCCGCAGCGCCGCCCCCGCGCCGGCCAGGTTCTCGGGTTTCATCTCGACGTAGTTGCGTGAGAGCATCACGCCGTGCCCGCCGCCCCGGAAGACGGCCAGCACCGCCTGCTTCACGCTCTCCGGCGTGCAATGGCTCGAGCCCGCGCCCACCGGCGCGTCGATGTCGATGCCGGACCAGACCTGCGTCGTCGCACCGGCGAGGGCGTCCACCGTCCGGCGCGTTTCGCGCTGCACATAGTCGGCCGAGAGCCCCGTGGCGGCGACGCGCGCGTACGGCGCCTCATCGTAATTGAGGGTGCGGTAGAGAAAATCGAGGGTCTGTTCGGCGGAGAGGTCCCCGAAGACATTCCCGCGCGTGCTGGCGGTGAAGCTCTTGATGCGCTCGCCGGCGCAGTTGTTGTAGAGCACGGGTTTGATGAAGTCCGAAAACGGCGCCATCGCGGCGTAATCCTCTTCGGCGCGGTGGAACGGGCTGAACGAGAGATTGTGCCAGGTGTGCCAGCCGACGGGCAGGGCGGGGTTGATGGATTTTACCTTCCGGTAAAACTCCGCCTGCAGCTCGTGCCGGCTGCGGACCCAGAGGTTTTCCCAGGCGAGCAGTTCGGGATAATTGAGCAGCAGGCGCCAGAAGCCGACGAACCAGCCGTCGCGCGGGCGCTGGCCCGCGCGGCCGGCGCGGACATATTTTTCCAATTCGGCAAAACCCAGGCGCGCACGCCCGGCGTCGATGCCCTCGGCCTTGGCCCGCTGCAGGCAAAATTCGCAGAAGCAGGTCGCGCCGGCGGGATCGGTGCGTTCGCCATTGTGGAACGCGCCGAGGGCGTTGAGCAGGCCGCCCTGGCGCTCGGAGCCCCACATGATGCCGTCGATCTCGTAGGAGCGTGTGTAATCCTCCGCGAGGTTGAACAGGTAGCCGCGGTACTGCGGGTGGTTGTTGCACGGGCCGCCGGGATGGCGGTCGGAGCGGCGCCCATGAAAGTCGACCTCGTAGAGCGACTCCCAGCGCGGACCGGGCCCGCGCTGGTTGTCCTCGATGATCCACGCAAAGGTCTTCATGCCGCGCCGGCGGGCGGGCGGGATGATCCGGGCCAGCACGTCCACGTCGCCGAACTCCGTACCGTGCATGTCCTCGTAGGTGAGGTTGGTGTCCTTGTAATATTGCATGTGCGGCGTCGCGTAGTTCCCGCCGTGGAAGTTCGCCGCCGGCAGCCCGGCACGGTTGGGAATGTGGGTGTAGATGAACGGAAACAGCGCGTTGATGCCGGCGCGCTGCTGCATCTCGTCGAGGAGCCGTTCGGGATCCTGCTGCACGAGCGGAGCGACGCTCGTGGCGATGCCGATCAGCGGGGTCGGGCGCGGTGGGGCGGCACCGGCCGGGGCGGGGGCGGCGGCGGCGGCCGGAGCGGGCTGGCCGCGGAGGAGGCTGGCGGCGGCGAGAGTGGCGCCGGCACCAAGGGCGGAGGTGGCAAGAAAATCGCGGCGGTTCATGGGGTGGGGCGAGGATGGCGGGACGGCTCGGCGGACTCAAGCCGCGTGATGGGTGGCCGCTGGTTCTCTGAGGAAGAGCGGAATAATAACTTGAGCAAATTACCGTCCCTGCCCAACCCGATGGGAAACCCCATGCTGCTCACATTAGTTTTTCGCTCTGCCTTGGCCTCATTTCATCATTGCGATAGCCGAGTCGTCCACGCGTGAGCCATATCAGCACGAGGGCGACAATCGGCCAGAGAATCCAGTCCCCGATTGCGTGCCCGGGGGCCAAATCTCCGGTCAGTGGGAAAAAATGTCTTTCCATGTCTCCCATCGCGTCAGTCGTCGCATGCCAGAGAACCACCGGCAGAATGCTGCCTTGGGCACCGTTGAATATCCAAGTGCACGCCACGCAGAACAACATCATGACAAGCAATGCTCTCAGCTGGACGAGACTCGTGGCCATGGCGGGTGGAACGCCGGGCAAATGCCATGCCAGCCACAGCGGGGCAATCATACAGCTGGCCCAAATCGGACCGTAACGCGCCTGCAGGTGCGGGAGCACAAAACCGCGCCACCCACCTTCTTCACCCGCGACGTAAGGGAAATAGAGGAGGATCAGCAGGAAAAAACCAACGACGGCATCGCGGACCTCTCCAGGGGCGGAATGCAAAAACAAGCGGTCAAAAGCCCTTGCCGGATGTGTGACCAGATGCTGCACGACAAACAATACGGGCGCGCACAGCAACGCGGCCGCATACCATTTCCACGATACGCGCCACCGCATCCAACGTGCCAGCCATTCGTTGACGCCCGATCTGCCGGAGCACACGGCCACGATGGTGAGGCCGGCTAACGAGGGACCGTAGCTGGCCAGTATCCCCGTCAAACTGAATGCCTGTGGCAGTCCTTTCGGAAGAATGTTTTGAGTAAGAAAGACGAAAACCGATTTCGGCAACAGCAAGTCCGCTCCATAAAGGCTTCCCCATGTGATTCCGAGGGTGAGGATACAAAAGCAGGTGACCGGCCAACGCCGAACGATGCGTGTGAATCGGTGCAAGGTTGTCACTTGGCCTGCTTCGCTTTCTCCACCACGAGCATTTCGACGGGCTGGTGTCTGGGCACCAGCGCGAGTCCGAATTGGGCGGCCAGGGCGGCTTGCATGGCTGGCAGCTTCGCGGCCGGGTCGGAGGGCGGATCCCACGTCAGCCTCCCGCTGTAGGATTGGGTCAATTCCGTCTCATCGATCACGGGTTGGCCCAACGCGTTTTCCAGGAAATCCCTCACGAAGCTGAGGGGTTCGTTGGTGAACTCATAGCCGTGTTCCGTCGTCCGGCCGGCACTGTAGCCGCTTTGGACCACCGCCAGCCCGGGCGCCTTGGAATTGGCCACCACGAGGACAAGGACATCGGCGTCGTGCAGCTCGCGGTGGGCGACGAGGCCGAGCTGCCGTTTGATTTCCGCCTGCAGCGCCTCCTGCGGGTGATCAGAAACCGCGAGCAGAAAATCGAATTTTCCGTCAGTGATACCGGGGGCGAAACTGACACGATTTTCGCTCGAATGATAGTGCAGGGTGGGCGGGCCATAGGCCAGGGACAGGAGCGCGCCCAGCGTCGCTCCCCGGCCCACCATCCGTCCCGTGTCCTGGCTGGTGACACTGGAGAAACCATCGCGGCTGGCCCGGATGATCACGACGGGAGGAGCCTTTTTCAAATACTGGCCATCCCCGTAGTGGTTGAAGACCTCATCGACGGACGGGGTGCGGTATTCTTTGACCGCGACCGCGGTGGTTCCTGCTGCGAGCAGCCCGCCGACACCGGCAACAATGGCGGACCGGGTCTTGGTCCAGGCCACGTTTTTCGAGATCTCCGTGACCGGCGGTGCCAAGTTGTTCCAACAGCTCAGGCAATACGCGATGCCGCAAAGGCAGCCCGCGACATTGGCGACCAGCCACGGAGCGGGGAGGGTCGCCGTGTTGACAGCAATCCAGATCGCGCCGGCCGCCACGACCATGCCGTCGATCAGGACGAGCCGCTTGGCGATCTGGAGCATCCTCAGGCTGTCGCCGAAGACCAGCGCCAGTGTGGCGGCAACCACCAACAGGTCCACTCCCCAAATTCCAAAGAACGCCGCCGCGGACTTCATGGCGAAGCCCGCCACCGCCAGCGCCATTCCCCAGACCACGATTTTCCAGCGCATCCGGTTCAGATCGGCGGAGGTCATCGCCGCGGATGGCTGCCTCGACTCTGGTTGGGGCGCGCGACCGGCACCCCCCGTCGCGGCAATCGTCTCCACCTGCGTGCGCAAATCCGCCGCCGTCTGCCAGCGCAGCTCCGGAGTTTTTTCGAGCGCGCGCAACACCACCTCATCAAGGCGGACATCGATCCTGACTTTCCGCGAGGGCGGTTCGAGGCGCTGGCCGGGCAATTCGCCGGTGAGCATTTCATAGAAGACCGCGCCGAGCGAATAGATGTCCGCGCGGCTGTCCGCCCGCTGCGGATCGGCCATCTGCTCGGGTGCGCTGTAGCCGGGCGTGCCGCCGGCGCTGCGCGTGGCGTGATCGGGCGCGGCCGTGCCGCCGGCGTCCGCCGCGCCCAGCATTTTGGCGATGCCAAAGTCGGCGACCTTGATGCGGCCGGCCTGGTCGAGGAGCAGGTTCTCCGGCTTGATGTCGCGGTGGACGATGCCCCGCTCATGGGCGAACTGGAGGGCGTCGCACAACGGGGGCACGATGGCCAGCGCCTCCTCGGGGGTGAACTTCCGCGTGCGCAGCAGCTGGCGCAGATTCGGGCCGTCCACGAACTCCATGAGCAGGAAATAAAATCCGCCGGCCTGCCCGAAGTCGTAAATGGTGACAATATTCGGATGGTTCAACGCCGCGAGCGTCTGAGCCTCGCGCGTGAACCGCCCGGCGAATTCCGGGTCGCGCACGCGCTCGGGCGCGAGGAGTTTCAGCGCGACGAGGCGGTTCAGGGATCTCTGGCGCGCCTTGTAAACCACGCCCATGCCACCGCGGCCGAGGCAGGAGAGAATTTCCAGCTGCGGAAAGTGCGGGGCGATCTCCTCCGGCGGCAGCGGGGGCTGCGCGGCGGTGAGCTCGCCGGTGAAGGCGGTTTTGGTTTGCAGGTTCAACCCCATGAGGCACCGGGGACACAGCCCGGCGGGAGCATGGTCGGGGAGGTCGGCACCGCACTGGGGGCACTTGGGTTCTGGTTGCTGGTTCATGCCCGATACTGACCGGTTGGCGGAAGGTTGTTACACGGCGGGAACATTTTATTCTCCAGCGAGGGCGGCGGCGAGATGACGCAGTTCGCCGTCCAGCTCGGTTGAGTCGGCCAGCGTTTGCGAGATTTCCTCACGATACACGTCGCGAAACCGTTTCCGCAGCCGGTGGACTGCCACGCGGGCTGCGCCGGCGTTTACCCCCAGGCGATTCGCCACCGTTGCATAGTCAACCATCCCGCGCCCGGCCATGAGGCAGCCCTTGAGCGCCTCAAAGTCACCGGACTTTCCGGCCGCGAGGAACTCCCCCCGCAGCCGGTTCACCGTAAGGTCCAGCAGCGTCAGGGCCCACTCCCTGTCGTAAGTCTCGTCGGCCGCGAGCCCGGCTGAGGGGTCGGCCGCCAGCCGGCTTTCGGCGAACTCCGTGTCAAAGGGCACCGGGGACTGGCCGCCGCCGCGCCGTTGGGCGGAGGCCCGCCGCCATTCGTGGGCCATGAAGTTTTTCAGCGCCACGATGAGGAACGAGCGCAGTTTGCCCTTGGCGCGATCGGCGGAGTCGAGCCAGCGTTTTTCGAGCAGGCGGTGGAAGAACTCCTGGGTGAGGTCCTGCGCGTCATGCGGCGGCTGGCCGCAGCGGCGCACGTAGGCGTAAAGCGGATACCAATAGGCGCGGCAGAGGGCCTCCAGGGCCGCCGCCGATTCCGGCACGTCCTTCCGGGAAACCGCCAGCACGAGCGACCACCGCGTGGAGGGAAAAACCCGCGGCGCGGTGCTGGGTGGAGTCGGGGTGGTCATGAGGGTTATCGTGTCCCGGTTTATTACCGGAAACGAGGCGGATGTTACAGGGGGGCGCCGGAGATCCGGCGACCGCCCAGCCGGCTCCCCCATCTTTCTCGTTCTCTTACGCTTTATCGTTCTTCTCCGTGCCCGCGTTTGCCCACCGGCTTTCGAACCAAGAAAGATTAAGACAAAGAGTAAGAGAACGATTTCAATCCCTTTGGGTCTGATTTCCCGAAGCTGGCTTCGGCTTGGCTGATCAGTTGCAGGGGCGTTGCTCGCCGACGCCCGTTTGAACTCGGGGAGAGGACGGCGGCAAGCACCGCCTCTTGTTGCCAAAGCCCCGGAGCATGCTCCTGGGATCTTTACCCTGGCCATCCACCGAAGCTCCCTGCGCTCACGCGCCGGGCTACATTTTCCCTGTCGCCCGCTTCGGGAGAAGCGGGATCCCCGACCAGAGATTTTCCGGGACCCCCGCAACTAGGGGGTGGACTTGGTGCCCGGCAGGCGCTTCTATGACCGTCCGTTTCGCCCCCTTTGCCCTGACTCCATGAAGATCATCCATACGCACCATCCCGATTCCTTCCGCTCCCTTGATACGGCGACCCTCCGCCGCGACTTTCTGCTCGAGGGCCTGTTCGCCCCCGGCGTGATCGAGACCCGCTACTGGGAGGTGGATCGCACCGTCATCGGCGGCGCCGTGCCGCTGGGCACCCCGCTCAAACTGGAGACCGCGACCGAGCTCAAGGCCGTCTATTTCTGCGAGCGCCGCGAACTCGGCGTCGTCAACCTCGGCGGACCCGGCAAGGTCACGGCCGACGGCCAGGTGCTCGCGCTCGGCAAATGCGACTTCGCCTACGTCAGCCGCGGCACCAAGGAGGTGCTGTTCAGCTCCGACGACCCCGCCGCGCCCGCGATTTTTTACCTACTCAGCTATCCCGCGCACACCGCGCACCCGACGCGCAAGGTGGCGCTGGCCGACGCCACCCCGACCGTGATCGGCACGCCCGAGACCTGCAACCGGCGCAGCATCCACAAGATGATCCATGCCGGCGGCGGGCCGACCTGCCAGCTCGTGATGGGGTTCACCACCTTCGCCCCCGGCAGCATCTGGAACACGCTCCCGCCGCATACGCACGAGCGCCGCTCCGAGGTCTACCTGTATTTTGACGTGCCCGCGAACCAGGCCGTGGTGCACTTCCTCGGCCAGCCGCAGGAGACCCGCCACCTCATCGTGCGCGACAAGGAGGCCGCCCTTTCGCCCGGCTGGTCCATCCACATGGGCGCCGGCACGGCCGCCTACGGCTTCGTCTGGGGCATGGGCGGCGAAAACCTCGACTACGCCGACATGGACCCCGCCCCGCTCGCCACCCTCGCCTGAGGTGCGGAGCCGGCTTTCTTGAACCGCTAATCTTCGCTCATCTACGCTAATCATGAGGGCAAACCATCCTGATTCGAGCCGGCTGCTGCACCGATCAGGTGGGACTTTCGCTTGGCTTGCAATCTGTAGGGGCGTTGCTTGCCGACGCCCGTTTAGAGAGCTCGGAAAGGGCGGCGACAAGCACCGCCCCTACCATGGGTTAGGTTCCCAGGCGCTTGTTCCGGGTATCATAATTAGCGTAGATTAGCGTTTATTAGCGGTTCAACCTTCCGTTCTTTTTCCCCTGAATTTTCCCGTCTTTCCACACCCACCCATCACCCATCCATCCATGAGCACGATCCTCGAATCCTTCAAACTCAACGGCAAGGTCGCCCTCGTCACCGGCGCCGCCCGCGGCCTCGGTCAGGGCATGGCCCTCGCCCTCGCCGAAGCCGGCGCGGACATTGTCGCCGTGGACATCCTCCCGGCCGAAGACACCCGCCAGCAGGTCGAGGCCCTCGGCCGCAAGTGCATCACCATCGCCGCCAATCTCGGCGACCGCACCAGCATCCCCGGCCTCATCACCACCGCCCGGAAGAGCTTCGCCTCGCTCGACATCCTGGTGAACTGCGCCGGCATCATCCGCCGTGCGGACTTTCTCGATTTCACCGAGAAGGACTGGGACGACGTGATGGGCATCAACATCAACGCGGTCTTCTTCCTCAGCCAATGCTTCGTGCGCGACGTCGTCGCCCGCAACGCCCGCGGCAAGATCATCAACATCGCCTCGATGCTCTCCTTCCAGGGCGGCATCCGCGTGCCGTCGTACACCTCGTCCAAGAGCGCCGTCCAGGGCCTCACCCGCCTGATGGCCAGCGAGCTCGCCGGCAAGGGCATCAATGCCAACGCCATCGCCCCCGGCTACATGGCGACCGACAACACCGCGCCGCTGCGCGCCGACGCCGACCGCAGCGCCTCGATCCTCGCCCGCATCCCCGCCGGCCGCTGGGGCACGCCCGATGATCTGAAGGGCACCGTGGTGTTTCTCGCCTCCGCCGCCTCGGACTACGTCAACGGCTACACCGTCGCCGTCGACGGTGGCTGGCTGGCGCGCTGAAACCCTCCCCGCCATTCTCCCCATGAAAACCCCGCAAGCCCTCCTCGTCGCCGCGGCGCTCTTCGCGCTGGCGGCCTCCGCCCACGCCGCCGGCAAGTTGGTCGTCACCGTCGCCAACGACTCCGGCCTCGCCCGTCCGGCCGAGACCGTGTCCGTGCCGTTCACCGAAATCCGCCGCCTGCTCGATCCGGAGCACGCGAATCCGGCGCAATACTGGAACAGCACGCGCAACATTCCGGTCGTGCGCTTCGACAATCTCCTGGTGAAGGATGCCTCCGGCCAGGCCGTCCCGTCGCAGGTGACCAACCTCGACACCAAGGGCGGCCGCAATTACGAGTACAACGACCTGATTTTCCAGCATGACTTTGCCGCGGGGGAGAAGTCGGCGACGTTCACCATCGAGCCGGTGAAGACGCAGGTGCCGCCGTATCCGTCCAAAGTCTACGCCCGCTTTGTGCCTGACCGGCTGGACGACTTTGCTTGGGAAAACGACTTGATCGCCCACCGCATCTACGGCTTGGGCCTCGAGCAGCCCTCCGCCGGACCCGACCTCATGCCCGTCGGCGGCAGCGGCGTCGACGTCTGGAGCAAGCGCTTCCCCTACTTCGTCATCGACCGCTGGTACAACAAGGACCACAACGCGCTCCATACCGACACCGGCGAGGGGCTCGACATGTATGAGACCGGCCAGGCGCGCGGCGACGGTGGCATCGGCGTGTGGGATGGCAAGACGATGCATGTCTCGCGCGACTTCCGCGGCTGGAAGGTTATGGCCAACGGGCCGATCCGGGCCGAGTTCGAACTCACCTACGAGGCGTGGGACGCCGGCAACGGCGCCAAGATTTCCGAGGTGAAGCATTTCGCCATGGACGCCGGCCACTATCTCGACCGGGTCGAGAGCACGTTCACCATCACCGGCGCGACCGAGCTGACCATCGGAATCGGTCTGACCATGCATTCCAACAAGGGGGAGACGACCAACATCGCGCCCGCCAATGACGAGAAAAACGCCTGGCAGAGCCTCTGGGAAACCTATCCGACCAACGGCCAGCTCGGCGTTGCCGTGCTGCTCGCCCCTGACGCCAAGTTCGCCGGATTCGCCCAGGCTCAGGCCAACGAGCCCGTTTCCCGCGGACTCCGGCCTGACAAGCTCATCCTCGCCAAGGTCAAGTCGGGCGAAACGCTGCACTACTATTCCGGAGCGGCTTGGGACCAGCTCGGCAACGTCAAATCGGCCGAACAATGGTCCGCCTACCTGACGGCCCTGGCTGAACGCCTGCGCGCTCCGGTCAAGGTCAGCGTCGCTCTGGCGCCGTGAGCCGCAATACCCCGGTCCGAATCCCGCTCCTCTCGGAGCGGGCCACGAAAATCACCTAGCCCTGCGCGTGCGCGCAGGGATTCTTTCCCGTGAAGCTGCCCCTGCTTCTGATTCTCACCGGCTCCGCCCTCGTGGCGGCGGGCGCGTCTGGACCGGTCCCCGCAGCCGGTTCGGCCGCCTCTGCCAGGTCCTTCGGCGACGCTACTCCGCTCGCCTGGTCGGTGCGGATGGCGAAGTCCCAGATGGCCCGCCAGCCCGTGCAGCCGAAATGGGATTACACCAACAGCCTGCTCGCGCTCGCCCTGCTCCGGCTCAACGACCGTGTCCCGGATCCCGCCTATCCCGCTTACGCGGCCCAACAGGTCCTCGGCGGCATCGGTCCCGACGGCAGCGTGGCGGGCGCGAAGCTTCCGGACTATACCCTCGACAGCATCGCGCCCGGCAAGGTGGTGCTCGCGTTCTACCAGCAGAATCCCGAGCCGCGGCTGCTCACCGTGCTCCAGCTGCTCCGGAAGCAGCTCGCCGACCAGCCGCGCACGGCGAGCGGCGGCTTCTGGCACAAGAAGGTCTATCCCGACCAAATGTGGCTCGACGGCATTTTCATGGCCGCGCCGTTCTATGCCCAGTACGGGCAGGTCTTCCATGAACCCGCCGATTTTGACGATGTGGCGAAGCAAATCCTGCTCGTCGGTGAGCATGCTTACGACCCGAAGACCGGCCTGTTCTACCACGGCTGGGACGAGAGCAAAACACAGTTCTGGGCGGACAAGCAGACCGGCCTGTCGCCGAACTTCTGGGGCCGCGCCGAGGGCTGGTATGCGATGGGCATTGTGGACACGCTCGATTTTCTCCCCGCCGACCACCCGGCCCGCGCCAAAATTCTGGAGCTGCTCGGTCGCCTCGCCGCCGGGGTCGCGCGCTGGCAGGACGCGAAGACCGGCCTCTGGTGGCAGGTGCTCGACCAAGGGCCGCGCGAGGGCAACTACCTTGAGGCCACCGCCTCCTGCCAGTTTGTCGCCGCGCTCGCCAAGGCCGTCAACCGCGGCTACCTCCCGCGCACGCCCTACGCCGACGTGATTTCCCGCGGCTATGCCGGAATCATCCGCGACCTCGTCACGACCGATGCCGCCGGCAGTGTGACGCTCACGAAATGCTGCTCGGTGGCCGGCCTCGGCGGCAACCCGTCCAACGGCCATCCGCGCGACGGCTCGTTCGCCTATTATATCGGCGAGAAAGTCGTGAACAACGACCTCAAGGGTGTCGGCCCGCTCATCCTCGCCGGGATCGAACTCGACCGGCTCTTCGCCCCCTCCCAAACCGCACCCGCGCCATGAAGGCTGCGCCTACTTTTTCCTGACCAATCCCCGCCACCCCATGAAACGATTCCTGCCTTTCCTTCTGCTCGCCGGCTGCGGCGCGTCTCCGCTGCTCGCCGCCGCCACTGCCGCGGCCGACCTCGCGCCGGCCGACGTCGCCAAGCTCGGCTGGGACGCCGTCCCGCAGATCCTCGCGCACATTCAGGCGCCGGTTTTCCCGGACAAGAATTTTCCCATCTCCGATTTCGGTGCGAAGGCCGACGGCACGACCGACTGCACTGACGCCATCGCCAAGGCCATCGCCGCCTGCCACGCCGCCGGCGGCGGCCATGTCGTCGTGCCGGACGGCACCTGGCGCACCGCTGGCATCCGCCTGCTGAGCAACGTGGACCTGCACCTCACCGATAAGGCGACGCTCCAGTTCGTGCCTGGCGACCTCAGCAAATACCCCAAGGTCACCATCCGTTACGAAGGCGTCGAGCGGGAGAATGTCGCCCCGCCCATCTACGCCCTCGACCAGGAAAACATCGCCGTCACCGGCAAGGGTACTCTGGAGGGCGGTGGTGAGGCCAACTGGGTGGCCGCGCTGCGCACGTCAGGCGGCTCGCTCCGCCCGAATTTCGTCGTCCCCTTCCGCTGCAAGAATGTACTGATCGAGGGCCTCACGATTCACAACTCGCCGATGTGGGAGATCAACCCGGTCTACTGCACGAATGTCACAGTGCGGAATCTGAACATCTCCAGCCACGACGCCAACAACGACGGCTGCGACCCGGACTCGTGCCGCTACGTGTTGATTGAGGGTTGCACCTTTGACACCGGCGACGACTGCATCGCGGTCAAGTGCGGCAAGGACGACGACGGCCGCCGCGTCAACCTGCCCACCGAGTTCGTCATCATCCGCCACTGCGTGATGAAGGACGGCCACGGCGGCGTGACCCTCGGCAGCGAATGCACCCCGGCCATCCGCAACATCTTTGTCGAGGATTGCCAGATGGACAGCCCGCGCCTCAACGCGTTTCTCCGGCTCAAGAACAGCCCGACGCGCGGCGGCATCATCGAGAACGCCTACATGCGCAACGTGACGGTCGGCAGCGTGGCCCGGGCCACCTCCGCGGCCGGGCTCCTGATCCAGTTCACCTACAACGCGGCGACCGGTCCCTACATTCCCGTGCTGCGGAACATCAACGTCGACCACGTCACCGGCCGGGACATCCCGAAGCTGGTCATCCTCCAGGCCGGCGCGACGGCGGTGATCGAAAACGTCAACCTGCGCGACTGCACCTTCGCCGGCCCCAACCCGGCCGAGCTGGAGGCGAACGGGGACCGGATCAAGTTCACGCACGTCACGATTCTCCCCGCCGGCGCCGAGCTCCCGGCCAAGCCCTGATGATTTTCCAACGCGGTGATTGAATCCGCCAAAAAATTCCGCAGCGTCGACCTTGGTCCGCCCCATTTTCATGAACCACCCCACCACTCCCGTTTCCCAAAAAATCGGCCAATACCGCTGGGTCATCTGCGCACTGCTGTTTTTCGCCACGACCATCAACTACATGGACCGGCAGATCCTGTCGCTGATCAAGGGCACCCTCGACAAGGAGATCGGCTGGACCAACGAGCAGTTTGGCTACGTGAACTCCGCCTTCCAGGGTGCCTATGGCTTTGGTCTGCTGTTCTTCGGCTGGTTTATCGACCGTTACGGCACCCGGATCGGTTACGCCGTTTCGATCGGGGCCTGGAGCGTGGCGGCCTTGGGCCATGCCCTGGTGGCGAGCCTGGGTGGCTTCATCAGCGCGCGTGTCGCACTTGGCATCGGCGAAGGCGGCAACTTCCCGTCGGCCATCAAGGCCACCGCCCTCTGGTTTCCCAAGCGAGAGCGCGCCTTTGCCACGAGCATCTTCAACTCGGGCAGCAATGTCGGGGCGATTCTGGCACCTGCGCTCGTCCCCTGGCTCGTGCTCACCTGGGGCTGGCACTCGGCGTTTATCATCGTCGGCCTGGCGGGCTTCGCCTGGCTGGGCTTCTGGTTGCCGTTTTACAATGTCCCGGAGAAGGTGGCCGGACTTGACGCCGGCGAGCTTGCGCACATCCGCAGCGACGCCGACGAACAGGCGGGCAACGCCGCCCCGAAGCCGTCCTGGCTCAGCCTGCTCGGCTACCGGCAGACGTGGGCTTTCATCATCGCCAAATTTCTGACCGATCCCGTGTGGTGGTTCTTTCTCATCTGGCTGCCCGACTTCTTCAAGAAGACCTACAATCTCGACATCAAGAACAGCTGGGTCCACCTCGTGACCATCTACAGCATCGTCACGATCCTCAGCATTGCGGGCGGCTGGGTGACGGGCTATCTGACGAAGGGCGGCTGGACGGTCACGCGGGCGCGCAAGACCTGCATGTTCATCTTCGCCCTTTGCGTGCTGCCGGTCTATTTCGCGACCAACTTCGGGGTCTGGCCGGCGGTCCTCCTGATTGCGCTGGCCGGAGCGGCCCATCAGGCTTGGTCAGCCAACCTTTTCACGACGGTGTCGGATACCTTCCCCAAACAGGCCATCGCCTCCATCATCGGCATCGGCGGTCTGGCCGGCGCGGCTGGCGGGATGCTGTTCCCCATCTTCTGCGGCAAGGTGCTCGACGAATACAAGGCGGCCGGCAACGAGACCCAGGCCTACGGGCATCTCCTGCACATCTTGGCCTTTGCCTACGTGGTGACCTTTGCCATCCACCATCTCCTCGCTCCAAAATTTGAGCCGGCAAAGATGAAACTCGCCTGAGCGGCGGCGGGTTCCCTGCCTCCCTCGCCCATGGCCTCGTGCCATGGGCTCAGGCTCCGCAGCGGGTTTCGGATTGGTTGTAGCCGGGGTCGGTGACCCCGGGGTTCTAGGTTTGGTCGACCCAAGCAGGGTCGAAGACTTCCGCCTGTAAACTTCGTCAATGTCCCAATCCTGCTCCGGGGATCCTCACTTGCCCGTGACCGGCGCAACGCGGAGCTTGGTGGGGGCGGTCAGGACCGGCTGGGCCGGCTCGCTCGCCGGAACCGGGACCGGGGCCGCGCTGCGGCGCTGGCGCCGGCGGCTGACGGACTGCTCGGCCTGGCGGTCGAGCCAGCGGATGAAGGCGAAGCGCGGCCGCGGGCTGACGAACTCCTTGGGATCCACGGCCTGGCCGTGCGTGTAGAGGGTCTCCGGATCGACGTAGGTGCCGAAGACAAAATCGGGCAGGGGCAGGGCGAAGAAGCCCGAAATGGCCTCGTTGCAGCGAATGTCCGCGTGGTGCCGCAGATGGAACGCGTAGGCCTTGCGCCAGAAGCGGCCCTGCGTCGGATGGGCGACCAGCCGGTCCCAGGTTTCCTGCGGCCAGTGCTCCACCGCATGGATGAGTTCGTAGAGGGTCAGAGACCAGGCGACCGCGAGGAGACTGCCGAGCATCACCGGCCAGCCGGGCAGCAGCAGCTGCAGCGGGACAAACACCAGGCAGCCGATCAGGCTGAACACCACCAGCGAATACCAGGGAAAATAGGACGCCTCGAACTGCTTCTCCTCCACGATGGGGTAGATGTTCTCCACGAAGCAGGGCATCGTGCCGGAATCCTTCCCCTTCTTGTAGGCCACCCGCGTCAGGGCGTGGTGCAGGGTATGCTGACGGTAGAAATACGAGAGGAAGGGCACCAGCGGCGCATGGAGCACGTACCGATGGAAGACGAACTCCACGAAGGCGTTGAAGGCGTGGGCGAAGAGGAAGACGGCGAGCAGCGGCAGCCAGCCCGCCGTGATCTGGATGTGCCAGACGCCCGGCACCAGCAGCGCCATCAGCCCGCAGAGACCCGCCAGACTGAGGCTGATGGTCAGCAGAAATAGCAGGGGGGAGAACTTGGGCTCGGCTTTGCCGCCGTGGTGGTGGTCAGACATGAAGCTGTCGACTCCATCAGGAGCCGGGCAAGGATGCAAGGCACGACTTCAGCCGGTAGTGTCCTAACATCCCGTAAACCGCCCCAAACCGGCCTGCTCTGAGCCAATCTGTCTCGTTCTGCCTCATCCATCGGCCACTGCCTTTCCCGCGAATCTCCGTCAGTCCAACCACAACAACAAATCCGACTGCCACCTAATAGTAAACGTCCGGGCGGCGTCCTCCTATGCGGCGAGTAGAAGGTCGGATAATTAAGGAAACGCCATTCAGGGTGTATCTTTCACAGGTTGAAAACGTGCCAAAAATGCGGCCCACCTGACAGGCAAGTTTCAATCAGCATCAATTTCAACCAGTATTGCCTTCTCAATGTCCAGTCCCTTTTGAAGGAATCGATGGCCCTCCCTGCCTTGTAGGTCAGGAATGGTTTCTTTTGGATCGAAATACATTCTTATCTCAAAGGAAACAAAGCCCTTTTCATGTGAAATAAATTGGCGCATCGGAGCCATTGGAATAAAATAACTGTCGTTCTTATCGTCTTGAAACACGTCCCATTCTGTCACAATTGGACTTGGAAGAATTCCTCGAAGACTTGTGACTATGCGCGTAAATACGGCTAAATGTCATTTACGGTGGGTAAGCCCGGGAGCCCGAAATGGGTTCTTCCGGTTTTTGTGTGGGTAAGGCTGGGTAAAACGTAAACGTCCGGGCGGCGTCCTCCTATGCGGCGAGTAGAAGGTCGGATATGATGTC
>CAIQQB010000161.1 GCA_903873805.1 uncultured Opitutia bacterium | reverse complement strand
GCACCGCGTGCTGGAAACCGCCACCCGGGCCATCTACCGGGAAAGCGCCGTCGCCTCCCACACTCCGGATTGGGCGATGCCCTGTTTCCAGCGCGGCTTCGGACCGCAACTGGGCAACTACCGGGTGAAGGCCACCGTGCGCGACCGCGTGAACTTCCGCCAGTTGAACCTGCTCGAAACCACCCCGCCGTTCACCGCGCCGCTGCAGCTGATCTTCTGCCGCAACGTCATGATCTACTTCGACCGGCCGACGCAGGAGGAGCTCGTTGCCAAGCTCACCAGCCACCTCGTCCCCGGCGGCTATCTGATTGTCGGACACTCCGAGGGACTCAGCGGCGTCCGCCACAAACTGCAGCTCGTCCAGCCCTCCGTCTATCGGCTGCCGCCCGCCCCATGAATCCACCGGCAAAGATCCGCGTCCTCATTGTGGACGACTCCGCCGTCGTCCGCCGCCTGGTCCGTGAAACCCTGGGCGCCGACCCGGAGCTGGAAGTGGTCGGGACCGCCGCCGATCCGTACGAAGCCCGCGACCAGATCGCGCGGCTCGCTCCGGATGTGCTGACGCTCGACCTGGAAATGCCGCGGATGGACGGGCTCACTTTTCTGGGGCTGCTCATGGAGCGACGGCCCCTCCCGGTGGTGATCATGAGCTCGCTCACAGCGCGCGGCTCGGAGTTCGCCCTTGAAGCGCTGCGACTGGGCGCGGTCGATGTCGTCGCCAAACCGGGCGGCGCCACGCCCCTGAGCGAGATCGGCGTGCAGTTGGTTGCGAAGGTCAAGGCCGCCGCCCGGGTGAGCATCCGACCCGCGGTGCGGGCGACGGCGGTCGCCGGTCGCTCGCCCGCCCGAGGGGAGGCGGCCCGGCGGCCGGATCCCCGGGCGGCGATTCTGCTCGGCGCCTCCACCGGAGGGGTCGAGGCGTTGCGCGAGGTCCTCACGGCGCTGCCGGCGGATCTGCCGGGCATTGCGATCGTGCAGCATATCCCGGCGCTGTTTTCCAAGGCCTTCGCCACCCGCCTCGACGCGCTGTGCGCGCTGGAAGTGCGCGAGGCCGTCGATGGCGACCGCCTGCTGCCCGGCCTGGCCTTGGTCGCGCCGGGCAACTACCATCTGCTGCTGCACTGGACGGGGAGCCATCACCAGGTGCGCCTGACCGGCGGCCCAGCCGTCTGGCACCAGCGCCCGGCCGTGGACCTCCTCTTTAAGTCCGCCGCCGACACGGGCAATTCCAGCCATTTTCTCGCCGGTGTGCTCACCGGGATGGGCCGGGATGGCGCCGAGGGACTGCTGCAACTGCGCAAACTCGGAGCCATGACGTTCGCCCAGGACGAGGCGTCCAGCGTGGTCTACGGCATGCCCAGGGCCGCGCAGGAAATCGGGGCGGCTCAGACCGTGCTGCCGCTGGGCGGCATCGCAACCTGGCTCAACCGCCACCCGGCCCCCCGTCCATGACCGGCCTCGACCTCAGTCTTCCGCCGCCGACCCGGCCTCTCCTCCCGCGCGCGGGGGGACGAACGAATGCCGGTGCCTGGTTCGCTCAGCGTGTGATCGTCGGCGTCGGCGAACTGGCCGTATCCAACACGGCCCAGGCCATCCTGAGCACCTATGCATTGGGCTCCTGCGTCGGCGTCGCCGCCTATGATTCGGTCCTGAAGGTCGGCGGGATCCTGCATTTTATGCTCCCCGACTCAAGGCTCTCCCCCGCCAAGGCATCGGTCCAACCGGCCATGTTCGCCGACACCGGCCTGCGGCAGCTCTTCGCGCAGTTGTGGGGACTCGGGGCCCGCCCGGCCCGCCTGCAGCTCTTTGTCGCGGGCGGAGCCCGGGTGATCCGCGGGGAGGATCCGTTCCGCATCGGCGCCCGCAATGCGGACGCCACCCTCGGGATCCTCGTCGAGTACGGCTACACCGTCGATTCCGGTGAGCTCGGGGGCAGTTTCAACCGCACCCTCCACCTCGCGCTCGACACCGGCCGGCTCAGGTTCTTCCGGTTTCTTAGTGGGTGGATGAGGGCTGAAGGTGAGGCAGCATCTTGAGCTTCCCACAGTGAAACAGAATCCGGGTGCGGTAGTTGGTGAAGGAGCGGAAGCCACGGGCATCGG
>CAIQQB010000160.1 GCA_903873805.1 uncultured Opitutia bacterium | reverse complement strand
GCGTGGCCGACCGCTTTTCCCACTTGCACCACACCTAACAAATCCTATCACCCCAACCACCCTCCGAGTGGCTGGTTTTGAAGTGGCCAGCGCTGGCCGGTTTTGAGGTGGCCAATGACACATGGGAGGGATGAAATCAGCAAAGGCTGAAGCTGGGTAGTTTCTTAATTTTAAATTACTTCTTCTTTCGGTTGTGTCGCACGATGACAATCACGGCGGCAAGAGCCCCAATGAGGATAGTGATGAGTGATTGGTAGATGGGGCGCATGATTGGTCAGTTCTTGGCGTTGGCTTTTTCGGCGTCGCGGACTTGCGCTCGATAGCAACCCGCAGGCGGTCTTTGGCTGAATCTGGGTCAATTGGCAATGCCGTGGAACGGTAGGCAGCGCGAGGATCGCAAAGGGACGGGCTGGTCTTGGCCCTTCTATGACTGCCCCCAGAAGGCCGGTCACAGTCTAGCCTTACTTTGCCAACCCGCGGCGAATTGCCTCCCCTTGGCGGGCCGCGGCGTGTAGCTTGATCCGCTCATGGCACTCATTGGCAACCGCAACACGCTGACCGTCGTCCGCTCCGCCCCGCCCGGGTTCTATCTGGACGGCGGCACGCATGGCGAAATCCTGCTGCCCGGCTGCTACGTTCCGCCGGGCGCGATGCCCGGGCACAAGCTCGACGTCTTCGTCTACCGGGATTCCGAGGACCGGCTGGTCGCGACGACCGAAACGCCGCACGCGGTCGTCGGCGAATTTGCGTTTCTGCGCGTCGTCGGCCTGAGCCCGCGGATCGGTGTATTTCTCGACTGGGGCCTGGAGAAGGACTTGCTGCTGCCGCTCCGCGAACTGGTCACGCCGACCAAGCTCGGCGACTGGCTGGTCGTGCATATCGCCCTCGACAAGAAAACCGACCGGGTCGTCGCGAGCACCCGGCTCAACCGCGCCTTCACCCTCATCCCGCCCACCTACGCCGAGGGGCAGCCAGTGAAGCTGCTGGTCTATGGCGAAACCCCGCTCGGCTACAACGTGATCGTGGAGAACCGGCATCGCGGCCTGCTCTACCGCACCGACCTCGCCGGCCCGCTCGCAGTCGGCCAGCCGCTCGACGGCTTCGTGCGCACGGTGCGGCCCGACGGCAAGATCGACGTCGGCCTCGACCGCGTCGGCCACCGCCGCATCGCCCCGGTCGCCGAACAGATTCTCACTGCGCTGCAGGCCGCCGGCGGGCGCCTGCCGTTCCACGACGACAGCTCGCCCGAGGAAATCCGCGCGGCGTTCGGGGTGAGCAAAAAGGCCTTCAAGCAGGCAATCGGCACCCTCTACCGCGACCGCCGCATCCGCATCGAGGCCCATGGTATCCGGATCGTCACGACCGGCGCGGCCAAGTGAGGCCGACCGTTCGCCTCCCCCCCTTCCTCCACCACCATGAGCCAGCCCACTCCCTCCGATCACCGCGCCGTTGTCGTTCGCGCCACGCCCATCGAGCTCTGCCAGTTCATGAAATTCGGCGGGCTCGCCGAGAGCGGCGGCGCCGCGAAGCAGGTCATCAGCACCGGCCGCGTCACCGTCAACGGGGCCGTGGAAACGCGCAAGCGCCGCCAGCTTGTGGCCGGCGACCAGGTCACGCTGGCCGGCCGGACGATTGTCGTGCAGCTGGCGGAAGCCGCCGCGAAGCCGGCCGCCCGCTGATTTTTCCCCGCCCGCGATGTCCCGTTTTTCCCTTCCGTGTATCAGTGCCGGGATTTTTTCCACCGGCCGTCGGCTGCTCGCGCGCGCCGGCGCCTGGGTGCAGGCCAGGCCGCGGCTCGCGGCCTGGTTGTATCCAGCCAACGAGGCCACGCCGGAGGCGCGCTACCGGGAATACAACGGCCGGTATTTTGCGAGCTTCCACGAGCAGGAGCGGATGCTGGCCGACGGTCCGCGGATGGATTTCTATGCCGCGGCCATCGCCCGCCACATCCGGCCCGGGGCCCGGGTGATCGACCTCGGCACCGGCACCGGAATTCTCGCCGCGCTGGCCGCGCGCCAGGGCGCAGCGAAGGTCTACGCCATCGACCACTCGGCCATTCTCGAGCAGGCCCGGGCGCTCGCCGCCCACAACCGGATCGAAAACGTGGAGTTCGTCGGCCGGCACAGCTCGGAGTTCACCACCGCTGAAAAGGTCGACGTCATCCTGCACGAGCAGATGGGCGACTGCCTGTTCGACGAGGCGATGGTGGCCAACGTCGCCGACCTGCGCGACCGCCTGCTCAAGCCCGGCGGCCTGATCCTGCCGAGCCGGTTCGAATTTTTCTGCGAGCCGATCAAGGTGCGCGACCGCCGGCTGGTCCCGTTTCTCTGGGAGCTCAACGTCAAGGGCTATGACTATTCCTGCCTCGAGCGCAGCCGCCCGCAGGAGCCGTCCTATTACCACCTGTGCAGCAGCGATCTCAACCTCGTGGAGCATTTCCTCGGCGAACCCGCGCCCGTGCTGACGGTCGACCTGCAGAGCTTGCACGAGGCCGACCTGCCGGCCGAGCTGCGCTTCACGCGCACCGTGGTGCACGCGGGGCGGCTGGACGGATTTGCGGTGTTTTTCCGCGCCCGGGTGGACGGTGACCTCAGCCTGAGCTCCAGTCCGCTCGACCCGGGCCGCGCGCCGCACTGGGGCTTTCGCATCCTGCGCACCGACCGCGACGAGTTTGCGGCCGGGGAGGTCATCGAGGTCACACTGAAGGTCGGACGCTGGACGGAGCTGGACTCCTGGCGCTGGAGCCACGTGAAACGCCCGGCGGTTTGAGCGCCCGACTGGCCGGGAGGTTTCGGCGCCGCGGCGCCGATGGTTGTTTACAATGCCGGAGATTGCGCGGATGACCAAGGTCGCCGTCGGGGAAACGAACATTCCGAGGGTGAGACAACCCTCATTGAAAGGCCAACCCACCATGGGCGACAGATCCCCGAAATCGGTTCAGAAAAAGGCGTCGCAGAAGCAGACGACCGTCAACGCCGCGAACAGCAAGAAGCAGCAGCTGATCAACTCGCAGCAGGCCACCAAGGCCAAGCAGGCGGCGAACAAAAAGAAGTAAACGGGTTTAATTTCTTGCCGACACCGTAGGGATCGACCTCGTGTCGAGCCAAAGAACTTCCCGGCGCATTTTGCCGCCGAGTTCCGGTGAACTGCGTGATTTAAATCAATCCATCCGGATGGCCGGCGAACGGATTGGCCATGTCCGGATCTTCCGGCGTTGTCTTCGTGAGCGCCGCCCATTAGTATATCCGACTCAGCCAAGAACATTCATGAACCACCTCCCCCACCCCGCGCCGGCCGTCCGGGCCACCCAAATCACATGAGAGACGAATACCTCCGGGCTGCCCTAAAGATTGTCGATGACCCGAACATCCTGATCAACGTGGTCTCGCGCCGCGTGAAACAGCTCCGCCGCGGCAGCCGGGCCCTGGTCGAGTCGCTGGAAAAACTGGCGCTCGAAGACATCGCGCTGCGCGAAATCATCGAGGGCAAGATCGGCTACGAGCTGGGCGTCGTCACCGCCCCCGTGATCGGTCGCAGCACGTCGTTGCCCAGCCCGGTCTGAATCGGACCGGCACGGTTGGGCGAAGTTCGGCCTCCGTGGCTTAATCCTGGTGCAGGGGCGGCGCTCGTCGCCGCCCTCTCCGGAAAGCTGTGCTGGCGTGGCCTGGAAGACACCCCGTCACTGCCCCGCCCGGTCGGAATAACAACGGGCCCTTGGCTTCGCTCAAGCTCAATGTCCGCCGGTGCCCAACGCCTTGGACAGCTTACGAATCTTGGGCGCGATCACCGCCGCACAGTAGCCCTGGCCGGGGTGCTGGGCAAAGTAGTTTTGGTGGTAGGCCTCCGCCGGCCAGAACTTCTCCAGCAGCGCAATCTCGGTCGTGATCGGAGCACGGAAAAGCCGGCCCGCGACCGCGCGCGATTCCTCGGCGGCGGCCCGCTGCGCCTCGTCGGCATACAGGATGATGGAACGGTATTGCGGCCCGTGGTCGTTGCCCTGACCGCCCACCTGCGTGGGATCGTGCACCTGCCAGAAGAACTCCAGCAACGTCTCGAGCGCGACCAATGCCGGATCGAACTCGATGCGGATGACCTCCGCGTGCCCGGTGGCATGGGCGCAGATCTGCTCATAGGTGGGATTGGCCTCCCGGCCGCCCGCATAGCCGGAAGTGACCTTTTTGACACCCGGCAGCAGCAGGTACGCGGCCTCGGTACACCAAAAACACCCGCCCCCGAGGACGAGCGATTCGATTTTGGATTCTCTGTGGTTCATACACGGGAAGTAAGCGCAAGGACGCAAAGAGGCAAAGAATACCCACGATAACATTTGATCTGCCCTCGATGGCAGCAGTGGCACTGGCTCCAATCTGTCCGCATCCAGAATGGGTTCTTCAATCCGTTGGAATAACGGGCAATATCTTGTGCTTTTTGTGCCTCTTTGTGGCCAATCTCATTCTCGTCCTACCCCCGCGTCAGCTTGCGGTATTTGATCCGGTGGGGCTGGTCGGCCGCGTTGCCCTTGCGGCGGCGGAAATCCTCGAGGTAGTCCGAATAGTTCCCGTTGAAGAACACCACCGCGCTGTCGCCCTCGAACGCCAGGATGTGCGTCGCCACGCGATCGAGGAACCAGCGGTCGTGCGTCACCACCACCGCGCAGCCGGCGTAGTTTTCCAGCGCCTCCTCCAAGGCGCGGACCGAGTTGACGTCGAGGTCGTTCGTCGGCTCGTCGAGCAGGATGAGGTTGGCCCCGCGCTTGAGCAGGCGCGCGAGGTGGACGCGGTTGCGTTCGCCGCCGGACAGGATGCCGACCTTCTTCTGCTGGTCAGGGCCGGTGAAGCCGAACTGTGCGCAATAGGCGCGGCTGTTCACCTCGCGGCCGGGCAGCCGCATGATCTCCTCACCGCCGCTGATCGCCTGCCAGATCGTCTCGCCGTCTGGCAGGGAGTCGCGCGATTGGTCGACGTGCGCCAGCTTGACGGTCTCGCCCACGCGCAGGGTGCCGGCGTTGGCCTGCTCCGCGCCGATGATCAGGCGGAACAGCGTGGTCTTGCCGGCGCCGTTGGGCCCGATGACACCGACCAGGCCGCCGGGCGGCAGGGAAAAGTTCACCCCCTCAAAGAGCACGTTCTCACCGTAGCTCTTGGCCAGGTCCTTCGCTTCGACGACCAGCGCACCGAGACGTGGCCCGGGCGGGATGAGCAGCTCGAACTCCCGTTCCTTCTCAGTCACGTTTTCCTTCAGCATCGACTCATAGGCGGTGATGCGCGCCTGGGACTTCGCATGCCGGGCCTTCGCGCCCTGCCGGATCCAGGCCAGCTCGCGCGCCATTGCTTTCTGCCGGCGATCCTCGGTGCGCTGGCCGACGGTGGCGAGCGCCTGTTTCTGCTCGAGCCAGGAGGAATAGTTGCCCTTCCACGGGGTACCGTGGCCGTGCGCCAGCTCAAGGATCCACTGGGCGACATTGTCCAGAAAGTAGCGGTCGTGCGTTACGGCGATGACCGTGCCCTCGTAGCGGGCGAGATGCTGCTCCAGCCAGTGGACGCTCTCCGCGTCGAGATGGTTGGTCGGCTCGTCGAGCAGGAGGATGGACGGCTTCTGCAACAGCAGGCGGGCGAGCGCGACGCGGCGGCGCTCCCCGCCGGAAAGCTTGTCCACCAGCTGGTCCGGCGGCGGACAGCGGAGCGCGTCCATCGCCATCTCCACCTGCGGGGCCACATCCCAGGCACCGAGCGCGTCGAGCTTCTCCTGCAGCTTGGCCTGCTTGTCGGCGATGGCGTCGCGCTCTTTGTCGTCGGCCGCGGCCGCGAGCTCGTCCCATGTCGCGTCATAGGCGGCGGTGAGGTCGGTGAGGTGCTTGACGCCCTCCTCGACGCAGGCGCGGACGGTCGCGCCGGCGGTGAGGTGCGGTTCCTGTTCGAGGAGACCGACGGGGTAGCCGGGCTCGAAGTGGACGCGGCCGTCGATCTCGGTGTCGCGGCCGGCGAGGATGCGGAGGAGCGAAGACTTGCCGGAGCCGTTGAGGCCGAGGACGCCGATCTTGGCGCCGTAGTAGAACGACAGGGAGATGTCGCGGAGGATTTCCTTGCGCTCGATTTTCTTCGAGACGCCGATCATGGAAAAGATCACCTTGGGCTCGTCGGGTTTGGCCATCCGGAGAGCCTTGCGGCTTTCGGCCCGGTTTCAAGCCGCTGGCGAAGGAACCTGTAACACTCCTGCGCAATTGGCGTAAGTTGTCCCAGCCAAGACTGATTTTCCCAACTGTTTTGACACCTTGGGGTTTTTCCAGAAAAACAGCGCTGAGCCATGAATCCCCTGCTTCATTCTCGAAATGCCGGATGGACAGCATTTGCCGTGCTGGTGATCCTTTCGGCCCGTCTCAATGCATCCACGCCCGACCTCGCTGCCAGCGCCACGACGCAACCATCTGAGGAAGGCTACTTGAATTCAGCCCAAAGCAAATTGCGACTGGACGATTTCGACGGGGCAATCGCGGATTTCGACCGGGCAATCGAACTCAACCCGAACGATGCCGTGGCCATAAAGAACCGCGGCAATGCAAAGAGTTCGAAAAACGACAAGAACGGGGCCATGGCGGATTATTTGCGGGCAATTGAACTAAAGCCCAACTTCGCTGTGCCCTACAACAACTTGGGCATTAAATACTATGAACGACGAGAATACGAGAAAGCCATCTCCTCTTTCACCCGTTCGATCGAGCTTGAAACCGATCCTGCCTCGAAAGCAAACAGCTATGTTGGTCGCGCAAACGTTAAGGAAGAGATAAAAGACTACTCCGGCGCAATCGCCGACTGTTTGGAAGCAATCAAACTGATTCCTGATTACACCCCAGCGCACCTCTCACTCACTCAAAATCGAATCGACCTGCAGGACTACGACGGTGCCATCGCAGACGGCGCCCGAGCCATCGCCACACGGCCGAATGATCCCATGTCATACGTCTACCGGGGAATAGCAATCGACGCGATCAAGTCAGCCCGCGGCGGTGGCAATGAACAGGCTGTGGTAGACTACTCCCACGCCATTGAACTTCAGCCCGATTGCGCCGCAGCCTATTTTTACCGGGGCTTGGCCAGGGAGCGTTTGGGAGTTCCAGAATATGATGGTGCGATGGAGGACTACTCCAAGGCGATCGAACTTCGGCTTGATCCACCGGCAACTCTGGCCCGCGCCTATCTTTTGCGCGGCCAGTTGCGGCGAAATTTCGATAGCCCCAAGGCCGCGTTGGCAGACTACATCCAGGCCATTCATTTCGATCCGAATAACGCCCTCGCTTACAAGGGACGCGGCTATGTCGAACTCTGTCTGAACGACCTGAATCATGCTTTGAATGACTACAACAAAGCGTTGGGTTTGGACGATGCGGATGCCGATGCCTTGCTTGACCGGGGCGTGGTCCGGAGCCGGTTGCAAGATGCCGAGGGTGCCCGGGCCGACTTCGAAAAAGCGGCGGTTATACATGGCAAGAGCAATGACGATTACCGTGATTTGGCCCAAAGCGAAAACGGCAATGACAATTACCCGGCTGCCATCATCGACTATGATAAGGCGCTGGGGCTGGATCGCAATGACCTTGGAGCCTATGTTGGTCGCGCCACCGCGAAATCGTCCTTGGGCGACCATGCTGGTGCCATGGCCGATTTCAATCAGGCCGTGGCTTGCGCACCAACCGACGGTTATCCCTATCTCTGGCGCGGCAACTACCGGATGGGCCGGGGCGACTTTAAGGGTGCCATTCTTGACCTCTCCAAGGCGATTGAGTTTTCTCCCGCCAAGAAAACTTCCCTTCCCTACATCTACCGCGCCGAGGCCGAAATTTCACTTCTCCAGCTTGACGAGGCCAGCGCCGATTTCCAACAAGCCAATGAAATCTCACCGCTTGGCTTTGGCCTGATGTCCGACCAAGCGAAGCTTTTGATTCTTCAGGGGCGCTATGCAGAAGCAACTGAAATGTATGACCGTTACATTGAGATTCAGGTGAGGAACAACTACGACTCCTCTTCCGCCCGTTTGCTTCGATTTCTCGTCAACCGACGTTTAGGGCGATCGGATGCCACTCTGGTATCCGTGGCCATCAATTCGGACGACAGTTGGGTCAGATCCCTCGCACTCTTTCTGAACGGCTCGATTGAAGAACCTGCGCTGCTTGCCTTGGCCGAGAAAGCCGACCCCCGCAAGGTCATGGAGCACAGGTGTGAGGCGTTTTACTATGCAGGCATGGTCCGTCTGCTGGCCAACGATGCCGCCGGAGCAAAGGGTCTGTTTGCGAAGTGCATTTCAACGGGCATGCTCCAATCCGACGAATACGACCTTGCACATGGTGAGCTTGCCCGCCTCGACCAAGCGGATGCTGCGAAACAACCGCCAGCCACCCCCTGATTGCAGCGAATCGGATGCCGCAGCAGAGAAATCAGCGGCACGACAAGGTCACGAGCATTTGCCACCCGGGCCGGGCCTGACTCCGGTCGGGGCGGCCGGAAAGCAACGCGGGACAGCTGGAGCGGTGGCAGTATCTGCTTCGGTTGTTAAGCGGGGGAGGCCGTCTCCATTGCTATCTCTGAGGTGGTCCCCGGAAACTGGACAGGTCGGATCGTTAACCCAAAGTCAGCACAACGATCCCTATGTCAAAGAAACGACGTCAGCACAGTCCCGATCTGAAAGCCCGGGTCGGCTTG
>CAIQQB010000159.1 GCA_903873805.1 uncultured Opitutia bacterium | reverse complement strand
GCCCTCACCCCGCGGGGACGGAAGCGGGGTGAGGGCACCCCGCCCACAATTTCAACGGCAAGTCCCGCCGCTCACGCGACGGGCTGCTTCGGAAATGTAGCCCTGCGCGTGAGCGCAGGGAGTTTGGGCCGCGATGCCGTGCCGTGACCCTCGTGCCAGAAAGTCTTGTCGACCCCCGCGGGTGGGTTTTAACCTCGAGCTTTCGCGCCCTCTTTTTCCCATGAAAACTCGTGCTGCATGCCGGTCCACCCTGATCGCAATGTTGCTCGCCGTGACCCTGAGCGGCTGCAACGGATTTATCCTTCCCCGGCCGGCACCCGCCGCCGCCGAGGGGGCCGCCATCCAGGAGGTGGTGGCCCAGGTGCAGGTGGCGCTGGCCAAGGTGCAAAACCAGCTCGCCCAAAATCACCTCCCACCCCTCAAACAGGTTAAGCTGACACTGCAGTCCGGCCTGACGCGGAAGGAAAACGGCACCGTCAAGCTGCTGGTGTTTGGCGCCGGCGCGGATGCCGAGCAGGATCAAGCGCAGACCGTGGTGCTCACGCTCGTGCCGCCGGCGCCCGCGCCGGTCAAGCTGGCCGCGATGCCGGGGCTGACCGACGACTTGGAAGCCGCGATTCTCGCCGCAGCCGAGGGTGTGCAAAAAGCTGGCACGGACGCTGTGCCGCTCACGCTCAGCGGGCTGGAGGTCACGCTTGGGTTCACCGTCAAAAGCGAAGTCACGGCCGGCGTGAGTGACGTGGTGCTGCAGCCGGTGACCGCCGGCCTCGGCGGCACGCTGACCCGCACCTCGGTGCAGACGCTGGTAGTCACGTTCGCCGGCAAGTCCTGAGCCAAGCCACGCTCAAGCTGTAGCCAGCTTCGGGAGAAGCGGGAGGTTTGGTCTCTGCATCCCGGCGCTTACGCACCGGGCCACGAGTCGGCCGCGGCGAGATCCTTTTTCGCCGTTGCGATACGGCAGGCGGCTTGCACACTGCGGGTATTCCGGCCCGCGCATGAAGACGACCTCTCCGATGAAACTTTTTTCCGCATGTTTTTTCGATCTGCCGGTCATCCGTGCTCATCCGTGAAATCCGTGGTTTTGTTTTTGTTCGGTCTGCTGCTGGCCTTGCCTCCAATCGCATTCGCGGCGGATACCTCGCCGCCGCCTTTTCCCCATGCGCCGCTCAACGTGGCCAACGGCTGCTTCGTGGAGTCGGTCGCGCTCTGCGATGACTTCCTCGACCGCAACGGCGCCTCCGCCTGGTGCCGCCTGCTGCAGTGGGGCGCGCAGGAGGACGCCGAGGTGGTCGCCGGCCACGCCGTCGCCGTGTTTGAGTTGAATGGCAAACTCTGGAGCTGGGACGTGAACTTTGGATTCAGTCTGCAGGACATTGACCCGGGCAAGAAGGAATCGGTGACTTTGGTCGCCGCCCCGTTGATTGCGAAATATCCGCGCTTCAACGCGTATTTCCCGGTGTACCGCCTGGACACGCCGCAGACGCCCGCCGCCCAGCCGCCGGCGGAGATCAGCGGCCTCGAGGAGGTCGGACTGCGGGATGCATCGCGGGTGGCGACGCGGCTGGCGACCCATCGGCCCGTGAATCTGGTGCAGTTCACGTTTCCGAAGGACGGCCAGAGTCAGCCGGGGGCGGCGTGCGCCTTCGTCTTTAACGGACGGTTGTGCATTTACCTGCCGAATGTCGGCACGGTGCCGTTCCGGACCTCGGCGCTGAGTGTGGCGAACCTGCGCCAGCTGCAGGAAATGATCCGGAAAGTTCTGCCGGGCGCGACGGATTTGAAAGCGCGCTGAGAAATCCGCGTCTATCGGTGTCATCCGCGGTCGATTCCAATCCGGCCGCGGGATGGTTTGACGCCAGCCTTCCGTCGCCATCATGGTGAGATTCCGTCGGGCTTTCCGGCGGCAGTTTACCCTTCCCCGCATGCAAAACCCCACCTGCCTCCGGTCCGCGGTTGTCGCGGCCTTGTCCGCCCTTTTTCTCGGCCTTCTGCCCGCACGGGCTGCCGCCGCTCCTGAACCCATGCTGCTCCACTGGCTCGACCAGGCGCCACCCGCCGCCGGTCAGGGCGTGAGCTGGGGCGTGCCGTGGCCGAAAGGCGCCGTACCAGCCACGTCGACCTTCAATCTATCCGACGCGCAGGGGCAGGCGCTGCCGTTGCAGACCTGGCCGCTCGCCTACTGGCCGGACGGCTCCCTGAAGTGGAGCGGCTTCGCCACCGTCGGCACGCCCGCCAACGCCGGTCCGCTCAAGTTGGCCGCCGGCCCGCCCGCCGCCGGCACCCTCCACGTCACCAATGACGGCACGACCATCCTCGTGGATACCGGTGCGCTCAAATGCGCCATCCCGGTCGCCGGCGGCGCCAACCTGATCGATTCGCTCGCCATCGGCGACAACGTGGTCGCGCGCGCGGGCCAGCTCGTGTGCATCCTGCAGACCGGCCCGGACGGAAATCCGGAGGACGTGCGGCCGCGGGAGAAGTTCACAGGGCTCGTGAAAAAGGTCACCGTCGAGCAGACCGGCCCGGTCCGCGCCGTGGTTCGGTTCGAGGGCGTCCACAAGGGTGACAAGGGCGGTCGCGCTTGGCTGCCGTTCAGCGTGCGCCTCTATTTCTACAGCGGCGAAACGACGGTGCGGATGGTCCACACCATCGTGTTCGACGGCTGGCAGGAACAGGATTTCATCCGCGGGCTGGGCGTGACGTTTGCGGTGCCGATGCGCGAGGAGGTCTTCAACCGCCATGTGCGCTTCTCCGGCGAGGGCGACGGCCTCTGGGCCGAACCGATTCAGCCGGGCGCGGGCAATGTGCAGCAGGCCGCCGGCCAACCCATCGCCAATTACAACGCGGCCTATGCGGTCTTCGACGACTTCAAGCTGATGCAGCCCACGCCGGACGGCTTCACCATCGTCAAGCGCACCAGCCCGGCGAGCACCTGGCTGGCCGCCGGTGCGGGCCGGCGTTCGTCCGGCTTTGCGTTCGTCGGCGACGTCAGCGGCGGGCTGGGGGTGAGCGTGAAGAATTTCTGGCAGTCGTTCCCCGGTTCGCTTGAGGTGCAGCACGCCCGTTCCGACGCCGCCCAGCTCACCGCGTGGCTCTGGTCGCCCGACGGTCCGGCGATGGACCTGCGGCACTACGACACCGTCGCGCACGGCCTCGGGCCGACCTACGAGGACGTGCAGCCCGGGATGAGCACCGCCTACGGCATCGGCCGGACGAGCGAGCTGACCTTTTTCGCCACTGCCGCTGTGCCGCCGAAGGCGGCGACCGCGGTGCTCGCGCACGCGAGCGCGCAGCCGACCATGCTCGCCGCCACCCCGGAATACGTGCACTCGACCGGCGTGTTCGGCGCGTGGAGCGTGCAGGACCGCTCGACACCATTCAAGCAGGCCATGGAGGACGGTCTCGACGCCACCCTCGCGTTTTACGAGAAGCAGGTGGAGGAGCGGCACTGGTATGGTTTCTGGCAATACGGTGACTTCATCCATAGCTACAACTCCGCGGAGCACACCTGGTATTACGACTTCGGCGGCCATGCTTGGGACAACACCGAGCTCGGCGCGCCGCTCTGGCTCTGGTACAGCTACCTCCGCACCGGCCGGGCCGACCTGTTCCGCCTCGCCGAGGCGCACACGCGCAACACCAGCGAGACCAATGTCTATCATCTCGGCCCCATGCTCGGTCTCGGCACGCGCCACAATGTCGTCAAGTGGGGTGACGGCGCCAAGGAGGCCCGCATCAGCCAGAGCACGCACTGGCGGTTCTACTATTACCTCACGACCGATGAGCGCGTCGGCGACATCATGCACGACAATCTCCAGGCCGACGTCGCCGTGGGAAAGTTCGACCCCATGCGCATCGCCTTCCCGCCGAAGGCGGGCGACCCGCCCAACCGCATTCGCGTCGGCCCTGACTGGCTCGCATTGGTCAGCAACTGGATGACCGAATGGGAACGCACCGGCGACACGAAGTGGCGCGACCGCATCCTCGTCGGCGTGCACGACCTGATCAAGATGCCCTACGGCATCCGCTCCGGCGAGAATCTCGTCATGGGCTGGGATCCGGTTGGCGGGCACCTCACGCAGATCTCCGAACGCGTGCCGGGCCAGTACAACCTCGCCACGATCCAGGGCGGCGGCGAGCTCGGCATCGAGCTCAGCTCGTTCCTCGACGATCCCGATTGGCAGCGGCTGTGGAGCCAGTATTGCCGCCTGCTGGTCGCGCCCGCCGACGTGGTGACGCTGGACAACACCACGCACACCGAGGGCGGGGACGCGCAGTATTACGGCAATGGCGGGGGCAACCCCGACAGTATCGCGCGCCTCGCGGGCTTTGCGTACCGGCTCACGAAAAATCCCGCCTTCGCCCGGCAGGCCATCGGCCGCCTCGTGGTTTCCGGCGGCGGCACCCGCGTGGTTAATCCGCCTGAGGTATTGAACACGGTGACGGAGGGCGCGACCGACACCAACGGATCATCCCAACGCAGCCTGGCGGTGATCGAGGTGCTCGACCTCTGTGCGGATCAGCTCCCGACCGCGGCTCCGGTTGCCGCTGCCCGCGGCGGATTCGGCAACCGGGCCGGGCGCGGTGGCGGTGCAGGTGGCGGCGGCGCTGCGGGCAACCGCGGCGGTCCGGCGGGCCCGGGCGCACCACCAGCCGTGCAATGAAAGCCGGGCTTCGGCTATAGCCAAGTTTGCTGCTCGAGTTTTCCGATTGAGTAGGGCCTAACCTCGCGTGAGGCTTTGGGCGTTGTTATGCCCGGCAAGGCTCGACGCGAGGTCGAGCCCTACTGGTCTCAGCCGACCAGCAGAATATTTCGTGCCACTTGGCCGACACATGTGGGCGGAGTGTCCTCGCCCTGCGGGTTCAATTTCGAAAGATCGTTCTCGTTCTCATTCTCTTTCTCGTTCTCGGGTTTGAGCATGATGACACCACACTCTGAGAACGAGAAGGAGTAGGAGAACGAGAACGAGAACGATTTCGATCCCGGCGAACGTGGCGGTTCGCCGCTCGGGGATGAATTGACGCAACCGCTCCGGTTTGCTCATCGTCCCGGTTCCACCGGAGTAACCGGCGGATCAAACCCCTTCCCCGTATGCGCTTTTCCATCTCCCCCAAGGCCGCGTTTGTCGCGGCCATGATCGCCCTTCTCAACGGACTCCCGCTGGCGCCTGCGACCGCCGCCCCCGAGCCGGTAACACTCCACTGGCTCGACCAGTCGCCTCCGGCCGTGGCCCAGGGCGTGAGCTGGGGCGTGCCGTGGCCCCAGGGCGCCGTACCGCCCACGTCGACCTTCAATCTCACCGATGCGCAGGGGCAGGCCCTCCCGCTGCAGACCTGGCCGCTCGCCTATTGGCCGGACGGCTCCCTGAAATGGAGTGGCTTCGCCACCGTCGGCACGCCCGCCAATGCCGGTCCGCTCAAGCTTGCCGCCGGTACGCCCGCCCCCGGCACCCTGCACGTGACCAACGACGGCCAGTCCATCCTCGTCGACACCGGCGCGCTCACCTGCCGCATCCCGCTCAGCGGAGCCAATCTCGTCGATTCCATCACCATCGGCGGCAAGGAGGTCGCGGGTGCGGGCCAGCTCGTCTGCATCCTGCAGGACGGCCCCGCCACCAATCCCGAGGATGCTCCGAAGCGCGAGAAATACCTCAGTCTCGTGAAGACCGTCACCGTCGAGCAGACCGGGCCGGTGCGCGCGGTGGTCAAGTTCGAGGGCGTCCACCGGGGCCTCACGAGCGGCCGCGAATGGCTGCCGTTCACCGTGCGGCTGTATTTCTACGCCGGCGAGACGTCGGTGCGGATGGTGCACACGATCGTGTTCGACGGCGACCAGGAGAAGGATTTCGTGCGCGGCCTGGGCGTCGAGTTCGCCGTGCCGCTGCGCGAGTTGCCGGCCAACCGGCATGTGCGTTTCGCGGGTTCGGGCGACGGCCTCTGGGCCGAGCCGCTCCAGCCCGGTGGTGGTAACGCGGCGCAGGAGGCTGGTCAGGCCATCAACGCGCAGGCGCCCAGCCCCGACATCGCCGAGCAGAACGCGGTGTGGGACGACTTCAAGCTGGTGCAGCCGAATCCCGACGGCTTCACCATCGTCAAACGCACCAACCCGAAGAGCACCTGGCTGTTTTCCGCGGCCGGGAAACGCGCGGGCGGACTCGCCTTCGTCGGCGACACCAGCGGCGGCCTCGGTCTCAGCGTGAAGAATTTCTGGCAGTCGTTTCCCGCCTCGCTCGAGGTGCAGAAGGCCAGCAGCGCCGCGGCCGAGCTCGTCGCCTGGCTCTGGTCGCCCGACGGGCCGGAAATGGACATGCGCCACTACGACATCCGCGCCCACGGACTCAACGCCTCCTACGAGGACGTGCAGCCCGGCCTCAGCTCCGCCTACGGCGTCGCCCGCACGAGCGAGCTCACGCTCTATCCGTCCGGCGCGGTGCCGGCCCGGACCGAGCTGGCCGCCGAGGCCAAGGCCGGCGTCCAGCCTTCGCTGCTCGCCTGCACGCCGGAGTACATCCATGCGGCGGGCGTTTTTGGCGTCTGGAGCCTGCCCGACCGCTCGACCGCGTTCAAAAAGTCCATTGAAGACGGCCTGGATTCCGTGCTCGCCTACTACGAAAAGCAGGTGGACGAGCGCGACTGGTATGGCTTCTGGCAATACGGCGACTTCATGCACTCGTACTCCACGCCGCGGCACACCTGGAACTACGACTGGGGCGGGCACGCCTGGGACAACACCGAGCTCGGCGCGCCGCTCTGGCTCTGGTACAGCTTTCTCCGTTCCGGCCGGGCCGACCTTTTCCGCCTCGCCGAGGCCCACGCGCGCAACACCAGCGAGACCGACGTCTACCACCTCGGGCCGCTGGCCGGACTCGGCTCCCGCCACAACGTCGTCAAGTGGGGCGACGGCTCCAAAGAGGTCCGCATCAGCCAGGCGGCCCACTGGCGCTTCTTCTATTACCTCACGACCGACGAGCGCACCGGCGACCTGATGCGTGAGATGCTCCGGTCGGACATCGCCGCGGCCAAACTTGACCCGATGCGCGAGGCCGAACCTCAGATCCCGGGCGAGCCGCAGTTTGTCGCGCGCATCCGTCTCGGCCCCGACTGGTTTGCGCTCGCGGGCAACTGGATGACCGAGTGGGAACGCACCGGCGATACCAAGTGGCGCGACCGCATCCTCGCGGGCGTGGATTCCATTGTGAAGATGGACTACTGGCTCGAATCGGGCCAGCTCAACGGCCTCAACCCCGACCTGCCCGGCGGCGGCATAGGCAAGCTGAAGGGCGGCGGCGCCCAGACCGTGGGCTACGACCTCGCCACCGGAAAGCTGACGCCGATCCGTGATCCGGTGACCAAGGGCTCGGTGCCGGTGAGCTACAACCTCGCGACGATCCAAGGCGGCGGCGAAGTCATGTTCGAACTGGTTCCGCTGCTCGGCCGGAAGGACTTTGCGACCGCCTGGCTGCAATACTGCCGTATCGGCATGGCTCCGGCCGAGGTGCTCACGGCCGACAAGGCCACGGGCACGGCAGGAGCCGACGCAAGTTACACTCTTACCGGCCAGAGCGGACCGCGTCTCGCCGCCTACGCCTATGCGCAAACGAAGATTCCGGCGTTCGCCCAGAAGGCGATTGCCGAGCTGCTCGGGCAGGGTGGCGGCGTGGCGAGTCCGCTGCCACTCGTCGGTCCGGTGACCCTGAACCCCGTGGACGAGGCGCTCGGTGTCTCCACCAACGAAGCTGCACAGACCGGTTTGCAGACCATTGAGATACTGGAGTTGTGCAAAGACCAGCTGCCTACGGAGGCCGCAGTCCGCACCATCCGTGGAGGTCCCGGCGGCGGCCGTGGTGGCCGTGGCGGCGGAGGCGCGGCTCCCGCCCCACCAACCGCAGCGAAGTAAGCTCTGGCCGCGTCCGCCGTCGGACGGGACCGCCCGGCATCCCGCTTCTTCCAAAGCGGGCCACATTTTTGTAGCCCGGCTCGAGAGAGCCGGGATGGTTTGGTCGGTCGGTGGCCGGAATCCCTGCGCGCACGCGCAGGGCTACGGGATCGGCGTCGCCCGCTGATCGGAAAAACTTCGATCGCCTTGCTTGGCGGCGGTCTGCTCACCGCATTTCAACCCAGCGTCAAGGTGGGCTCGTTTGCTGGTCGCGATGGACAGGGCGGCGGGTTCAGCGACGGGTCGTGCTCCCGGCCTCCGTCAGCTGCGGGGCGGAACGGGAATAGCCGGCGTGGCTAAAGCGGGGGTGGCGAAGTCGAGCCGGAGGTAAACTTCACTCCAGAGATCGGACGGATCGGGATTTGGGTCCGTCACGGTGAAGTGGTCCGAGCCCACCGACCACACGGCGCGGAACTCGCGTGAGTAGCGGATGGGCTGGCCGTCCAAATAATCGCGCGGCACCGCGGGCAGGTAGCCAGGCACCAGCGCGTCGAGGGTGGCCGGCAGTTCCCCGAGGTCGATGCCAATGGTGATGTTGTTGGTCGGGTTCATGAGGCGGAGTTTGACGGACAACGCCCTCGCGGGCGAGTCCCTCATCTACGCCTTCTTGTATGTTCGATCCGATGCTAAACAGGATGAGGACAGAGCCGAAGCCGGCTTCCGAGAATGGGCCTAAAGCTCGTCGGAGGAAGCCGGCTTCGGCGGGATTGCACGCCGGGACCGGGAGGTCTTGGCTGCAACTACCGGGATGCCATCCTGACCGGCCGTCGGGGTGGCACTGGGTCCGGCAGGCCGACCGCCTTCCGAGGCTCGACCTCCAGAATGAGCACAGGCCCCGCACCCAGACCTGGTTAAACTCGAACCGCTGACCGAGCCTTTGAGCTCGCATTACAAGATGGAGAAAACCACCCCCGAAGTCACCTACGCCGGTCTGGATGTTGCCAAAGACCGGCTCGATTACACCGTGGACGGCACGCGCTGTGACCACGTTCCCAACACCGTGCGCGGCCATGAGCGCTTCATCGCCGCGCTGCGCTCCTGGCCGCGGATCCGCGTGATCTGCGAAGCTTCCGGCGGCTACGAACGCGCCGTGGTCGCGGCGCTGCTGCTGGCCGGTCTTGAGGTCTGCGTGGTCAATCCCGGTCGCGTGCGAGCCTTCGCCCGTGCCGAAGGCTTGCTGGCCAAGACCGACCGGCTGGATGCGCAACTGCTCCGGCGCTTCGGCCAGAAAGTGCAGCCGCGGCTGCATGCGCCCATGGACCAGTCGGCCATCATCCTGCGCGAACTGCTCGACTACCGCCGTCAGGTCTGTGCGCAGCTTTTGGCGGCCCACAACCGGCTGGAGCTGGCCGGCGCGGTCTTGCGCGTCCGCCTGGAGGCCCAGGTGGTCTTCCTGGAAAAAGAGCTGGCCGAAATCGACCGGCTCATCAAGGAGCACATCGAGCAGGACGACACACTACGCCGAAAAGCGGCCCGCTTGCGGGAACTCCAAGGCGCCGGGCCGGTGCTGACGGCCACCTTGCTGGCCTATGTGCCCGAACTCGGGGAGATCGGCTCACCCCAACTCTCCGCGCTAATCGGGGTCGCCCCCTACGCTCACGACAGCGGCCGCACCCAAAAAAACAGACACGTGCGAGGAGGGCGCGCTCCCGTCCGGCACGTGCTTTACATGGCCGCACTCGCCGCCACCCGCTATAACCCAATCCTGCGCGCTTACTACCAGCGCCTCATCGCCGCCGGCAAGCCAAAGCGAGTCTCCTTGGTCGCCGTCATGCGAAAAATGCTCCACGTCCTCAATCTGCTGCTCGCAGACCCTCACTTTGTCCTTGTCCGTTAACACCGCTGCTCATTCCTACTTGTTGGGCTTTTTCCATCGCGCTCAAAGATCGCTCGGTCTCGCCCGCACTTCCGACGTTCTGTGTCTGCCGGCCGCGGCTTAGTGACTCTCCCGCGGCTATGCCAACGGCAGCGGCCATCCCGCCGAACACAATATCAATCGGCCTGTGCTGCCAGATCAGGGCAATTGAGGGTAATCCCAGCGCCAGTATCCCCACGAGGGGCCAGCGCCATGTTGGCCGGTCGCGACCGATGAACCAAGCCGCAACTATCGGCCCCATTCCATGGGCACAAGGCATCACGTTGTTCGGAACATCCATCCTGACGATACCCCGATAAGCACCGGCCCACCAACCCAACGGCATCGGGGGGCGCGGCAGCGTGGTCGGAATTACTATCCACCACGGCATGATCAGCAGATAAGCGCATGCCATCGCCAGCAGGCAGGCCCAAAATCGCCTAGTATCTTCGAGCGTGATTGGTGCCACCCAGGTAAAGAACAACATGGCCACATATGGCACGGCAAATGTCGGACAAAACGGCACCCAAGAGGGCATCGTGACCGTAGTGCGTGCATACGGATGTTCATTGATCGTCGTGTAGACCGTGATCATGGCCAAACACAGGACGCTGGTCGCCCCGAGCCGCCATAGCAGCCCGATCACGCTCCCGGGAGATTTGCTTACTTCGCCCAACGTCAAAGATGACCCGCGCCGCTTGGCGGCGTTGGGTCTGGTGGCTCAGAGTTCGGCTCTTTCTTCATTTGTGGGCGAAAAGAAATGAATTCAGAAGCAGCGATGTGGCCACCAGGTAGAGAATCGCAAGAACACCGACGGTGAACCAATACTGCTTCGGAGCTTCTTGCGCGGAGATCAGGCTCGAACTCGTGCGAAAGCTACCGTCGCGAAGCAATCTGTAAACTAGGGTCAACGCGGCCACCGGCAGAACCACGGAAATCACCACGCCGAGGGGGCTAATGCCGCGTGCTAATAGGAGAACGGCCAGAAGGATATTCACGACCGCTGGCAAAAATACGATGGGCGACAAGGCTTTGATATTTACCTTGGAGTCAGGCACGCTGCTTTTTTGGGAGGTTTCTATGTTCATGGGGAAATTTTTTGCCGAACGTTAAAGATGACCCGCGCCGCTTGGCGGCGTTGGGTCTGGTGGCTCAGAGTTCGGCTCTTTCTTCATTTGTGGGCGAAAAGAACTGAATTCAGAAGCAGCGATGTGGCCATCGGGTAGAGAATCGGAAGAACACCGACGGTGAACCAATACTGCTTCGGAGCTTCTTGCGCGGAGATCAGGCGCGAACTCGTGCGAAAGCTACGGTCGCGAAGCAATCTGTAAACTAGGGTCACCAGCGCCGCCGCTTTCATGAAGAACGCGCAGGCATTCTGGTCGTCGCGGAGCTTGAGCGGCGCAACCACGAGGTCGCGAACGTCAGCCGGCGGTTCGTCGAGGGCGACAAACAGCCAGAGCGCGAAGACCAACAGCAGGAGGCCAGACGCGGCCAGAAACGTTTTCCAACTGAGGTGGTCCCCGGAAACTGGACAGGTCGGATCGTTAACCCAAAGTCAGCACAACGATCCCTATGTCAAAGAAACGACGTCAGCACAGTCCCGATCTGAAAGCCCGGGTCGGCTTG
>CAIQQB010000158.1 GCA_903873805.1 uncultured Opitutia bacterium | reverse complement strand
CTGCGCCAAGGCGCCGAAGATATGAAACAGGAATTCGCCTTGTGGGGTGGTGGTGTCCATCTGCTCGGTCAGGGAGCGGAACGCCACTCCGCGCGCCTTGAGTGTCATTTTGCAAAGTCGGCTTCAGCGATAGCGGTTGAACGGACGGCTACGCCGAGAGGGTGCCTAAACGGAGGCATCGCGCGGGCGGTAGGGGTATTTCTGTGGATCGGTCGGAATTGTCCGGCCGCTTTTCACAGGAGCTTCCAATGTCGCGCATGTTCAAAGACCCGATGCCGCCGCTTCGCCGCCGGATGATCGAGGACATGGTCCTGGCCGGCTTGGCGCGCAGAACCCAGCTCAACTATCTCTACGCAGTTCGAAGGCTTGCTGCCGAGCTCCATCGTTCGCCGGACCTCATGACCGAAGAGGAGGTTCGGGGCTATCTGCTTGGATTGCGCGGTCGCGGCGTTGCCCGCGGCACGTTCAAAACCAGCCACTATGGCCTTCGCTTCCTCTACCGCGAGACTCTGGGCCGAGACTGGCCGCTCTTTGGAAAAAAAAGATACGGGAGCCCAAGCAAAAGCGGCTACCCGATGCCCTTGCCGACACCGAGGTGCGGCTACTTCTCTCCGCAGTTCGCAACCCAGCTCATCGGTGTTGCTTTTCACTGATGTATGCATGCGGCCTCCGGATTTCTGAGGCGGCCACTCTTCACGTCGGCGCAATCGACCGTCCTCGGATGGTCTTGCGCATTATCGGCAAGGGCAACAAGGAGCGGCTGGTGCCGCTGCCGCAGCCGGTCCTCGACGAGCTGGAGACCGTGTGGAGGGAGCACCGTAACCGACAGTGGCTGTTTCCCAATCACGACGGCACCAAGCCGATCACCTGCTCCGTGTTGTCGCGGTGCTTCACGGCCGCGGTCAAGGAGGTCGGCTTGCCGCGCCGGCCAACGCCGCACACCCTGCGCCATAGTTACGCGACCCGGTTGCTGGAGAACGGCGTCGACACCCGGGTAGTCCAGGTCCTCCTGGGCCATGCCAATATCGCGACCACGGCCCTCTATACGCATCTGACCGAGCCCACCCGGGCTTCGCTGCGGGCTCTCCTCGACAAAATCATGACCGGCCTTTGACCTGGCAGCGCGATCATGATCGAAGTCGCGGACGTATTCCGCCGCTTCGGCCCCGACTACCTCAAGGTCCATGGCGCGTCGATGCTGCCTTCGCATCGGCGCGCCATCACCGACCTCATGGCCTGTCGGACCGAAGCCCTTGGCGGACACCTCTGGCGCTGCACCGAGTGTAGCGCCGAGGTCCACTCGTATCACTCCTGCAAGAATCGGAGTTGTCCAAAATGCCATGCCAATGACACCGCCTCGTGGCTGGCTGCCCGCAAGGCCGAGATGCTGCCCACCCGCCATTTCCACGTCACCGTCACCGTGCCCGAGGAACTGCGTCGGGTCATGCGCGCCAACCAGGTCGTCGGCTACGGCCTGCTGATGACCAGCGTGACCCGGGCGATCCTCGATCTCGCCCGTGACTCCCGCTATGTCGGCGGCACCGTCGGCGTGCTCGCCGTCCTTCACACATGGACGCGACAACTGGAGTTCCATCCCCACGTCCATTGCTTGGTCACCGGCGGCGGCGTTTCCCAGAACGGCGACCAGTGGTACCCGGCCAAGCCCGACTTCCTGTTCCCGGTCAAGGCCCTCGCCAAGCTGGTGCGCGGCAAGCTGCGTGCCGGCTTGACCAAGGCCGGCCTTGCCGACACCGTGCCCGATACCGTTTGGACCAAGCCATGGGTCGTCCATTGCACTCCCTGGGGTGATGGTGAACAGGCCGTGCTCGACTATCTCGCCCGCTACGTCTTCAGAACCGCGCTCACCAACAGCCGGATCATTGCTCTCGACGATCAGGGCGTCACCTTTAATGTCAAGCCACGCGATGGCGAAAAGTCGCGAACTTGCCGTCTGACCGGACCAGAGTTCATGCGCCGATTTCTCCAGCACGTCCTCCCCCCCGGCTTTCACAAAGTCCGCTACTGCGGTCTCTGGCACCACTCAAAGCGGCAGGTCGCCAAGCGCGTCAGCATCATGCTGCGGCTCGAACG
>CAIQQB010000157.1 GCA_903873805.1 uncultured Opitutia bacterium | reverse complement strand
GTGCCATGCGCCCGGAGCCACGTTTCCAAAACTGTTTGCTGTTCGGTCGTCACGCCCAACACCGGCGCAAATTTGCTCATCCCGCCAGCCTGAAGGCAAAAAACCGATATGTCTAGCTATATCGGCATCACAACACTAGTGAGCCCATTCCCGCTGCAGAAGTCCCCGCCAGCCCACCACCTCGCCGAGGGCCAGCACCGCATTCGGAAGCAGCAACACCAACAGGGCCCAGACAATGACCATGAAAAAGGCCCGGAGGGAATAATCCCCGGCGGGATCCGTGAAGAGCAGGCTGACTCCCGTCGCGGCGACAGTCAGCACGGCCGGCAGCATCCAGCCGACGACGGTCCATCGGTTCAGCCGAAAGCAAATACCCAGCGGTCGGCACACGTCTTCCTGGTAGATTATTTTCTAGGTCAGCACCGCGCAAATCAACGGGACAAACATGAAAGTCATGCCCATGACCCTGAATTGGGCGGAAAACGTGGATCCGCCCAGGGCGTAAAAGCCAAAGATGAGCGTCCAGCTGGCCCCAAAGGTCAGGAGGAGGAAGATGGGGGCTTTGTTTGCCGGGTTACGCGCCGCCTTCATGACCGTCAGTTTTCATTCAAGCCAAGCGCGGGAACGATTTGGACCCGAGCCAGCACAAGCACCCGGATCCGGTCGCAGGACAGTAATCGTTTGGGGTCCTTGGTTCAGGAGGTAGTCCACATTTGGTTCTGGCTGAATCGCCCCAGTGCGGATTAAGCGGGCGAGAACACTTGAGGATTGCGCGCCGACCAGCTCAAGGACGTTGGCAGGGGCAGGATCGGTCGCACCCATTTCGCAGCAGCGCCGGACCAGCCGTTGTCGGCGGAGGGCAAAAAACGCAGCGGCGCTCATGGCCATTCTTTCCTGCGCCGGTGGGGCCGGGAGGTCAAGGATCGCGGTGCCGTCGGGTTCCCTCCCACGCGGGATCAATCCGTCCCTTGGGACCGGACGGGGTGTCGCCTCGCCACGAAGTTGTCCAGATTGTGATGCGTCGCCTCGTGCCGCTCCAGCGGCTGGATGGTGAAACCCGCCTCGTGCAGGATGCGCTTGGGGCCGGACCTCTCGTCAGCGGCATCCTCGAAAACCACCGTGTGCAGTCGCAGGTCGGAGAGCAGTTTCCCCATACCCTGAAAAACGCGCTCCTCGTTGCCTTCGACATCGATTTTGATGACATTCGGAGGCGGGGCCTGCGCCTCGGCCACGACCTGGTCTCCCGTTGCCGTCATCACCACGATGTGCCTGAGCTGCGGATCGTTGGCCCAGTTATGCAATCCGCTCCGGCCGGTATTGCCCGCGTGCAGGTAGAACTCGGCGGTGCCGGCCTTGGAATCCAGCGCCACCTGCAGCAGTTCGACCCGCAGGCCGTTGCGGATTGCGGCGGTCCTGATCAGGGCCGCCATGGTGGGGTTGGGCTCGAAGGCCCAGGCCCGCACGCCGGGGCACCGGCGGGCCACCGTCAGGGCATGCAGGCCCAGATTCGACCCGACATCCCAAAACACATCCCCGGGCTGCAAACTGCCCGTGATGGCATCGAGGACCTCCTCCTCGTAAAAACCACACCGCAGGACCAGGCCGTCGATGTACTCACCGGGATCGAGCTCCAGCCGGATGCCATGCTTCGACACCGCGGCAATGCGCCGCCCCCGGCAGACGAGGCGGTGAAACCGGGTGGCTCCGCGCAGGTGGCGACGAAACAGGAGCGCGGCGATTCGATCGGTGAGTTGCATCGGGACCCCACCTTCATGGCCTCCCCCGCCTTTCGGGTAAACAAATTCTTCGCCGGGCCCGTCTGGGTTCGGACCAAGCTTTGCGCTGACCGCTGTTGCTTTGGAAGCGAGGACGCCAGGAGGGAACGGGAAGGCGTTGGTATTCAGTCCCGCTTGCAGCTCACTCCTCAGAAAACCGCGCCTCGGTCCTCCCGCCGGGTTCAGACGAGACCGAAGGGATTGCCGATGGTGGCAGCTTTTCTTTTCTGAACTTCCTGGTGCAATTCCCCCAGGAAATCGCGGATATACCGGTGGTAGAAATCAAAGACATCGCCGAGCAGGCTGCGCTCCGATTCCCCTTTGGCCACGACGTGGGTGCCGTCGGGCATGGCTTGCAGCTGGATGGTCAGAACCGTGCCGGGCAGCCAGCGGGTGGGCCGAATCCGCGCCTTGAAGACAGAGTCCATGGCTTCCTCGTTGGTGGAAAAATAGCGGCGGCTCCGGGCGAGCACGGCCCGCACGGCGCTGGCCACGGCCGGCGGAGTGGCGTCAAAATGATCCTCTGAATTGCGTTGGATAGTCATGGGGGTGGGGGTGTCTGGGATTGTGTTTTGGGTGAAGCCCTTGGCGGGGCCTTTCAGTGGAGTGGCGGAGTAGAGTGGGAAAACCGGTGCCCCGGGTTTGTGGGGACTTGGCCCTGCGGGGCACACGGACGGTTTCAAAAAGTGATTGTAGGGCGGGGCTTGCCAGGTGGAGGGGGAACTCGAGCGACAACACAGTATAACTGAAAAGCACAGCCATTGCTGTCAGGCCGGATCGAATTCTCGGGTAGGACTAGCTCCTACGGGAACGTCGGCGGCGGGAAATCACAAATCAGAAACCAGAGGTCGGAAGCCGGAGGTCAGAGCTCAGAAATCAGACGGATTCGGTGCCGCGCGGATAACCGGACTTGTATTCTGAACTGCCATACGCACACCGGGCGGCGGGACCGGGTTTTGCTCCGGTCCCATGGGCAAGAAAGCTTGGCACGTTGGGTCATGGCTTGCAGGATGGCAACCGCTCCCCCGCCGGCCGCCCCGAACCGCTGCGATCGCCATGTTCACCCACCATTCCTGCTGTTCCATCCCCGCCCATCTGCTCACGCGCCGCCAGGCCATCAAGGTGCTTGGTTCCGGCGTGTTGCTGGCCGCCGCCGGCGGCCTTTCGGTGCGACGCGTTTCCGCGGCCGAGCCCGCCGGCCCGCCGGCCCCCGTGGTCCCGGTGCGGCAGCCATTTTTCCTGACCGATGTCCGCCTGCTCGACGGTCCGTTTCGCGAGGCGCAAAAACGCGACGAGGCTTATCTGCTGCAGCTCGAGCCCGACCGGTTGCTGCACAACTTCCGGGTCAACGCCGGCCTGGAGCCGAAGGCGCCGGTCTATGGCGGCTGGGAATCGGCGAAGACGTGGGAGGCCATCCGCTGCCACGGCCACACGCTGGGCCATTACCTCACGGCCGTTTCGCTCATGTACGCCTCGACCGGCCATGAGGAAATGAAACGGCGGGCGGATTACATCGTCGGCGAACTCCGGGACTGTCAGGATGCCGCCAAGACCGGGCTGATCTGCGCGTTTCCTGACAACGCCGTGCAGATCGACAACCTGGTCGCCGGCCGGCGCGTGCAAGGGGTGCCGTGGTACACCCTGCACAAGATCTACGCCGGCCTGCGCGACGCCCACCTGTTTTGCGGCAGCCCGACGGCGCGCGACGTCCTGGTGAAATTTGCCGACTGGGGGGTGGAGGTCACCAAGGGCATGACGGACGCCCGGTTCGAGCGCATGCTGGGCGTCGAGCACGGCGGCATGAATGAAGTGCTCGCCGACGTCTACGCGCTCACCCGCGATGAGCGGCACCTCGCCCTCGCCGAGCGCTTCTGCCACCAAGCCGTGCTTACGCCGCTGGCCGAAGGCCGTGACACCCTGAACGGCCTGCATTCCAACACCCAGATTCCGAAGATCGTCGGATTTGCGCGGCTCCACCAGCTGACCGGCAAGCCGCACTACCGCGCGGCGGCGGAATTCTTCTGGCACACGGTCACGGGCACGCGCTCCTTCGCCACCGGTGGCAACGGCGACACTGAGCACTTCTTTCCGGTCACCGATTTTGCCCAGCACCTTTCCTCGGCCAAGACGATGGAGACCTGCTGCAGCCACAACATGCTCCGCCTCACGCGCCTGCTGGCGCTCGGAGATCCGACGCCGGCCTACGGCGACTATTACGAGCGGACTCTCTGCAACGCGATCCTGGGCTCGCAGGATACCGACACGGGCATGATGACGTATTTCCAGTCCACCCGCCCGGGCTACCTCAAGCTCTTCTGCACGCCGTTCGATTCATTTTGGTGCTGCACCGGCACGGGAATCGAGAACCACGCCAAGTATGGCGACTCGATCTATTTTCGCGGCGTGCCCGGCGGTCCGCAGGCCGACACCCTTTTCGTCGATCTCTTTATCGCCTCCACGCTCGACTGGAACGAGCGGGGAATCGCGCTCAAACAGACAACCTCATTTCCCGAGTCGGGCCGGATCCGCCTGGAGTTCACCGCCGCACCCGGCCGCGAGTTCGCCCTGTGCCTCCGTCATCCTGGCTGGGCGGCGACGGCCGCCATCCGTATCAACGGCGTCGCGTCCGCCCCCTCCGACCAGCCGAGCTCCATCATCACGCTGAAACGCACCTGGCAGAGCGGGGATGTGGTGGAGGTGGACCTGCCGATGGCCCTGCGGCTGGAGTTCCTGCCCGGCACCACCGACAGGGCGGCGGTGGTTTACGGCCCGATCGTGCTGGTGGGGGCGCTCGGCCGGGCGGTCAAACCCACCGAAGACTTGCATGTCAACGAACGCACCATCGGCGATGATTTCAACGAGCCGATCGAAGTGCCGACGCTGGCCGGCGACCCCGCCAGTCTCACCGCGAAGATCAAACCCGCCGGCCTGCCCCTGACGTTCAAGACCGACGGCATCGGCCGCCCCGGCGAAGTGACGCTGATCCCCTACTTCCGCACGGCGCACCAGCACTACAATATGTATTGGAAAATCCAGAACGCTTGAGCGGGGAAGCGGAAGTCAGAAGCGGAAACCGGAATTTAGCAGCTAGAATCCAGGATTGAGAAGTTCTGAACCGGAGGTGGAGCGCATTGTCCCCAATGCGCTGGCTTGAACGCGACGAACCCCAGCGTGTTGGGGTCAACGCGCTCCACCTCCCGGCCGGGCTTGCGAGGGCAGGAGAATCCAATGGCGGAATCTTGGCGCTGAAATCGACCGACAGGGAGCGGGAACCTGCGGCCGGCCTGCGCAACCTGGCTGACCTCTGACCTCTCGGCTCAGCCGCCCGGCGGCGCCGCGGGCTTCGCACCGGGGTCGGCGCTGGGCGGCGGGGCGTGGTCTTCCTTCGCGGGCGGGCCGAGCAGCTCGGTAAGAATCGGCCTGAGACCGTCGGCCCAAACCTGATAGCCTTTGACGGTTGGGTGCAGGCCGTCTGCGTTCATCATGCCATCGACGAGGTGGCCGCCGGCGTCGGCCAGCTGGTCGTTGACGTCAAGATAGCGGACTTTCCGGCCGTCGGCGTAGGTGGCGACGATGGCATTGATCTTCCGGATGAAGGCGCCGAGCGCAGGGTTGTTGTTGCGCGGGAAAATGCCGGTGAGGATCACCGTCGCTTCCGGCGCCTTCTGCTGGAAACGCGTGAGCACGGCCCTGATGCCGCGGGCGATCTCCGCCGCCTTGGCGTCGGTGCCGGGCACCGCGCCGACGTTGTTGGTGCCGCCGAGGAAGACGATCACCTTGGGATTGACGCCGTCGAGTTCGCCATGGTCGAGGCGCCAGAGGATATTCTGGAGCATGTCGGCCCCCCACCCGAAATCGGCAACGTTCCAACCGTAAAAGTTCTTGTTCCAGTTCGCGAGGTTGTCCCGGTAGGCTTCGTCGCTGGTGCCCCAGCGGCGGGCAATGGAGTCGCCCTCCACGTAGACATCGATCCTGCCCTGCTCGCGCTTGGCGATGAACTGGGTGTGGGCGGCCAGCGAATTCGCTTCGGTGCGGGGCATGGGCTGGTCGGCCGGAACCGGCCCGCTGGCCATTCCCGGCGTTCCGGGCACCGGGGGAACTCCCGTTGCGCCACCGCCGCGCCGCCGGGGTGTGAGCAACTGGATGAGCTGCGCCTTCTGTACGTTGTTCAGCGTGACCCCGAGGTCGTCGGCCAGGCTGGCGTTGAGGGTGGCCAGATTCGCCTGGGTGGTGGCGACGTTGGCTTGGGCGGCGGCGATGCCGTCAAGCAGCGGCTTGATCGCGGTGACCTGCTCGTTGGTGAGCTTCAGCGCCGATCGCAGCTCTTCCAGAGTGGGCGCCGGCGGGACGCTGCGGGCGGGAGCCTGCGCGAGGAGGGTGCCGGCGAGAACGAGGCCGAGTGAGGCCAGGAGAAATAATCGGGGTGGCAGGCGGTGCATGGGCGAAAAGCGGTGGGAGGCCAACGGGGTCGGGCGGGACCGCGTCAATTGGCGGGTTCCAGCGCGGGGGCTTGGATGAATCGGCCGACCCAGTCGAAAAAGGCGGGAAAGTTCGGCACCTGCGTATGGCCGCCTTCGTGCTGGCGCCAGGCGAGCTCGCCGCCGACCAGCTGGCCAGGATGCCGGCCATGTAGCTGCCAGGCGCGTCCACCCACGCGGGATCCCCGATGCCGCCCGGGATGGTCGGCTGCGGGATGCCATAGCTGATGAAGCACGGCCGCGGAGCACAGAGGGCGATGAGCTCGTGCGAATCCACCGGGAGATCGGCGGCAGTCTTCACGAACGGTTCGGCCGTGCCGTACTTGAGGAAGTTGCCCGCCATCCAATACCATTCGCCGCCGGTGAGATTTTCGACCGCCTCGCCATAGTCATGGCGGTGCAGTTTTACGCCCCCTTCGCCGGACGAGCCGACGAGTGCCACCGCCACGCGCTCGTCAAACGCCTGCGCGACGATCGCCGCTTTGCCATAGCGGGAAACCCCGGTGATACCGACGGCCCGGGGATTGACGCCCGCGTCCGGGTGCGCCTCGAAATAGTCGATGAGACGACTCAGGCCCCAGCCCCACGCCCGCAACGCGCCCCATTGATCCGGCTGGCGCGGCTGGCCCCGGTTGGTGAGACCGATGATCCCGCTGGTGAGCGCCGGTCCGTCGGCCTGGATGCTGGTGGGAGTGAGATTCCCGACGCCCCAACCCTTGGGAATGGCTTGCGCCAGGCCGCCGCCACCGAAGCCGATCAGCACCGGCACCGGGCCGGCGGCGCGGGCGGGGAGGGTGAAGCTGGCTTGGAGGTCCACCGTGATCTTGGGATAGGCGCGGTTGTCCACATGGCCGACTAGATTGGTGGTGCGGGTGGGGATGCCGCCGGTTTCGCCGGTGGTGGTGCCGGTGACCACCCAGGTGACGGACGGCACGTTGGCGGGGATGCGGCCGTAGATCTCGCGCTCAAATTCCTCCAGAATTTCGGCGCGGCGGGCCGGCCACTGGCCGGCCGAGGTAACCATCGTGCCGTTGTTCATGCGCAACACGTCGGGCATCGAGTCCTTCCACGGATTGGCCGTGGCTATGTCGAAGCCGGGACCGCTCTGGGTGCTGCCGTTCTTGCCGGGGCGGAGCCGGGTGATGCCGAGCTGCTCCATCATGTATTGATGGTCGTCAAACGTGCCGAGCAACAGTGCGAGCTGGAGCTTTTGGTTTTTGTCGGTGAGCACGGCGCCGATCCGGGCGGCGAGGCCGGAATTAAGCCGGGCCAGGGCGGCCTGCGCCTGGATGACGTCGGCCTGGACTTGATTGAGGTGTTCCAGCACCGGGGTGATGGCGGCGACCTGTGCGGGGGTGAGGGCGAGGACGGCGGTGAGATTCTCAATGGTGAGTGGATTGGATGGTCCGGCCCGGCTGGGAGCCGCCCCGGCCGCCGGTTGGGCGGAGAGGAAGCTGACGGGAGCGGACAACATCACGGCGAGCAGACACACCGGGGCCAGCGGAAGAAAACGGCCGAAGGTCTTCATGGGTTAGCCGAACGATGACCGGGAAAAGGGCGGAAGGAATCCGAAAACACCGGAGGCGGAATGAAGGAGCCAGAAGCCAGAATTTAGAATCTAGAATTCAGTTTTCAAAGACCCAAAACCCAGAACCCTGGCCAACGCGGGCGACCGGGCTTCTAGCTGCTAGATTCTAGATTGGAACTTCTGCACCCTCACGGGCTGGCCGTCGCCACGGCGGGTGCAGGGGCGGCGGGCTCGGCTCGGCGCATCTGAAAGGGGACGCTTTTCACCACTTCCAACACCAGACTCGAGAACTTGTAGTCGCCTTTCTCCAGGCCGGCGATGATCCGGTCGGTCGCGGCGCGATCGTAGTATTCCAGGCCGCGGCCCAGGGCGTAGGTGAGCATCTTTTCGGACAGGCACCGGGTGAAATCGTAACGGCGCTGGTGCGCAAAGATGTCGGTGAGCTCCTTCGCGCCCTTGAAGGTGTCGCCGGTGAGAAGCTTGCCGGAGGCGTCAATCGGGGCGTCGCCATCCTTGTCCCGCCAGGCGCCGATGGCGTCGAAATTCTCCAGGCCGAAGCCGATCGGGTCCATGCGCGCGTGGCAGGAGGCGCAGACGGGGTTTTCGCGGTGCTGCTCCATCTGGTGGCGGAGCGTGCCGGTGAGCTTGCGGCCGGCGTCGTCGAGCGACGGGACGTTGGGCGGTGGCGGGGGCGGCGGGGCGCCGAGGATGTTTTCGAGAACCCACTTGCCGCGCTTCACGGGCGAGGTGCGTGTGGGATTGGACGTGAGCGTGAGCACGCTCGCCTGCGTGAGGACGCCGCGGCGGGGGGTGTCGGCGAGCGAGACCTTGCGGAATTCGTCGCCCGTGACGTCCTTCAGGCCGTAGTGCTGGGCGAGGCGCTCGTTGACGAAGGTGTAGTCGGCGTTGAGGAAATCGATGACGCTGCGGTCCTCGCGGAGGATGTATTCGAAGAACATCTCCGTTTCGCGTTGCATGGCGACGAGCAGGGGCGGGTCGAAGCTGTCGAAGAGGGTTTTGTCGGGCTGGAACGTGGGCAGGCTGCGGAACTGGAGCCATTGGGCGGCGAAATTGTCGACGAGGGCGTAGGCCTTGGGCGAGGCGAGCATGCGGCGCACCTGCGCCTCGAGGTTGGCGCGGAGAGCGCCGCGGCCGGCAAGATCGAGCAGTTCGTCATCGGGCGTGGAGCTCCAGAGGAAATACGAGAGGCGCGAGGCGAGCGCGTATTCGTCGATCGGGACGGCGGGTAGCGCAGGCATCCCTGCCTGCACGGAGTTGGAAGCCAGGTCAGCGACCTGGCCTACAGGGGCGGAGGCAGGCAGGGAGGCCTGCGCTACTTCCGGGGCGGAGAGACGGGGCGAGGGCGCCCCGTCCCCATTTGGGGCCGCCGCAAGTTGCTGCTCGTTGCGAAAGAGGAAATGCGGCGAGACGAGGACGGCCTTCATGGCGAGCTTCACGCCGGCGGCGAAGCTGTCGCCGTTTTCGCCGGCGAGGGCGAAGAGCTTCATCAGGCGGTCGAGCTCGGCCGGCTGGACGGGCCGGCGCCAGGCGCGGCGGGTGAAGGCGGCGAGGATATCGCGGGCGGCCGACGCGGTCGCGGGATCGGCGAGGCTGGCGGGCGTGCCCGACGGCACCGGGTGGCCGGCGAACAGCGCCTGCAGCGGCGCGGGCAGCGGCGGGGCGGGCACCGGCGAGGAGAGGTCGGCGACCTCCAGATTCTGGATCGTGAGCGAGCGGGTGCGGAGGTTGGGGTTCTCGTTGTCCGGATCGGCGAACTCGTTGACGAAGGCGGCGGAGAAATAGTTTACGCCGGGCTTGAGGTGGGCGCGTAATTCGTAGACCTGCGGCTGGGGCACGAGCAGCGCGAGGGAGAAGACGCGCTGGCTGTCCAGCGGGCGCATGTTGCCGGGCGCGAGTACATCGAAGGTCTTGACCGCCTGCCCATCGAGGCGGAACTCCATGCGGGCGGGCTCGGTTCCGGCCTGCATCGCGTAGGCCTGGGCGCGCAAGAGGTAGTCGCCCTCGTGGTCGGCGTTGATCTTGAGACCGACCTCGCCGGGATGCTCGAGGACGCGGGCGCCCTTCGGGGTGAAGGTGCCGGGGCCGGTGACGGTGAGCTGGCTGGCCGGGAAACGGCGCGTCGCGGTGGGCAGCGGACCCTCGACCTCGATCCATTTCACAAAAACGATGCCGGGCTGCTGTTTGCCGAGGCGGCCGTTGACCATGATCAGCTCGTTGGCGCCGCCACGGATGCGCCGCACCACGGCGCGGACATTCTGCTTGCCGGCCGGGATGCCGATGCGGGCCTCGTAGACACCGGGATGCGCCTCATCGGTCGTGAGGGTGAACTCCTGGATGACGGCATCGTTGAGCTGGAGGGCCAGTTTGGTGGGCTCGGGATCGGCGGGAGGGTTTTCGCGGTTGTTGTTGCCGCCGCCGACCATGGCGCCGCCGGCGGGCCGTGCGAAGGCCTGGACGCGCACGAGGTAGTCGCCGGCCGCGAGCACGGGCAGTTCGACGGCGACGTCGTCCTCCTCGAGACTGATGAGCTGGACCCAGCCGTCGCCGCGGTCGCCGATGGCGTTGAAGCCGACCTGGCTGAGGTTGGCCTGAAAGCGTTGCACACGGCTGGGGATCGGATCGGTGACGATGGCCTGGCCGAGGACCTTGTCGGCGGCGGCGAGATACTTCTCCATCAGCAGCGGCGGGAGCGAGAGGACGTCGCTGATGTTGTCGAAGCCGTAGCCGGAGTCGTCGAGGGGGAAGTCGTCGGCGGGCTTGAAATCGACGCCAACGAGGTCGCGGATGGTGTTGTTGTACTCGGCGCGATTGAGGCGGTGGAGGGTGATGTGACCCGGGTCGGGGTGGGCGGGGTCGTATTTGAAAAGCTCGCGCTCGAGCCAGGAACTGAGCTGCTCGCGCTCGGTAAGCGTGGGCATCTCGTCGGCATCGTCGGGCGGCATCTGGCGGGTGCTGACGTTTTTCAGGACGGTTTCCCAGGTGGGGCGGTCCTTGAGGACCTCGATAGTGCTGTGGTAGCTGTCGAGGGCGACGTCACCCTTGGCCTCGCCGTCGCCGTGACACTCGTAGCAATATTTCTCGAGGAGCGGTTTGACGTCCTTCTGAAACGGCAGATCGGCGGGGGCGGCTTGAGCGGAAGGGGTGGCCGGAGCGTCGGCGGCGCAGGCGGGCGCGAGTGCCAGCACGAGGATTCCGGAAGTGAGCAGGCCGGCCAGGAGGCGATGGGCGACTTGGAAAGGTGGAGCGCAGTAACTCCAATGCGCTGGTTGGAAGGCAGCCGGAGCCAAGCGCGTTGCGGTCAACGCGCTCCACCAGCGGCGGGTGGCGGGGTGGGACTGGGGAGCCGGGAGCATGGGGCGGTTGGGGTAGTGCAGCCGGAATCAGGGAGTTTTCAAGAGGCCGCGGTCACCCATCCAATCCAAGAGGCGGAGGGGCCAAGTGGAGACGGGGAGTTCCGGGCGGTCGGTGCGGACGCCAAAGCCGTGGCCGCCGCTGTTGTAGATGTGCATTTCGGTGGGGATGTTGGCCGCCTTGTATTTGAGGAACAGGTTGGCGAGGCCGACGGGTTTGCCCGGGTCGTCGAAGGCCACGACGATGAAGGCGGGCGGGGTGTCCTTGGGGGCTTCCCAGTCGGCGCGGGGAACTTCGGCGTAAATCATCGCGTGGAAGTCGGGGCGGGAGCTGACGCGCTCGACCGGATCGACGGCGTCGGGGTGGCCGGCGTCAAACTTGGTGGCGGCGCCGAGGGCGGGCACGCCGCCGGCGGAGAAGCCGAGGATGCCGATGCGGGCGGGGTTGAGGTTCCATTCGGCGGCGCGGCTGCGGAGGAGGCGGACGGCGCGGAGGCCATCGGCGACGGGCTCGACGGTAGTCTTGTAGGGGGAGTTGCCGGCGGCATCGCGTGCGAGCCGGTATTTGAGGACGAAGGCGGCGACGCCGCGGTCGGCGAGCCATTTGGCGAGGTCGTAGCCCTCGCGGTCGATGGTGAGGAACATGTGGCCGCCGCCCGGGGCGATGATGATGGCGGCGCCGGTGGCCTTGGCGGGATTGGGCAGGAACGGAACGACGGAAGGGTTGTGGATGTTGAAGAGGATGGGGAAGACGATGTCGGCCTCCTGGCGCCAGGAAATATTCTCGGGTTCGCCACGGCGGGTCTCGGAGCCCGGGGCGCCGTTGGGCCAGAGCGGGACCTCGGCGGGGTGGGCGGATTCCTGGGCGGGGGCGGTGGGGATGGGCGGCCCGTTGGGCACGGTGTTGGTCGGGAGGACGGGCACGAAGCGGGCGGGGGTGGCGGGTGAGGTCTCGGCGGCGGACATACGGGCGGCGGCGAACAGGGAAACGAGGATCAGGCCAGGGGGCAGGCGCATGGGGAAATCTCCGGCGGGGTTGCGGGGCGGTTGGAAGCCGGGGAGTAAATAGCAGCCGCCGGGCCGTTGCCAAGGACGAGTTTTTTGGGAAATCGGGGCGGGCGCAGCGGCGGATGAGGGCCCACGGAAGACACGGAACACATGGAAGAGGCCCGTGAACGGCACTTAAGGGCGCGAAAGGCGTCGGTGGGAAGAAACTGCATCAGGTTTGGGAGCCCTTAAAAAGGCTGAATTACCCCGAAAAACCCTGAATTACGGCAAAAATCAACGGCTTACGCATCTTGACAACGATGCGATGGTAATGGGCAAGTTTGGGAGTCCAAGAGTCGTGACAAAGCGGATTTGCATAGGTTTGGGAGTGATTTAACGGGGCTGCAAGGCTGGTGCATCATCGTTGCAGCCGACGTGCCAAACGGCTGCTGACCAAGCTCCCGAGATTGATCGGACGCGCTCACGCCGCAACCCCTTTCCTTTCCTGATCCCCGTCAAAAGCGTTGCCGTCGGCCGGTGAGGGCACCGACCCCAAATCGACCGCCGCCAGATGCCCCGGTCGGATGTCTTTGCTCCGGTCGTCGTTGGCGGCGAGCCTCGCCAGATGGAGGCGGCGGAACAGGATCCGCAGTCGGCCCGGCTCACGGCTCCAGCGCCGGAGGACCTCCAGCGATGCCTTCCCGCCGGCCACCCGCAGCTTGTCGGCAATCGCGCGCAAGTCGGCCATCGGCGCATATTCCGGCAGCGTGAGCACGTTGTCCAGGCCGCCGAACCGCCCGATGAACTGCTCAAAATACTGCATGTTGGTCGGGTCGGCCAGCGTCTGGCCAAACACTGGCGTCCATGACAGGATGATCGTGCAGCCAGTGTCGTCATTGATCTCCTGGAGGTAGTTCAACACCGGCTGATTCACCCCCGACTTCGGGTTGTGGAGCTTCTGCACGTTGTCCACGATGATGGTGCGCTTGCTCGTGAGGCATCTGCTCAGCCGCACCAGCCGCTCCGAGGTCTCGGTCGAGATTGGGACGCCGAAGGCCGCGCCCAGCTTCATCTGGAAACGTGACAGCCGCCCGCTGCTGGGAGCCTCGACATGGGCGGTGTTCCCTTGGTTGTGCAGCAGTTGGCGGCGCTTGAGCATCCGACTCTTGCCGGTGCCGGTGCTGCCGCAAATCGCGCCAAACTTGCACGGGTTTTCCGGCGCGCTCACCGCGTCGATGTAAGCGTCCAGCTCGTGCCACGTCGGCGTCTCGATGAACGCCAGGCCGCCGGCCTCGTTGTTAAAAACCACCCAGCGCCGCAGGAATTCCGCGATCTCCTTCACCAGCGCGAGGCCGCCAGGGACCTTGCCTGCCTGCATCCGCTCCAACCGGTATTGCCGGCCGCTCAGTAGTCGGTAGACGTAATCCTCGCTCACCGCGATCTTACCTTCCTTCAGCAACAGGGGCGGCAGCAGCTTGTAATGGCCGTTCATTTCCTGGAGCGTGACCTGGTTGATGAAGGCCACGTCCTCGATGATCTCGCCCGGATAGTGCGCGATGCTCGACTCGAACTGTGCGATGTCCTTGCGGATCGTCTGACGTGTGTCCTGGTCGCTTGTCGGCTCCGGGTCGTGTTCGCCGGCAGAATGCGTGCTGTTTTCGTTCATGTCATGGGTCTCCTTTATTGGTGATGAGGGAGGCCGTTCGGGGTGATCGCGCCGCCGGCCGTTTGGCTTGGGATGAAAAGTCAGAAGGTTTCCCGGAGTTGCTGGAGCCGGCGGCTGCGAGCGGCTTGGAGGCTGGTCTGCGCGGCCCGCTTGCGCTGCTCGGCGGGCGTCAGTTCCGATGCTTCGTGCTTCGTGCGCCGCGGCGGCTCCTCCAAGCGCGGCGTGGCCGCCAGCGCCGCCGCGTTGTGCCGCCGCAGCTCGGCCACAGCCTCCTCGGTGTCCACGAGCAGGTAGCCGCGCAACAGCTCGCGGTCGGCCACCCGCGCGCCGCGCACCCGCCCGATCTCGCGGTGCAGAGCGTCGCGGTCGGCCAGATCCACCCGGCCCTGCCGCGCCACACTGCCGAGGATGCGGCCGTCGTCGCTCGCCAGCACCACGCGGCTGGCGTCAGCGGCAAGTGCGGCCACATACACCGTGCCCTCGCTGTCCTCGTCCAGCAGCGGGTGCTGCGGCTCGCGGAAGACCAATGCGTCGTCGCCGTGCTCCGCGCGCGAGATCGTGATCTTGCCGTCGCGCACGCGCGCCGGGAAGCGCGGCCCCTGCACATGGGTCAGCACGTCGTCGTCCACCGTCGTCAGTTCCGTGCCGGCCAGCAGCCGGCAGAACCGCTCCGCTGGTGACTCCAGCCGCGAGATGACATTGCCCTTCACCACCGCGATCTCGTCCTGCTCCACCGCTGACAACGCGACAAACTCGCTCCACGGCCGGAAATTCTCCGCCGGCGACCGCCGCCACTCCTGCACCCGCTCAAAACCCTGGATCGCGTGCTGCGTGCGAAACTCCAGCAGCTTGATCGTCCGCGCAAAGGCGGTGCTCACCTCCGTGAAGGATTTCAGGGGCGAGCGGAAATACGCCGCCAGTTGCGCGTCATCCCGCGCCCGCGTGAGCAGTTCCGCCGTGTGCGCCTCGATGGCCGCCAGTTCGCCCGGCTGGTCGTCGTAACGCGCGCCGGCCGAGCCCGGCAGGTTCGCCAGTTGCACGTTGAGCAAGTGCCAGAAGCTCTCCAGCGCGGCCTTCCCCTTGCTCCACGGTGCGCCGCCGCTCTCCATCCAGCCGTGCGCGGTCGCCCGCTCGTGGAAGATCGCGGTCTTCTCAAACCGGATGAGGTCGCCAAATAGCGAGTGCAGCAGCGCCTTGGCCTCCGGCGGGACACAGGCCGCCGCGTTTTCATGGACAAACGTGATCCCCCACGGCGGGATGCCCCAGCGCCGGAGGGTCTCGACGACCACGATCAGCGCCATCTCCTGGGTGACGCCATGCCGCTCCGCCCGGTCGCCGTCTCCCTCAATTTCCGGCCGCTTGCGCGCGCGCGGTTTGCCGCAGTGCGCCGTGATGATGGTTGAGGCTGCGTCGAGCCCGGCGACAAACAGCGGATAGACGATCTCCCCCAGCCCCCGGTTGAACCAGGTGCAGCGCACGTCGGCCCGCACATCGTCCAAAATGACGTATTGCAGCGGGAGCAGGTTTTTGCGGTCGCCCAGCACCATGTCCGGCTGCGCGCCGTGCGCGGCCAGGTGGCCGTGCTGCATCAGCTCGCGGGTCGCGCGCCGCTTCGGCAGCAGCCGGTAAAACGTCGCCGCGCTCCAGCCCGTGGGCAGCTCGCTGTTGCGCCACAGCAGCGGGTGCGGACGCGCCCGCCCGGTGCGGAGGCACCAGTCCTCGACCGTGCCGTAGCCCGGCACCGGCCGGCCCTTCAGCCACACCTCGCCAACGATGTGCCGCCAGAGCGCCACCACGCAGTCGTCCCGCCCCTTGAAATGCGTCCACTGCTCGGCGACCCAGCGCGAAAACTCCGGCGGTAGCGACCCCTGTGCGCCCCGGTAGTTCCGCAGGAGGCAGCGCCAGTCGCTCGGCAGGTAGATCGGCCCGGTCTTGCGAAAATCACCCGGCTTGTGGCCGCCGTCGCGCCACGCCCAGTAAAGGCGCAGCAGCGACTTCGCACTCCAGCCCCAGCCCAGATGATGGTGCCGCAATGCGAGGCGCTGCGCCGCCGCGTGCAAATTGTCGGCGGTGTGCAGCTCCGCAAAACACCGCAGCAACAGACGCACCCGTGCGCGCTCCTTTTCCGGCAGGTTGCGCCACTCTTCGATGTCGTCGTCGGGGATTGATGGGACAATCGCAGGCCCGGACGCGAGCGAGGTGCCGGGGGCTTTAGGATGGGCCGAAAGATTCATGCGCTGGTCTCCTTCGCCTGGGCACGCAGGATTTTGGCGTGCGCCTCAAGCGCGTCGGCCATGCGCATGAGTTGGTCGCGTGTCGCGTGGATTTTGAACTCAGGGCTCTCCAGCAGCGTGTCGAGCACGGTCAGCGCCCCCTTCAGGTCTTCAAAAAATGTGAGCTGGGCCGGGTCGTCATTGCGCTGTCCCGGCTTGCGCGGGTGCTCCGACCCTTCCGCCAGTTCCTCGGTATGGGCCGCGCTTTCGGCGCGCCGGAAATCCATGAGCAGCCGCCGCAGCGACCGTCCGGCGGCGAAACGTTCGATGGCGGCATACACCGCTATGCGTTTTTCCGCCCCCAACTCGATCAGCGCCAGCGCCTCGGCGGCAACGATGGCTGGCTTGGTCGCCAGCTCGCCGTCCGGCTGGAAATTATTCTGCTCCAGATCGGCGAGGAAATGCCGGGCGAGTGACTGGCCTCACATTTTCGAGCCACCCCGAGTGTTAGTCTGGGAGCTGGTTTTGGGTTGATGTCGTGGGTTGGGTGAGAGCTGTCCCGACGGAGGGAGGCCGTAGGCCGACCGGAGTCGGGGCAGCGGAAAGTTCATGGG
>CAIQQB010000156.1 GCA_903873805.1 uncultured Opitutia bacterium | reverse complement strand
GCATGCTGCTTCGGGAGCTGGTTTTCTCAGTGCCCTGAGGTTTGGCCTCCGTGCTCTCTGTGCCTCGGTGGTTCAACTTCCCCCGGCTTCAGGTGGCGAAAGGGACCTCCGTTGACTTTAAGTTCAACGGCCTAAGTTAGGTTGAGGGATTTGGCCGGCGGCGGTGTAATAGCTGGTGAGCCGGTCTTCCGGCCCAACCTGCACTTCGTCACACCATGAAATCCACCCGCTCGGTCCTGCTCGTCCTCACCAGCCTGTTTCTCGGGCTCTCCACCCTCGGCGCGGCCGACGCCGTCGGGGCCAAGCCCGGAATCCTCGCTGCCTACGCCAAGGTCTCCGCCGCCCTCGCCGCGGACAACCTGGCCGACGCCAAGGCGGCCGCCACCGCGCTGGCCACAGCCGCCGGACCCGCCGCCAACCAGCCGCTCGCCGACCAGGCCACCACCGTCGCGAAGGCGGCCGACCTCGCTGCGGCCCGCAAGAGCTTCAAGACCCTGAGCACGACCGTCGAGCCCCTCGCGGCCGGCGAAAAAGGTTACGTCGTCATGTATTGCCCGATGGCCAACGCGGACTGGGTGCAGACCACCGGCGACGTCCGGAATCCCTACTTCGGCAAAGCCATGCTGACCTGCGGCGAGCCCAAGAAGACCAATTGAGCCACCGCGCATCCGGTTGAAACCCCGGGCGACCTACATGTGGTCTGCCGGTAGGGACGGCTCTCCGAGCCGTCCGTAAACGCCACGGAGTGACAGCTCTAACAGTATCCACCAATACCAGCGAGCGTTTGGGCCGACCCGGGCTGAGCTCCGCAAGCGATGCACAGGCTTGTGCAAGAAATGCCGAGGGAGTCGGGCCGCCCCGGCGTATCCTTGGACAGCCGCACCCGCTCCCGCCACCGCACCATGAAACCCACCCTCGCAACCGCCGTCCTGACCGCCTCCGCCGGGCTGTTGCTCGCCGGCTGCACGGGCGTGACCATCCCGGCGGAGAAGACGGCCCGGGCGCACGCGGACCGGATCGGGCAGCTCCTGCGTCCGGCAGACGCGTCCCCGCCGCTGCCGCGGCTGTCCGCGACCTCGGGGGCGGACGACTACCTGCGCTATGCGCTGCTCAAGCATCCCGCAGTGCTGGCGGCGTATTATGACTGGCGCGCGTCGGTCGAGGAGATCACGCCGGCCCGCTCGCTGCCCGACCCGAAACTCACGCTCCAAGCCGACATCAGCAACACGCTGATGAGCTTCATGCCGGGGCTCATGTTCGACCTCATGGAGAAGGACAAGCTCTCGGCCATGGGGCGCGAGGCCGCCGCCGCCAGCGAGGTCTCGTTCCGCGCCTATGTCGCGACCGTGCTGCGCACCGCGGCCGAAGTGCGTCAGGCCTGGATTGAACTCGCCTATGTCGACGAAGCGCTGCGGCTGCGGCAGACGTCGCTCGACGCGGTGGAACAGTCGGTCGCCGTTGCCAGCACCGAGTATACCACGGGCCGCGGCATGCCGACCCTTGAGCGGCAGGTCCTCTTTCTCAACCAGGCCGTGCAGTTGCGCGCCACGCTCGCCGCCCTGGACGACCGCCGCACCGCCGCCCGCACCCGTTTCAAGTCCGCCCTCGGCCTCACCCCCGACGAAACCGATCCGCCCTGGCCGCAGTTGCCGCTCGCCGCGACCACCCTGCCGTCGGAATCCGAGGTCTGGGCGATCGCCGCTCGGGTGAATCCCGAACTGGCCTCGATGCGCGCCATGGTCGACATGACGGTGGCCGCCGCCGAGGTCGCGGCGAACACGGGCACGCCCGACGTCTCGCTCGGCCTGGAGGCCGATCTGCAGGCGGTCCCGGTGATGCTGCGGCCGAGCGGCAGCGTGACGCTGCCCGTCTGGCGCGACAAGCTCGCCGCAACCATCGCGGCCGCGCAGGCCCGGCGTGGCGCCGCGGCCGCCCGCCTGAACGCCGAACAGCTGAACCTCGCCGCGGAAATCGCCCAGATGTTCTACATGGTCCACGAAGCAGATCGGATGATCGCCTCCATCGACACCGCCGGGCTGCCCAACCTCGAACGCAGCCTCGCCTCCTCCGAGGCGGCCTACCAGTCCGGCATGAACGGGCCCGGCATGATCGCCGAAACCCACGTGATGGCCGCAGCCATGCGCCTCGAGCGGCTCGAGGCGCTGCGGCAGCGCGAAACCGCGGCCACCGACCTCCTCCTCACCATCGCCGCCGTCGCTCCCGCAGACACGGCACTGCTCGCCCATGCGGCGCCCGCCGCTCCCTGAATCATCCCACCGGTCACCATGAAATCTCCCTCCTTCCCCCTGCATCGGTTCTTCCTCTGGCTGACCGCCGCCCTCGCGCTCGGCTGCGCGACCTATGTTTACGCGGCGCAGCAGCTCTACACCTGCGGCATGCACCCGCAGATCATCAAGACCGAACCCGGCAACTGTCCGATCTGCGGCATGACGCTCATGCCGGTCCGCGCCAACGCCCCCAGCCACGCCGAGCACAAGCTCAAGTTTTACAAGTCCACCATGATGCCCGGTGAGGTCAGCCCGATCCCGGCCAAGGATTCGATGGGCATGGACATGGAGGCGGTCTACGAGGACACCGACACCGAATCCCAGGCCATCGAGATCGACCCTGTCACTATCCAGCGCATGAACCTGAAGACGGCGCTGGTGCAGAGCGGCCCGGTCCGCCGCGAGTTCCGGACGGTCGGCACCGTCGCCTACGACGAGCAGTCGCTCCGCGACATCACGACGAAATACGACGGCTGGATCGAGACCCTCCACGTCAACGCCACCTGGGCCGCCGTGAAGGCCGGCGACCCGCTGTTCGAAATCTACTCCCCCGACGTCTACAACGCCGAACTCAACTACCTAGTGGCCCGGCGCAGCGAGGGCGAGTCCGGCGGGCCGATGAGCCGCGCTGCGCTCGGCCGACTACAGCTCTTCGACGTCCCGGCCGATGTCATCGCGGAGCTCGCGCGCACGGGCGAGGCCCGTCGCACGCTGGTGTTCCGGGCGCCGGCCGACGGCACCGTGATCGAGAAGATGGCCGTGGCCGGCCAGATGGTCAAAGCGGGCGAACGGATCTACCAGCTCGCGGACCTCTCGACCGTCTGGGTGCTCGCCCAAATCTATGAGCAGGACCTGCCGTTCGTCCACGATGGCCAGGCGGCGGTGGTGCGCACGACCTACGGTTCCGCCCGCCTCTTTGACGGGAAGATCGAACTGCTCTTACCCCGCGTCGAGGAGCAGACCCGCACCGTGACCGCCCGCATCGCCCTGGCCAACGCCGACCGCTACCTCCGGCCGGGCATGTTCACCGACGTGCGGTTCAGCGCCCAGATCGCCGACTCCGCCGTGCTCGTGCCCGACACCGCGGTCCTCCGCAGCGGCGAACGCAACACGGTGTTCATCGCCAAGGACGGTGGCACCTTTGAGCCGCGCGAGGTCCAACTCGGGGCCCGCAGCGAGGGTAACCTTTACGAGGTCCTCAGCGGACTCGCCGTCGGTGAACGCGTGGTCGTCTCCGGCCAGTTCATGCTCGACTCCGAAAGCCAGCTCCGGGCCGCGATCCAGAAAATGCTGAAGCCGGACGCGTCTGCGGCCCCGGCCACCTCCGCCACCCCATCTGCGCCCGCGGCCGCCGCGACCGCCCACGCCGCACCCTGACCGGCCGCCCGCCCATGCTCCAGCGCATCATCGAATTCTCGCTCCGGAACCGGCTCCTGGTCTTCGTCGCCACGGTGGCGCTGATCCTGGGCGGCGTGTATGCGCTGCGCCGCATCCCGCTAGACGCGATTCCGGACCTGTCGGACACCCAGGTAATCATCTACACCGAGTGGCCTGGTCAGGCGCCGCAGATCGTCCAGGACCAGGTGACCTATCCGCTCACCACCAAGATGCTCTCGGTGCCGTCGGCCAAGGTCGTGCGCGGCTACTCGTTCTACGGTTTTTCGTTCGTCTATGTCATCTTTGCGGACGGCACCGATCCCTACTGGGCGCGCAGCCGGGTGCTCGAATACCTCAGCGGGCTGCAGGCGGGCCTGCCCGCCGGCGTCACGCCGCGGCTCGGGCCCGACGCGACGGGGGTCGGCTGGGCGTTCATGTATTCGCTCAACTCGAAGAACCACGACCTGGCCGAGTTGCGCTCCATGCAGGACTGGTTTCTGCGCTACCAGCTCTCCAGCGTCGAGGGGGTGGCCGAGGTGGCATCGGTCGGCGGCCACGTGAAGCAGTACCAGATCACCGTCGATCCGCACCGGCTGCACGCCTACAACCTCTCGATCAGCGACGTCGCGATGGCGGTCCAGCGGAGCAACGCCGAGGTCGGTGGCCGCTCGATCGAGATGGGCGAAAAGGAATTCATCCTGCGCGTCCGGGGCTACGTCACCGGGCTCGAGGATCTGCGCAAGATTGCGGTCGGGCGCGGCCCCGGGGGCACCCCCGTGCTGCTCGGCGAGGTCGCCAACGTCCAGGTCGGCCCCGACATGCGCCGCGGCATCGCCGAGCTCAACGGCGAGGGCGAGACCGTCGGCGGCATCGTGGTCGTGCGCGGGGGCGTGGACACGCGAGAGGTCATCCAGGCGGTAAAGGCGCGGCTCGACCAGGCGATGAAGAGCCTGCCAGCCGGCGTGACCTGCACCGTCGCCTACGATCGCACCGCCCTGATCGACCGCGCCGTGGCGACACTCCGGGAGAAGCTCATCGAGGAAAGCCTGGTCGTCGCGCTGATCTGTCTGCTCTTCCTGATGCATTTCCGCAGCGCGCTGGTCGCGATCATCATCCTGCCGGTCGCGGTCCTGACGTCGTTCATCATCATGAACGCGCAGGGGCTCAGCGCGAATATTATGTCGCTCGGTGGCATCGCCATCGCCATCGGCGCGATGGTCGACGCCGTCATCATCATGATCGAGAACGCGCACAAGCACCTCGAGCGCGACGGCGGCCGCAAGCCGCACTGGGACATCATCCGCGACGCCTCGGTCGAGGTCGGCCCCACGCTTTTCTATTCGCTGCTCGTCATCACCGTGTCGTTCCTGCCCGTGTTCACGCTGCAGGCGCAGGAGGGCCGGATGTTTAAGCCGCTCGCCTTCACCAAGACCTATTCGATGGGCGCCGCCGCCCTCCTCTCGATCACGCTCGCGCCGGTGCTGATGGGCCTCTTCGTCCGTGGGAAGATTCCGTCGGAGGGCAGGAACCCCCTCAACCGCCTCCTTATCTGGCTCTACCACCCGCTGCTCGATCTCGTGATCCAGTTTCGCAAGACGGTCATCCTCCTCGCCGCGGTGACCGTCGCCTGGGTCTTCTTTCCCTGGAACGCCGTCGTCGCCCACGCGCTGCCTGACGGCGCGGTGAAGGATTTTGCCGCAAAGTTCGGCCCGCTCTTCCCCTATCAGAACCTCGGCTCGGAGTTCATGCCGCCGCTCCACGAGGGCGATCTGCTCTACATGCCGACAACGTTTCCCGGCATCTCCCCCACCAAGGCGCGCGAGGTCCTCCAGCAGACCGACCGCATGATCCGCGCCTTCCCCGAGGTGCAGCAGGTCTTCGGCAAGATGGGCCGGGCCGAGTCTGCCACCGATCCCGCACCGATGGACATGATCGAGACCACCATCATGCTCAAGCCGGAGGAGGAGTGGCCCACCGTCGACATCCGCGACGCCGACGGCCACGTGACCGCCCACCGGCGACGCACTAGCGACGAACTGGTGGCAGCGCTGAACGCCGCGGTCCAGCTCCCGGGGCTCACCAACGCCTGGACGATGCCGATCAAGACCCGCATCGACATGCTCGCGACCGGCATCAAGACGCCCGTGGGCATCAAGGTCGCCGGGCCCGACCTCGCCGAACTGGAACGCATCGCGGGCCAGATCGAGGCTGTGATCCACCGCGTGCCGGGCACCGGCAGCGTCTTCGCCGAACGCGTGATGGGCGGCAATTACGTTGAGTTCGATCTCGATCGCGAAGCCATCGCCCGCTACGGCCTCACCGTCGGCGACGTGCAGGACGTGCTGCAGGTCGCGCTCGGCGGCATGCCGCTCACCACCACCGTCGAGGGGCTCGAGCGCTACGGCGTAATCCTCCGCTACGACCGCGACTACCGCGAAAGCCTCGAGGCGCTCAGCGACATCGAGGTCCCCGTGAAGTCGGCCGGAACCGCCCCCGCGATGGGCGGCGGCACGCCCGGCCTGATGGCCCAGGTGCCCCTCAGCCAGCTCGCCCACGTGCGCGTCGTCGCCGCCCCGATGGGCATCAAGAGCGAGGGCGCCGTGCCCAATGCCTGGATCTACGTCGACGTCCAGGGCTCCGACATCGGCGGCTACGTCCGCACCGCGCAGCAGGCGGTCAACTCCGCCCTCGCGAGCGGCGAGCTCAAGGTGCCCGCCGGCTACAGCGTCTTCTGGAGCGGCCAGTTTGAATACATGCAGCGCGCCCAGCAACGGCTTCTGCTCGTGATCCCGCTGACGCTGTTCCTCATCGTCCTCATCATCTACCTCAACACCAAGTCGTGGATCAAAACGGCCATCGTGCTCCTCGCCGTGCCGTTCTCGCTCGTCGGCGCTTTCTGGATGCTCCACCTCTGCGGCTACAATCTCAGCGTCGCCGTCTGGGTCGGCATCATCGCCCTCGCCGGCCTCGATGCAGAGACGGGCGTGGTCATGCTGCTCTACCTCGACCTGGCCTACGACGAATGGAAAAACGCGGGCCGGCTTCTCACCACCAAGGACCTGCGCGACGCCATCTATCACGGCGCGGTGAAGCGCGTCCGGCCGAAGGCCATGACTGCGGCGGTGATCATCGCCGGCCTCCTGCCGATTCTCTGGAGCCATGGGGCCGGCGCCGACGTCATGAAACGCATCGCCACGCCGATGATCGGCGGCGTGGTGACCTCGACCCTCATGGAGCTTCTCGTCTATCCGGCGATCTTCTTCCTCTGGCGCGCCCGCCGCCTGCCGGCCCCATCCGCGCCGGCCCCCGCAGCCGCAGCCTGACCGAAATGTCTACGGCGAAGACGGCTGGGTCAGCTTATTGTAGAAGTTCATCAGATCCTTGCGTGCCTCCTGGAAGGCCGCCGCGTTGATCGGATCGATGGCGGTGGGAGAAAGCTGGTCGATGATCTGGATGCGGCGGGCGATCAGCGGCAGATCGGCCTGCGTGGGCTTCTTAGGCAGCCCGGTGTCATTGAGGTCCTCGATCAACTCCCGGCGTTGGTCGTTGGTCAGGCTAAGGTCGTTGATCGCAGCGGTCCAGTATTGGTCGGCCTCGGGAGAAACGCCCACCTGGGCCAGCGCCTGCCGGGCCAGGGCGTGGTCAGCCTGCCAGGCCTCGGCCTCGGCGGGCGGGACCTGATCGGCCACCGGATTGTCGGGTGCCGCCGCGGGCGGTTCGGCCAGGAGCACCGACTCCGTCGGCGCCGCCTGGACAGATTCAGCAGGAGCCGGCGCAGCGGAATGAGCCGGGGAGGAACCGGGCCGAAGCTCGACGACCGCGACCGCGGCCACGCCGGCGAGCAATGCCAGGCCGATTAAGGCGTTCTTGGTTTGCATGATGAATCAATAAAGTGAGGGAGCGGCCGGCGCAAGCGACGGCGGGGCCTGACCCAACCGCCAGCGGACTGACGGGCGACACCTTACCAGACGAACGTGATGCCGAGATTACCCCAACCCACAGGTTACATCATCTCCGTGACCCGGGGGCAGGGCGGGCGATGGAATAGCGGCCCGACCCGCAGCCGGATAACACCCCATACCGCCCACCGCGTATCCCACCTATGCTCGGCGGGTCGCGACGATCCAACCGAAGCGATCCATCTTGTCTGTTGCGTCCATCACCGCCGGTCGGAAGACACCGCCCGTTGCCCGGCACCCCGCCGGTCGGCGTAGCCTTGGTGTACTCGCTCTGTCCGGTGTTTTGGCCTGCGCCCCCGGCGCAGCGGCCGGGGCGCATGAATTGGACTTCAACGCCTGGCCCTTCGTCACCACCCAGTCCGGGCTGACCGGTGGTCCGGTGACCTGGAACGCCGCCGGGCCGCTGCTGTTTCACGGACCCTCGCCCGACGGGGGGACCATCGGCGGATTCCGGCCGCTCTGGGTGCAGACGTCCGACGCCGCCGGGCATCTGCATACGGGGCTCTCGCTGTATCCCCTGTTTTCATACACCGCCGATCCCAATTCCTACCGCTGGAGCGTGTTTGACCTGATCAGCCGGGCGGGTCTCCGGGCCGGGGCGGACCCGTCCCTGAGCCAGCTGGAGCAACGCGAGGCCTTCGACCTCTGGCCGTTCTGGTTTTCGCGGCAGACCGCCGATCCGGACACCAGCTACCGGGCGCTCTTCCCGTTCTTTGGCACGATCAAGCATCGGCTGGGCTACGACCGGCTTTTTTGGGCGCCCTTCCCCTTTTATTTCCAAACGGAAAGCCGCGGCGCAACCACGACCCACGCACCTTGGCCGTTCCTGCGCTGGACCAAGGGCGCCGCGCAGGGCTTCGGGCTCTGGCCGCTGTTCGGCTGGGAAAACCGTCCCGGCGTCTCGTCGGACTCCTTCTACCTCTGGCCGCTCGGCTTCGACAGCGTGACGCAGCCCAAGCCCGGTGCGCCCGCCGGGACGCCGCCGGAGCGGGAGGACGGCTTTCTGCCGTTTTACGATCGCGTCAGCGGACCGGGGATGGTGAGCGAGGATTACCTCTGGCCGTTTTTCGGCCACACCGACCGGACGATCCCGGACCGCTATGACGAGACCCGCTGGTTTTGGCCGTTTCTCGTGCAGGGCCGCGGCGACAGCCGCTACGTCAACCGCTGGGGTCCGTTCTACACCCATTCGGTCATCCAGGGCTACGACAAGACCTGGTATGCGTGGCCGATTCTGCGCAAAGCCACCTGGACCGAAAGCGGTCTGATTCAGACCAAGACCCAGGGGCTGTTCTTTGTCTATTGGTCCCTGGAGCAGCGCAGCGCCACCAATCCCGCGCTGCCGCCCGCGCGGCGCACGCACCTGTGGCCGCTGTTCAGCTTCTGGGACAACGGGGCCGGCCGCCGCCAGTGGCAGGTGCTCAGCCCGTTTGAAGCCCTCTTCACCGACAACGACAAAGTCCGCCAATCGTGGACTCCTCTCTTTGCGCTGATCCGCTATGATCGCAACGCACCCGGCGACGTGCGATTTTCCCTCCTGTGGAACGCCGTGACCTGGCGGCGCAGCCAAGCGTCGGCCGGCACCGAGTTTCACTTCGGACCGTTGCTGAGCGTTCAGACCGGCCTGGGGGGCGGGCGCTTCGCGCTCTTTCTCGGGCTGTTCGGCCTGAAACGCCCGCCGGGATCCAGTTTCTGGCGGCCTTTTCTCTTCGACTTCTCCCCGGCCGAAAGCCGTCCGTCCGCCGCGCCGTCGTCCTGACATGAAAAAAATCAACGCCATCCTGGAAGGTTTCGGCAGCGTCTGGCTGCTGCTCGTGCGCTCGCTTTCATACGTCCCCAGCCTGCCGCGGCAATGGGCGCGGGTGATCGAGCAGTGCTACCTCATCGGCTACACCACGCTCCCGATCGTCACGATTCTCAGTTTCTTCATCGGGAGCGTCCTGGCACTGCAGGCGGGCTACTCGATGCAGAACTTCGGCTCGCAGCAGTTCATCGGGTCGCTGGTCGGCCTTTCGATGGCCCGCGAGCTCGGCCCGGTGATGGTGGCGATCATGATCGCCGGCCGGGTGGGTTCGGCCATCGCGGCGGAACTGGCGTCGATGAAGGTGGACCAGGAAATCGACGCGCTCGAAACCATGGACATCCCGCCGGCGCGGATGCTGGTGCTGCCCCGCCTCGCCGCCGCGCTGCTGATGGTCCCGGTGCTCGCGATCATCGGGGACCTCGTCGGCTGGTTCGGCGGCGCCCTGATCTCGAAATACACCAAGATGATCAGCATCGAGCCGGCCGCCTACTTCTCGGTGCTGCGCCATGACTGGCCTCACATTTTCGAGCCACCCCGAGTGTTAGTCTGGGAGCTGGTTTTGGGTTGATGTCGTGGGTTGGGTGAGAGCTGTCCCGACGGAGGGAGGCCGTAGGCCGACCGGAGTCGGGGCAGCGGAAAGTTCATGGG
>CAIQQB010000155.1 GCA_903873805.1 uncultured Opitutia bacterium | reverse complement strand
CCCCCGGGGTTTGTGGCTGGCTATCCTCAATCCCCGGGGGTCAGCGACCCCGGCTACATTATAAAAATCCCTGGAGCTCGCCCGCAACTACTACTCCAGCCGGTGGCGGCGGGCGTCCTTGCCGGTGGCCTCGTCGGTCGGGAGCTCGTTGTCGGTCTTCACCACCAGCACGGGGGTCTTGGTCTTCACCCAGACCTCCGTCTCCTTGAAGTGCTTGGCCGGGACGTTCTCGATGGCCTCGCCGATTGTTTTGACCGGCAGCAGGCGGCCTTTCTTCGTCGTGTTGAACTCGTAGGTCGCGCGGCAGACCCGCTCCAGCGTGGTGGCCGGGCTCTCGTTCTCGGGGATCTGCAATACCCAGGCGGTGAAGTCGTCCTTGGGCAGACGGCCCTCGGGATCGGAGATCAGCACGCAGAACTGCTTTTTGACCGCGGGCGGCTTCTCCTCGTCGGCTTCGGGTTGAGCGACTTGGTTCATCTCCTCCACAATCTGGCGGAGGAGGGCGGGGGCGACCTGATTCTTCTTCAGGATCTCGGCGACCTTGTTGATGTCAATTTTAGGCATGGAAGTTCGGAAAAATTTCCCCCACCAAAGAGGCCGCCCCCCGCGAAGCGACAACAAAAACATGGATGCACCCCTGACGGCCCAGCGTGACGATGAGATTTTTGACGTGGTCAACGACCGCGACGAGCCCGTGACGACCGCCACGCGCCGCGAGGTCCACACCCGGCGGTTGCTCCATCGGGCGGTTCACGTGCTGGTCTTTGGCGCCGACGGCCGGGTCTATCTCCAGCAGCGCTCGATGCTCAAGGACACCTCGCCCGGACTCTGGAACTCGTCCTGTTCGGGTCACCTCGACGCGGGCGAGGACTATGATCAGGCGGCGGTACGCGAACTGGCCGAGGAGATCGGCCTGGTGGTGACGCCGGCGACTCGGCTGGAACGGGTGGTGAAACTCACGCCCTGCCGCGAAACCGGCTGGGAATTTGCCTGGGTCTACCGGGCGCGGGGCGACGGACCGTTCGTCCTGCATCCGGCCGAGGTGGAAAAGGGCGAATGGACGGCAGTGGCGGATGTGACCCGGGCGCTGGCGGAGCGACCGGGAGATTTTTCCAAGGCGTTCATCCATCTCTGGCCGATCTTCCTGGCGGCCGCCGGCGCGGGTGGGTGACGAACGGGCGAACGCGGGGTGACGGCTGCCCTCCCGGGCTGAAGACCGTTTGAAGCTCGTTCACATACGCAATGGCCAGCTGCCCCGAACCTTGCTTTGGCTTGACTGTAGCCGGGGTCGGTGACCCCGGTGCTGGGTGCAGCAATCCTCAAACTCCGGGGTCAGCGACCCCGGCTACATTTACTAATGCCCCGGAACTTGCTCCCGGTATGTTTACTGCGGGCGCAGGCTTTTGATGTCGGCGTACTGCTTGGGCGAAATCAGCCGGCGCGGGACGCGGCGGTCGGCTTCCGCGAGCAGCTTGTCCCAATCCTCGTTGGTCGGCGGCCCGTAGGTTTCCCACGGGTTGTGGTGACCCTTTTTCTTCGTCCACGCGATGTTCCCGCCGTGGATGCGGACGACCACCTGATATTTGCCCTCATCCGGGTCGGTTTTCCACCAGCCAAATTCCATGCTCATGCGCCGGTATGGCTACCCGCGCGGGCGGTCGCGAGCAGAAACGCGCGGAGGCTTGCGTATGCGGCGCGTCCGGGCAATCCGGGAGCATGCGAAAACTCACCCCATGGCTGACGGGCTGGCTCCTTCTGGCCGGCACCCTGCGGGCGGACCGGGTCGACGATCTGGTCCGCCTCCATCTGGCGGCGATTGGCGGAACGGAAAAGGTGCAGGCGTTGCGGGCGCTGCGGTCCACCGGCGTCACGCAGGCCCAGGGCCGGCAGCTGCATTTTGTCTTCTGGGCGGCGCGACCCAACCTTGTCCGCCTCGAGCAGTCGGCCGAGGGCCGGATGTTGACTGAAGGCTACGAAGGGAAGGGCAATCCGTGGGTTTTGGACATGAAAACGCAGGAGGTGCTTGCCCTCGGTTCCGAGGCCGGGCGCGCCTTCATCGACGACGCCGAGTTCGACGACCCGCTGGTGGCCGGAAAGGAGCGTCACTTCACCATCGATTTTGAGGGGGAGATGGAAGCCAACGGGCACCGGACGATCCGGCTCCTGATCACTCAGAACCTGACGGGCACCTGCCACCTGGTTCTCGATGGCAGCACCTATTTGATCCTGCGGAAGGAGTCGACCCGGGCCGGAATGCTGGGTGAAGAGAAGGTCGAGACGGTGTATTCGGACTACCGGCTGGTGGCGGGCGTCATTGTGCCCTATCACATCACCGAGAGTGTTGGCGGAAAGGTGCAGCATGAAATCACGCTGGAGAGCGTCGAGGCCAACCCGACGCTGCCGCCGGATATTTTCAGTCCCCCGCCAAAGCCCGGGAAGGACCTACCTCCGGCGAGCGGTCCGGCGAAAGAAGATTGAATCCCGGGGCGCGAACCGCTGGTTTGGCCGGACCGCATGCTCCAGTCACTCCGCATCAAGAACCTCGCCCTGCTGGAGGAAGTGTCCCTCGAGTTTGAGGGCGGATTCACCGCCGTCACCGGCGAGACCGGTGCCGGCAAGAGCATCCTGCTGGGGGCGCTGAGCCTCCTCGCCGGCGAGCGGGCTGACAAGACGGTCATCCGGCAGGGCGCGCCCGCCTGCGAGGTTGAGGCGGCGCTGTATTTTCCCGAGTCCACGAAGATCGACGCTCTGCTCGCCGAGATGGAGCTGCCGCCGTGCGAGGACGGGGTGCTGCTGTTAAAGCGGGTGCTCCCGCGCGACAAACCGCCGAAGATCACGGTCAACGGCAGTCTGGCCACCCTGGCCGCGCTCCAGCGCCTCGGCGAAAGGTGGATCGATTTTCACGGGCCCGGCGAACCGCGCCGCCTGCTCAAGGAAGCCTGCCAGCTGGAACTGCTCGACCTCTTCGGCCGGTCCGGGGGCGCGCTTGCCACTTACCAGGACAGCTACCGGGGCTGGCGGGAGCTGCTGGCGGAGCGGGAACGGCTGACGCATGAGACGCGGCTGTCGCCCGAGCAGATCGCATTTTTGCAGAACGAGCTGGTCCGGCTGGACGCGCTGGAGCTGAACGCCGAGGCGGTCGAGGCGCTCGAGCGGGACAGCCAGCGGTTCAGCCGGGCCCAGGAGCTGATCACGCTGGCCGACGGGCTGGCCGCCGGGCTGACCGGCGAGGACAGCGTGCAAACCCGCCTGGCCGCGCACCTGCGGGAGGCGAAACAGCTGGCGGCGCTCGATGCCGCGAGCCAGCCGCTGGCGGACCGGCTAAGTTCGACCGCCATCGAGCTCAACGACCTTGGCGCCGAGTTTGCCGCGCTCGCCCAGCAGCTCGTGTTTGACCCGGAACAGGCGGAACAGCTGCAGGCGAAACTCAACACCTGGCTGGAGCTCAAGCGGCGGCATGGCGGCGATCTGGCGGCGGTGCAAGCCGCCCGCGAAGACCTCCGGCGCCGGTTGGAGGTGCAGGGCGATCTGGAGGGCGCACTGCTCCGGCTGGACGGCCGGATCGCCGACGCCGAGCGCGCGGTGAAGAAGACCGGGAAGGATCTGCGGCTGTTGCGCGAGAAGGCCGGGAAGGAGCTGGGCCGTGCGGCAGCGAAGGGGATTGCGGAACTGGGGTTCAAGCGGGCGGATTTTTCGGTGCGGATCGTGACGCTGCCCGAGCCCGGCCCCACCGGTGACAGCGGGGCGGAATTTCTATTTTCGCCCAACGTCGGCGAGGCACCGCTCCCGCTGAACCGGGTGGCGTCCAGCGGCGAGCTTGCGCGCGTCATGCTCGCGCTCAAAACCATCCTGGCGGACCTCGATGACGTGCCGGTGCTGGTCTTTGACGAGGTGGACGCCAACGTCGGTGGGGAGATCGGCCGCGTGGTGGGCGAGAAGATGGCGGCGATCGCGCGGGACCGGCAGGTGTTCTGTGTGACGCATCTCCCTCAGGTGGCGGCGCAGGGCGACACCCATTTTGTCGTGACCAAGGACGAGGTCGCCGGCCGGACGGTTGTCAGCATCACGCCGCTCCACACCACCCGCAAGGCCCGGGTCGGCGAGCTGGCGCGGATGCTGGGCGACCGCGCCGCCAAAAGCGCCCTGGCCCACGCCGAGGAACTGCTGGGCAAGCGTTAGCCGAAGCGGAGCAGAAATCCCGCCAGATCCTCAGGAACGGGCTCTCTTCCGATGCAGGTGGGGTGCCCTCACCTCGCAATTCCGACGAATCCGGCTGTAGGCCAGCTCGCTGAGCCCGCTTCCGCCCTGGGGCCGGGGCGCCCTCGCCCCGCTCTGGTTTCATCGTAGGGGCGCAGACTTGCTGCGCCCGAATCAGCGATGTACCGGCACGGACACCGCTGCGAAGTCCGCGCCCAAACCAACCCCTTCTGTCAATAGCGCCATCCGCGTCCTTCCGCGTGATTCGCGGGAAAACATTGTCTTCAAATACCGAGGGCGCAGCAAGCCTGCGCCCCTACAACTGAACCGTCCATCCCGCTTACTTGACGTCCACCGTCCACTGGCGCGAGCGCCCGGTGGCTGCCAGCGTGAGGGTGTAATGGCCCGGCTTGAGCGTGCCGGCGGGCAGGGTGATGGCGACCAGGCTTTCCTGTGTGCGGGCGAGCAGGCTGCCCTGGATGGGTTCAAACAGCGGGACAATCACCACGGTGTGTTCCCGCACGTAGACCTCGGCACCGGCAAGCTGCTCCTTGTAGTCGGGCAGCACACAGTTGAACGCCAGCCGGTAGTCGGCCGACGCACTGCCTTCGCCGGGGGCCGAGACGGAGGAGAAAGCCTGCGGCAAACGGGGTTGGTCGACCAGCGATTGGGTCAGGGTGAAGGGCAGTCCGCCGGGAACCTCCGTCACGCGGGCCGTGGCGGTGACGCCGGTGCGGCCGGCCTCGGCGGGGCGTTCGGCGGCGGCGGCGAGGCGCTGGTAGCCGGCGGAGAGCAGCCGGCTGACGTTGGCGCGGTTCTTGTTGTCCGCGTAGGGCTCGTAGGCCGGACCGGGTTTGCGGTATTTCAGCGTCAGCCAAGTGTAGGGCACGATGAAGGCGACGATCGCGAGGGCGATCCACTTCATCGGCCACGGACGGCGGCTGGGCTGGGCGGTCATGGGCGGGATTGAAAAGGGCCGGCGGAGGAGGGCAAGGCGGGAAGGGAACGGAAAAGCTGAAAGACTGAAAAGCTGAAACGGGCTGGGGCGGATTCGATAGGGAAGCGGGGGGAGGGCACGCCGCCTACATTTCCAGCCGGATCGTCCTGATGAGAACCTAAGATGCGCCGGATTCACCGTCCCGGGAGCAAATTCAATTGCCGCGGGGGCGGCTGGCTGATTCGTTCGCGGGCTCCATGAAACTCTGGTCGCTGTATTTTATTCCCACCCTGAAGGAAAGCCCGGCCGACGCCGAAATCGCCTCGCACAAGCTGCTCGTGCGCGCCGGTCTCGTCCGCAAGCTCGGCGGCGGCCTCTACACCTACCTGCCGCTCGGGCTGCGGGTGATGCAGAAGCTGTCGCAGATCTGCCGGGAGGAGCTCGACGCGGCTGGGGCCATCGAGCTGTGGATGCCGCACCTGCATCCGGCGGAGAACTGGCAGCAGGGTCCGCGCTGGCCGGCCGCCCGGGAGATCATGTTCCGCGCCGACCATGCGGGCGACGGCAAGCGCGCGGGTCGCGAGCCGGAGTTTGTGCTGGGGCCGACCCACGAGGAAGTGATCACGCCTCTGATCAAGGCCGAGATCACCAGCTACCGCGACCTGCCCAAGAACTTCTACCAGATCGCCACCAAATTCCGCAACGAGATCCGCCCGCGCTACGGCCTGATGCGGGCGCGCGAATTCGTGATGATGGACGCCTATTCCTTTGACGTGGACGACGCCCATGCGATCGCGAGCTATCAGAAGATGAAGGCCGCCTACGTGAGCTTCTTCCGCCGAATCGGGGCGCATGCGATTGCGGTCGAGGCCGACACCGGCGTGATGGGCGGCAGCTTTTCCCATGAGTTCATGGTGCCCGCCGAGGTGGGCGACGACGATGTGATCTATTGCGAGGCGAGCGGCTACGCGGCCAACCGGGAGAAGGCGACGAGCGCGCTGGTACCCGCGGATCTGGTCGATGCCGCCCCGGAGGGCGCGCTCGAGGATCTGGCCACGCCCGGCGTGGTCACGATCGCAGCCCTGGAGGCCGCTCCCTACTCGGTTCCCGCGACGGCGCAGTTCAAAACGCTGGTGTTCATGGGCGACGGGAAACCGTTCCTCGTCATCCTGCGCGGCTGCGACGAGTTGGAGGAGGCCAAGCTGGGCTCGCTGGGCTTCACGCTGTTCCGTCCGGCGACCCCGGACGAGATCGAGCCGGTCATGGGCGCCAAACCCGGCAGCCTCGGGGCGGTCCGCGGCACGATCAAGAATCCGTCGGCCCTTGCGGGCGTCTTTGCCGACCAGGCGATCCGACTCATCGGCAACGGCACCACCGGCGCGAACCGGGACGGGGTTCACCTGCGCCATGTCAACGTCACCCGCGACCTCGCCATCACCCAGTTCGGCGATTTCCGGCGCGTGCGGCCGGGCGAGCCTTGTCCGCTGTCCGGCCAGCCCCTGCTGGTGCGGCGCGGCATCGAGGTGGGTCACATCTTCAAGCTCGGCACGAAGTATTCCGAGCGTTACGGCGCGGTCTACACCGACGACCAGAAGCAGTCGCATCCGATGGTGATGGGCTGCTACGGCATCGGCATCGGCCGGACGCTGCAGGCCATCATCGAGCAGAGCCATGATGCCGACGGCATCGTGTGGCCCTGGGCGGTGGCTCCGTTTCAGCTTCTGATCTGCGTGCTCGATCCCCAGCTGCCGGAGGCGATGGACCTGGCGAAACAGCTCGCCGCCGCGGCCGAGGGTGCCGGGGCGGATGTGCTGATCGACGACCGGGCGGAACGACCCGGCGTGAAATTCAAGGATGCCGACCTGATCGGCGTGCCGCTGCGCGTGACGATCGGCGGCAAGGGCCTGAAGGAGGGCATCATCGAGCTCAAGCGGCGTTCGGCCAAGGACGTGGTCAAGGTCCCCCTGGCCGAGGCCGGAGCCCAGCTGGCCGCGGCGGTCCGGGCTGCGGCGGGTTCGACCCAGGCACCGGCCTGAGGTCGCGCCCCGTCTGATCCGCCGCTCACGCGCCGGGCCACACGGACTGTGTAGCCCTGCGCGTGCGCGCAGGGAGGGATTGACCTAGCCTGCCCCAGGGCCGTGCAAAAACCCGCGCTGCGGGGTTGCGCGCGGCGCCGCGGGACTTTTAATGCGTTTCCATTGAACCGAATTCAGTCCAGCACCGCTCCGCAGCATGCCCTTCACCCCGAACTGGCCCTTGAGGGCGCCTGGCGGGTGGTGGTGCTCAACGATCCCGTCAACCTGATGTCCTACGTGGTTCTGGTCTTCCAGAAGGTGCTGGGCTTCGACGAGCCGACGGCGCGGCGCCACATGCTGGAAGTCCACGAGCTGGGCCGCTCGGTGGTCTGGACCGGCCTGCGGGAAAAGGCCGAGCATTACAGCTACACGTTGCAACAATGGCATCTGTCCGCCATCCTCGAGCCTGATGAAGCGCATTGAGGTGAAGCTCAGCCTGGCGGCGGTCGCGCCGCTGCTGGATGTGGCCAAGCTGGCGGCGGACTCGCTGCAGAACAGCCTCGCGGCTCCGCCGCGGCTGGACGAGCTGGACCCGGAGTTCCGCGCGGCCTGGCAGGCCGAGCTCATCGCGGCGCAGGGCACCGAAGTGGCGGCGCTGCTGGCGCTGTTTGACCGGGAGTTTTTCAGCACCGGGGTGGTGGCCTTCGACGAGGCCAACGCGGAGATCATCATGCGCGCCTGTTCCGCACTGCGGCTGCGGCTGCGGGCCCAGTTTCTCGGCGACGTGCCGGACGACCAGCTGGAGAGCGGCGACGTCCGTCTGGCCGGGTTGACCGATCCGGTGCGACGGGCGTTCATGTGCTACATTTTCCTCGCGACGATCCAGGAACTCATCCTGCACCATCTGGACTCGGTGGTGCTCGGCGAGACGGAAGCGGAGCCGGAAGCGGAGGCCGGGGAGGAGGAAGGGATTTGAGGCCGGCGTTTTATCAAGCAGAAAAAGCCCGGGCGGGGGAAGTTTGCAGTTTGACGGCGGGGGAGGGCGGGGCATGGTGACCCCGACACCCTGCAGTGTTCGAGGTGCTTTCAATAACTGCTCTTTCCTTTAAATTATACCGGGGGCCGCGATCTGGCGGTGGCTGCTAGGCCGTAAATCGGAAAGCAAAAGCCGTCTGGTGGTTCCCACTTTAAACTAAAAAGGTCCTGAGCCTTTGGGCCCGCGGCACAGGCGGGGTGTCACCTACATTTTCATGAGCATCGCTTTCCATCACATCCTCCACGTTTTCTCCCTGCTGGCCCTGACCGGTTACACGTTCTACGCGTTTGCGGCCCCGCCGGAGTCGAGGAAATGCGTCCTCATGACGACGGGCATCCTCAGCCTGTTGGTGCTGATCAGCGGCTTCGGGTTGAAGGCCAAGCTGGTCGTCGGCTGGCCGCTCTGGATTATCATCAAGCTGGTCGCCTGGCTGGGCCTGTCGGCGCTGGCTGGCATCGGTTACCGGAAGCGGGACCAGACCTGCGTGCTGAAGGTGGTGGCGCTGGTGCTGATCCTGGCCGCGCTCTACGCGGTTTACGAACTGAACCCCCTGAGCATCGGCCGCTGAGGCAATCGCGCGAGGTCGGGTATGGTCGCAATTTCCGAAGGCGAGAGGAACCAGACCAAATAACCGGGGGCGACGACTCCGGCTACGCCCAACTCAGTCCCTCTGTCGGGCCTCATTTTGCTGAGGCCTTGATTGAGTGCTCTTCGACCAGCACACGACGAAAGGTCGATCCCTTGTTGCTACAATGAGTGGGCCTATCGCACCGGCCTCATTAAGTTATTGCCCATCCCGGATAACTTTAATTCAGGGATCGGCGATCCCGCCCTCTAGTGGCTCACGCATCCGCTGAGGGCTCGGGCAGCCAGTGGGCGGCGAGCGCGCCGGCGAGGGCGAGGAGACTCGACCACAGCAGCGCCTGTCTCAGGTCACCCACGGTCGCGAACACTCCAAACACGAGCTGGGCCGCCGCGGCCGCGAGGCGGCCGATGTTGTAACAGAATCCCGCGCCGGTCGTGCGCAGCAGCGTCGGGAACAGCGGCGGCAGATACATGGTGAACAGACCGAACACCCCGGAGAAGAATCCGGTGAGCGGACACCAGAACCAGGCGAGCTCGGCGAAGCCGCGCGGCACGCCGAAGGCCCCGATCATGCCGCCGCCGAGTCCGAGCAGACAGAGCAGGATGGCGCGCGGATAGCCCAGCTGCCGGGCCAGCCAGCTGGCGGCAAAATTGCCCACGATGGATACCGCGATGACAGTGAAGAACGCCCGGGTGATAAGCGGCGTGATTTCCGCCGCCGGCGTGTGCGCCTCTTCCAGCAGCCGCCGGAGGTGTTGCGGATGCCAGAAGGCGAAGAGCCACCAGGCCGACAGGCTGAGCGCTCAGACGGCGGTGGTGATCCAGGTCGTCCGTGCGATTCCGCCACGGAAGAGATCGGGCACACTGGGTTTGACCGCCACCGATTCCTCGGCGTTCCGCCAAGCCTCGGGTTCGGGAACCTGTCGGCGAATCCAGAACACCAGCAGCGCCGGCAGGATGCCAATGAGAAAGACATAGCGCTCGGACTGCGGGGGCAGCAGCGGCAGGAGCAGCCAGACGAGTCCGGCTGCGCCGAGGATGCCGAGGTTCACGCCGGTCTGCAGTATCGCGGCGAGCCACGGCCGCCAGGCGCGCGGCCAGGTTTCGGCGAGCAACGAGGCGCCGACCGCCCACTCGCCGCCGATGCCCAGCGCGGCGACAAAGCGGAAGAGCATGAGCTGCCACCACGTCTGGGCGAGGGTGCAGAGCCCGGTGCAGAGGGCGTAGGTGAGCACGGTGAGGGCAAGCGTGCGGCTGCGGCCGAGCCGGTCGCCGAGCCGGCCGAAGAACGCGCCGCCCACCGCCCAGCCGATGAGAAAAGCGGCTTGGATGTAGGCGGACTTTTTCTTCACCTCCGGGTCGGCGCTGCTGACGGCGCCGAGCAGGTGGACCACGAGGGGGGTGGCGACGAGCGTGTAGAGGTGCAGCTCGAGTCCGTCGAAGAGCCAGCCGAGCCAGGCGGCAACGCCGGATTTCCACTGGGGCGGGGAGAGGTCGCGGAGGCGTCTGATCTCGCGGGGCGCGGCGGGCGTCGTCATGGGGCAGACGCGAGGGCTACACGCGCGCCCGTTTCGCTCAATCCTAAACCACCGGCCGGAAATCCTCCGTCCGCGCGGACGTCTTCCGGTACCCAGATGGCGCCGGGAGGCGACGTCACCCGACAGTGTATTCCCGGGAAAAGGACGAACAGTAAGTAACCCAATGGGTGACAAACCGGGTGTAACCATCCATGGGGCAAGCCCCGGGGCATTTCAAAAACTGTAGCCGGGGTCGCTGACCCCGGTGCCGGAGATCGCCAATTTCAAACCCCGGGGTCGGCGACCCCGGCTACAACCAAGCCAAAGCCAGCTTCGGGGAAGAAATCGCCCGCCCCGCGCCGGGCGCAAAAAAGGCCGGGGCCATGGGACGGCACCCGGCCTGATGAAAATGCGATTCGCCAGTTTCGTGCTGCCTCAGCGCAGGCGGCTGAAGGTGGACTGGAGGAGCTGGAGGTCGGACGCGCCCTTGGTTTTCTCGCGGGTGCGGGCGATGAGACCGGCTTCGAGCTGATTCTTGGTGGGCCGGTCCTTCTCAAAGAAGACACCGAAGGAGCCGGGCCATTCCTGGAGGGCCAGCTTCATCGCGGCGAGTTCGTCGGACGGATCGTGGCGGGCAGCATCCTCAGGGGTGCCGTCGTGCTTCTTCTCGTCGATGAGCGTCCACTTGCCGCCCTTGCGCGGGATGGCGGCATCGAAGGCGCCGTCGTAAAACTCGACACACTCGGACAGAATCTCGACCACGGAGAAGCCGGGGTGCTTCGCGGCCCGGAGCATCATCTCGGTCATGTGGTTGACCTGGGTGGCGTGGCTGCGGGCGACGAAGGTGGCGCCGGTGTTGAGGAGCGCGCGCATCGGGTTGATCGGCTGGTCCATCGCGCCGGTCGGGTCGGTCTTGGACTTGAAGCCGATGGGAGAAGTGGGGGATGTCTGCTTCTTCGTCAGGCCATAGACGGAGTTGTCCATGATGACGTAGGTGAGGTTGACGTTCTTGCGGGCGGTGTGGACGAGGTGGTTGCCGCCGATGGAGAAGCCGTCGCCGTCGCCGCCGAAAACGAAGACATGGAGGTCGTCATTGCCGAGGCTGATGCCGGCGGCGAAGGGGAGGGCGCGGCCGTGGATGAAGTGGCCGCCGTGGGTGTTGACGAAGTAGGGGAAGCGTGACGAGCAGCCGATGCCGGCGAAGGTGACGATCTTCTCGTGCGGGTAGTTGAGCTTCTCGAGGACGCGGTAGAACGACGCGAGCACGGCGAAGTCGCCGCAGCCGGGGCACCACGTGGGGTGGTCGGCGACGAGGGCCTTGCGGGAGAGGACGGTGCCCGGCGCGGCGGGGGCGGCGGGAGCGGTGGGCGAAAGGGCGGGGGCGGCGGAGGACATGGCGGAAGGGAGAGGGGTTACGATTTGGATTTGACGGCGAGGGCGCTCTTGGTGGCGGTGCCGAGGCTGTCGTCGAGGGCCTGGCTCTCGAGGTGTTCGGCGACGCCGGCGACGATCTCGCGGACCTTGAAAGTGAGGCCGTCGGTCTTCGTGACGCTGACGATGGCGGGATTGGCGTAGCGGGCGCGGAGGATGGAGGCGAGCTGGCCGTAGCCGTAAAGGCCCTCGTCATTGAGCTCGACGACGACCACGCGGTGGTAGCGGGCGAAGGTGACCTCAAGGCCGGCCGGGAGCGGGTGCAGGTGGCGCAGATGGAGGTGGGCGCCCTTGACGCCGGCCTTGCGGATGCGGCCGAGAGCCTCGAGGGCGGGACCCCAGGTGGAGCCCCACGAAACGATGAGCACTTCACCGGCGGAGTCGCCGTGAAACTCGGGATCGGGGAGGGTGGCGGCGAGGGTCTTGAGCTTCTCGCGGCGCTTGACGGTCATTTTCTGATGGAGCGCGGAGTTGCCGGTCGGGTGGCCGAGCTCGTCATGCTCGAGGCCGGTGACGGTGGGGTACTTGCCAGAGTCGATGCGCGCGCCCGCGGGGGCGTGCTGGGTGAGACGGTCGAGCGGGTAGGGCTTGTAGTCGGCGCCGCGGGGCGAGAGGTCGGGCTTGGGGTCGACCATCAGTTTGGCGAGATCGGGCTCGTCAAACGCCTCGATGCGGGAGGAGAGCCCCTGGTCGCTGAGGATGATGACGGGGGTGCTGTAGGTGCGGGCGATGCGGGCGGCCTCGATGCCGGTGTAGAAGCAGTCCTCGACGTTTTTCGGCGCGAGCACGACGCGCGGGCAGTCGCCGTGGCTGCCGTAGATGGCCTGGAGGAGGTCGCTCTGCTCGACGTTGGTTGGCATGCCGGTGGAGGGGCCGCCGCGCTGGACGTTGATGACGATGAGCGGGATCTCGGCCATGGTGGCCCAGCCGAGGGCCTCCATTTTGAGGGAGAGGCCGGGGCCGGAACTGCCGGTGACGGCGAGATGGCCGGTGTAGGAGAAGCCGAGGGCGGTGGAAATGGAGGCGATCTCATCCTCGCACTGCACGAAGAGGCCGCCGTATTTCGGCAGCTCGGAGCGGAGGATTTCCATGATCGAGGACCACGGGGTGATCGGATAACCGGCGCCGTGCCGGACGCCACCGGCCAGCAGGCCGTAGGTCAGGGCCATGTTGCCGTCCATCGTGACCTGCGGCTTGCCGGAGAGGGCGGTATGTTCGGCGGCCTCAAAGCGGAAGAACAGATCGTGGATGTTGTTGTGGGGCCACGCAAAGCCGGCGTCGAACGCGAGCATGGCGTTGCGGACGATGTCCTCACTCTTGCCGCCGAAGCGTTCCTTGACGAGGGCGGTGAGCTTGGCGACGTCGAGGTCGAAGATGCGGGCGAGCAGGCCGAGGACGTAGAGATTCTTGCCCTTGTCCTTGCCGGAGCCGCCGACGGACTCAACGGTGCCGGAGGTGATCGGCACGGCGATGGTGGTGAAGCGGTTGTCCTCGGGGTTCGGCTTGACGTGGTCCGCGTCGTAGAGGAGCACGCCGCCGGGGCGGAGGGAGCCGATGTGGGCCTCGTAGCTGTGCTGGTAGAAGGCGACCAGCATGTCGGCGCGGTCGCCGGAGGAGAGGATGTCGCCGGTGCCCATGCGCACCTGGAAGATGGACGGTCCGCCGGAGATGGTGGACGGGATCGTCATGTAGGTCATGACGTCCTGGTCGCTGCGCCCGGCGAGCCGGGCGAGAAAGCCGCCGATGGTCTGGATGCCATCCTGCGAGTTGCCCGCGAGACGGATGACCGCATCGAGGATGGAGTGGGGCTGGGCGGCGCCGGCGGAAGCATCCGCGGCGGCACCAGGCTGTGGGTAATTGGGTCCGACCATAAACAAGCAGACAACCAATCCAAGGTCGTAGTGTCAACCGGTTTACCGGCCAAAAAAGTCAATCAATGCGTGGTGAAACAATCACAAAATATGCACAACCGCTGGCAAGGGCCGGAGCTGATTGGCGGGGTCCGATTCATTAGGATTGTGCTAACCGCAGGAAGCACGGAGGATTGCGACGCATGAAGATCATCATCACCGGAGTCACGCGGGGGCTCGGGCGGTCGCTGGCGGAGGAGTTTATCCGGCGGGGGCACACGGTGGCGGGCTGCGGCCGCGGATCGGAGGGGATTCTGGATCTGCGGATGGCCCATGCCGCGCCGCACAGCTTCGAGGTGGTGGACGTGTCCAATCCCATCAAGGTGGGTATCTGGGCCGCGAAGGTCCTTGGTTTCGGCGAGGCGCCCGACCTGCTGATCAACAACGCCGCGTTGATGAACGCGCCCGCGCCGCTCTGGGAGGTGCCGGTGGAGGAGATGGCGAAGCTGATGAACGTGAATGTCACCGGCGTGGTGAATGTGATCCACGAGTTTGTCCCCGCGATGGTCGCAGCGAAAAAAGGGGTGATTGTGAACCTCTCGTCCGGCTGGGGCCGCAGCGTGTCCGCCGAGGTTGCGCCCTACTGCGCGAGCAAATGGGCGATCGAGGGGCTGACAAAGGCGCTGGCGGAGGAACTCCCGGCGGGCATGGCGGCGGTGCCGCTGAATCCCGGCATCATCGACACGGACATGCTGCGGCTGGCCTGGGCGGAAGGGGCCGAGGGCTATCCCAAGGCCGAGGCCTGGGCGAAGATGGCGGCGCCGTTCATCCTGCAGCTCGGGGCGAAGGACAACGGCCAGTCGCTGACGGTGGGCTGACGCGCCGCGGCCGGCGCCCCGCCGGGGCGGCGGTCAGAAGTTGACTGACACGCCGGCGCGGAATTCGCCGAGGACGCGGGTGGAGCCGCCGGCCTGGAGCGAGAAGTTGCTGTACAGGGTCGTGCGCGGATTGAGCACCAGGTCGAGACCGGCGCCGACGAGGGCGCTGTCGCGCTGGGGCGCGCGGGTCTGGACGGCGTAGCTGACGGCGCCGAAGGCCGCGTTGATCGTGCGGGCGTCATCCGCGAATTCGTGCTGCCAGGCGGCGCGCAGATGCGGCTGCAGCGCCAGGGAGCCCAGCGACAGATTGCATTCGCTGGCGAGTCCGAGCTGGCTGCGCATGGAGACGGCGGAGCGGCCGGCGACGGTGGCGTCGAGGCTGCCCGCGCCGGACTCGGCGAAATGGTCGGCCTGCCAGCCGGTCGCCAGCAGGCTGGCGAAGGGCGAGAGGGTGTGCCGGCCGAACTCGTAGGCGCGGCCGCCGGAGAGGCCGGCGGTCCACTGGGAGCCGGAGGTGGAGGACGTGGCGGCGGCGGCGGTGCCGGGGAAGGCGATGGCGCGGGTCGAGCTGTAGTGGTCGAAATCATACGCCAGGACGGCGTGGGCGAACCAGGGGCCCCGGATCCAGACAGCGCGGGCGCCGAGGGTATAATCCTCGACCTTGGTGCTGCCGCCGGGCTGGCCGAGGCCGGCGGTGGTCTCGCCGTAGGCGAAGAAGCCGCCGAGGGACAAGCCCGGGTTGATCAGGCGGTCGCCGCCGACCAGGCCCTCGCTGCTGGTGAAAGTGGTGCCGGTGACATCGAGGTCGCCGCGGGTGGTGGCACGGAGCTGGCCGCCGTCGGCGTAGAAATGGTTGCGGCCGTCGGTCGCCGAGGGACCGGCCTCGCGCGCGAGGGAGTCGGCGAGGAAGGTGGCGTGCGTGAAGGCGATGTCGGACCAGACCTCGTAGCCCTGCGGCGAAAGGGCGTCGAGGGCGGCGGGGATCTGGCTGGTCAGGGGCACGGCGTTCAATGCGGTGGTCAGCGCGGGGCTGGCCTGGGCGGCGGTGGCGACCGCGAACTGGTTCGGGGTGAGCGCGAAGCTGGCGAACGGCACCTGGGTGAAGGCGAGGGTGACGTCGGCGGGGTGATAGAGCACAGTGGCCAGCAGGGCGGCCGAGCCGGTGACGGCATTGAAGGTGCCGGTCACGCTGGCGGCGGTGAGGAAGACGAACGTCTGGCCGGTGGCCGGGACGTAGCCGCCAAGGGTGTCGACCTGGAGGGTGCCGCCGAGCGTGGCGGCGCCGGTAATGATCAACTTGTCAAATGACACCGGCGAGGCGAGCTGGATGACGAGGATGCTGCCCGGGGCCTGGGTGTAGCTGCCGGTGACGTTGATGGTGCCGGGGGAGAAGCCGGGGCTGAGGGTGCCGCTGTTGAAGAGGTTGCCACCGACGTTGCCATTGCCGCCGAGGAGGGAGCCGGCCGAGACGGTGGTGGTGCCGACAGTGCCGTTGCCAAGAAAGAGGGAACCGGCCTGGAGGTTAAAGGCCGAGGACGTCGAGCTGGTGACGGTGAGGTTGGCGGAGCCCTGCTTGAAGATGGCGCCACCGCCGGTGATGTTGCCGCCGAAGGTGCCGTCCGTCGTCTGGTTGAACGTGATGTTGCCGGAGCTGTTGACGTTGCCGTGGATGGTGCTGCTGTCACCGAGGATGGTGGAACCGGCGCCGGCGGAGAACGTGCCGGTGAAGGTGTTGAGGGCGTTGGACAGGGTGAGGGTGCCGGCGCCGTTGAAGCTGATGGTGCCGTTGCCCGTGATGAGGCCGGAGAGGGTGGCGCTGAGGTTGGACGGGGAGACCGTACTGGGGTTGGCGCCGCCGAAGACCAGGCCGGCGGGGATGGCCGAGATGGTGGCGGTGACGGCGTTGATTTGCAGCAGGGCGCCGGCGTTGATGGTGAAATTATTGGCGACGAGCGTGCTCGCGAGGTTGGTGTTGACGGCCAAGGTGCCGGAATTGATCACGAAGCCGCCGAGGCCCGTGACGAGGGCGGAGCTGACGGTGGTGGTGCCTCCGCCGGTGACGGTGAGAACGCTGCGGGGGCCGGTGATGGTGCTGCCCGACAGATCGAGGAAGCCGCCGACGGTGTTCACCGCGCCATTGTTGGTGGTGACGGTGATGGGGCTGGAGATGAAGACAAAGGGTGAACCCACCCACGCAGTCTTCAGGGTGCCGCCATCGAGCACGAGCGGGTTGGAGTTGCCGCCGATATTGGCGATATTGTTGATCGTGAGAGTACCGGCGCTGATGGTGGTGCCACCGGTGTAAGGATTGGAGTTGTTGACGGTGAGCTCGCCCGCGCCCTGCTTCACAACGGCTCCGGTGCCGGTGATCTGGGAGGTATATGTGCCGGTGACGGTCTGATTAAATACGACCGAGGTGGTGTTCCCCGCCAGGGCAAGGTTGCCGGGCAGGTTCAGACTGCCGATGACGAGCGTGCCGCCGCTGACCGTGGTCAGGCCGTTGTAGCTGTTGACCCCGCTGAGGGTGAGGGTGCCGGCGCCCTGCTTGGTGAGGGTGCCGTTGCCGGTGATAATGGCTGGAACGGTGCCCGAGACTGTCTGATTGAAGATCAGGGAGGAGCTGTTGGTCAGGGTGACGGTGCCGTTGCCGGGCAAGCTGATGGAACTGGCGGTGAGCGTGCCTCCGCTCACATTCGTGCCGCCGGAATAGGTGTTGTTGCCCGTGAGGATCACGGCGGAATTCGTGATGGTCAGGGAGGCGGAGCTGGCCCCGTCGCGGATGGCGCCGTCAATCGTGAGGGAAGTGGTGCTGGTGCCGCTGCCCGGGGTCAGATTGGCGGTGATGACCCCCGGCGAATAGGTGCCGGTGGCACTGAGGATGACCGAACCGGAGACGGGGGCGGCGCGGAGGGCGGTCGCAAAAGCAACCGGGAGAACGCAAACCAAGACGAGGGAGCGGAGGAGTTTCTGCATGTTGGCAAAATTGTTGCCGACAAAATATGCAGAATTAAAGACAAAATATGCACTATCTTTCCTGGGGCGGTCGCGGGACTGCGGGGCGGATGTGATCCGCTCAGTCGCGCGCCTGGGAATCGAGGATGACCGTGACGGGGCCGTCGTTCAGCAGTTCGACGTCCATCATGGCGCCGAATTCGCCGGCGGCCACCGGGTGGCCGAGGGCGACGGCGAGTTCCCGCCGGAAGGTGTCATAGAGCGGCCGGGCGAGCTCCGGGCGCGCGGCCTCATGGAACGAAGGGCGGCTGCCCTTGCGCGTGCTGGCATAGAGGGTGAACTGGCTGACAACGAGTGCGACCGCCGGCCGGCCCGGCGGAGGTTTTGGGTTTTGAGATTGGGGTTTGGGGCTGGTGGTCGCGAGGAGGGAGCTAAGGTCGGCGATCCGTTTCGGCGAATACGAGCGGGGAACCGGCGGCGTGGAAGCGGGCGAACCGGCCCGGCGGACACGCCAACCAAGTCGAGGAGCGAGCGGTTCATCTTGCCGGAGTCATCCTCGAAGATGCGAAGGGCGGCGGTCTTGGCGGCGAGCCAGGCCGCGTCCACCGGCGTATCGGCGTGGTGCACACCAAGGAAGATGAGCAAGCCCGGACCGATCTCACCGGTGACCCGGCCCGCGACGGTGACCCGGGCGTGGCGGACGCGTTGCAGGACGGCGCGCATTCAGTCTAAATCCGGCAGTTCAATCCAACCACGGATTGCACGGATGACACGATAGGGAGCATGGAGAAACAATGATCGCGCGAGATCTGTTCACCCGCGGAGTGAAAGCCAGATGATCTGCCATGGATTGATCATCCGTGTGCATCTGTGATATCCGTGGTGACATCTGGGTTTTCTGGGCTCAGGCGGCAGCTTTCCGAACCCCAAAATTCCATGGCTGATGACCTTCCGGTTCCAATAGCTCACTGGTGATGGCATCAGCCGCGGGCTGGATTGTTGGCCGCGACTTTGGCGCTGGGTTTTGCCGGTCAGAGCATCGGGAGGTGCGGCTCGACGTCGGCCTCGTAGTCCACGCCGGCGAGCCCGAAGCCGAAGAGCTTGAGAAACTCCTCCCGGTAGCCGGCGATGTCGGTGAGGGCGGCGAGATTCTCCGTCGTGACCTGCGGCCAGATCCGGGTGATTTCGGCCTGCACCTCGGGACGCATCTCCCAATCGTCGACCCGGACGCGGCCGGCTTCGTCGAAGGTCAGGGCGCTGCCGTTGTACATCTGGGTCGCGAAGAGTCGCTGGATCTGCTGGATGCAGCCCTCGTGGGTGCCGCGCGCCTTCATCAGCTTGTAGAGAATGGAAATGTAGAGCGGCACAACCGGGATGGCGGAGCTGGCCTGGGTGACGAGCGCCTTGTTGACGGAGATGAAGGCGCGGCCGTAGCCGTTGGTCTTGAGGATGGCGTCGATGCGGCGGCCGGCCCGCTCGAGGTCGTTCTTGGCGAGACCGATGGTGCCGTTCTTATAGATGGCCCAGGTAACCTCGGGCCCGATGTAGGAGTAGGCGACCGAGGTGGCGCCGGGCGCGATGGCCTGGGCGGCCTCGAGCGCCTCAATCCAGAGTTCCCAGTCCTCGCCGCCCATGACCTTGGTCGTGTCGGCAATTTCGGTGGCACTGGCCGGCTCGATGGTGATGTCGCTGACAATGCCCTTGTCGGTGTCGACGGTTTTGTTGGTGTAGGAGGTGCCGACGGGCTTGAGCACGGATTTGTGGACCACGCCGGTGACCGGATGGGTGCGGCGGGGTGAAGCGAGGGAATAGACAATGAGGTCGACCTGGCCGAGGTCGGCCTTGATGGCGGCGACGACCTCCGCCTTCATCGCGGGCGAGAACGCATCGCCGTTAAAGTTGCGGGCGTAGAGCCCGGCGGCGCGGGCGGCCGAGGTGAAGGCGATGGAGTTGTACCAACCGGGGGTGGCGGGCCGGCCCTCTTCGGAGGGGCGTTCAAAAAACACGCCGACCGTGGCGGCGGAAGAACCGAAGGCGGCGGCGATGCGGGAGGAGAGTCCGTAACCGGTGGAGGCGCCGATGACGAGCACCTTGCGGGGGCCATCCCGGACCGGCCCGCAGGAACGGATGTGGTCGATCTGTTCCTGAACATGGGCGGCGCAACCGGCGGGGTGGGCGGTGACGCAAACGAAGCCGCGGACTTTGGGTTTGATGACCATGGTAGGGCGGAGGTTCCGCGGCGAAGGCACGGGTGACAAGCGCATTTACCGCGGGCCACCCAGGCACTCAGATGAAAACGGCCAAAAGAAGGGCGGACGGTGACCGGGGGCGGGAAGGCCAGGCGGGAGCAAATACAATTCGAGCTCGCACCCCGCGGGCTAAGTCCGGGGCCAGCGGCGGGGCGGCGGTCCGGTGCGGGTCACTCGCTCAGCAGCACCATGGGGCCCTCGGCCTTGGGCACGCCGCCCTTGCGTTCGCGGCTGACGGCGAACTTGGCGACCGTCCGGACGGGCTGACCGGCCTTGAAACGGTAATGGGCCGCCCCGGTGGCGGGATCCACGCGAAACACCCCCCCGTCGACGGGAAGGGGATATTGCGGGTCGACGACCCAAAGCTGGTAGTCCTGATCGGCGGCGAGGGCCGGCAGCCGGCTGACGTTAAGCACGCCCTCCTGGGTGGAGGGATTCCAGACGGCGATGGCGCGGGCCTGGGGCGAGTCACCGAGGAGGGAGACGAGCGTGTCGATCTTGAGGGCGGCGAGATCGCCCGCGCGTTCCAGTTCGGCGATCCGGCTGGCGGCCGTCGCAGCCTCGGTCTGGGCCCGCCGGAGGATTTCAATCTGCTGGAGGGAAATGATGCGTTCGGCCTTGAGCTGGTTCGCCAGTTCGAGGGCGTTGAGGTGGGTGAGATCGGCCGTCTGCCGGGCGGCCTGGGTCTCGAGGGCCTGCTGCTGTCCGTCGAAGGCCAGGTAGGTGGCGACCACCGCGAAGCCCGCGGCAACCGACCATCCGAGCCAGGCCAGGCGACGGAAGGGGAGGGCCTGTTGCGCCGTCGGGGGGAGGGGTTCGACAGCGGTCGCGGGGAGGGAGGCCAGAACACGGGTGCGCAGGGCGTCGGAGGGTGCGGCCGGCGGGACGAGGAGGGAGCAATGCGCGGTGGCGGACTGCAGTTCGCGGACGAGCTGCTGCAGTTCAGGGCTGAGGGCCAGCGCGGATTCGAAGCGCACGAGCTCTTCACCCTCGAGCAGGTGCAGGGCATAAAGGGCCGCGGTCTCCTCCTGGGCTTCGTCAATCATAGGCGGGGGGAGAGGGTTTCGCGCAGCCGGAGCAGACTGCGGCGGATCCGGGCCTTGATGGTGCCGAGCGGTTCGCCGAGCTGGCCGGCGATTTGTTGCTGGGTGAGACCGCTGAAGAAGGCGAGCTCGAGAGCCTGCCGCTGGTCGGCGGGAAGGGTCGCGACAGCCTGGCGGACGGCGGCGGCCTTTTCCTGATGCCAGAGGAGTCCGACGGAATCCCCGGTCTCGGCATAACCGAGGTCGGCGGGGAAGGCCTGCCGGAGAATTTCGGAGCGGCGCTTGCGGGCGCGCACGCGGTCGATGGCGCGGTTGCGGGTCAGGGTGAGGAGCCAGGCGAAAACTTGGCCGCGTTTTTCCTGATAGTCCCCGGCCCGGCTCCAGACGGTGAGAAAGACGTCATGGAGCACGTCCTCGGCCTCGCGGGAATCGTTGAGAACGCGGAGGGCAATGGCGTAGAGCGGGCGGGAATAACGGTCGTAGATTTCGGCGAACGCCGGGCGGTCGCCACCGGCCAGCCGGGTCAGCAACCGGGCGTCGGCTGCCGCCTCTGCCGCGTCCGGGGGCGGGCGGGCATCGTTCGTCCGGTTGCTCATGGTTCCGCAGAGTCGGCCCGCCGCCGGCGCCGGCGGCGGGAGGCCGGGGAGCGCGAGCAGGCAGACGGGAGGTTGGGCGGAGACCACAGCATGATATATTACGCGGGGGCGGCCCCCGGGGATGCCGTGAATTGGTCCGACGGCGGCCGGCGGGGCGGGGAAGGGTCGGCTTGCATTGCTCCCGGCTCAGTCACGCACGCGATTGTCCTCGAACTCGACCCAACGGGTGACCAGAACCCAGAGCGCGCACCAGGTGACCAGGATGGCCGGGCAAAAAAACGGCATGTCCACCCAGGCGTGTCCCATCGTCATCAGGAGTCCCATGAGGATGAACACGGCATGCGGGCGGGAGAAGATGCCGTGGCGGAGGAGCTTGAAGCCGTAGGAAAACGCGCCGGCGACGAGGAAGAACGCGCCGACGAGACCCAGTTCGGCGAGAATCTGGAGGTAGTCGTTGTGGGCATAGTCCCAGTAGTAGGTGTGGCCGTCAGGGCGGCGGAGGAGTTCGGGGTAATGCTGCTGATACATGGGGAAATAATGCCGGTAGCTGCCCGCCCCCCAGCCGGTCACCAGCTTGTCCTTGGCCATGATCCAGGTCGCCTCGGCGGCCTTCTGGCGCAGGAGGACGGAAGAGCCGAAGTCCTGGGTGGTCAGCCGTTCCACCCCCTCGATGGAGCGACCTTGGTCGAGGGCGTAGAGGCCGCCGCCCACGAAGAGCACGAGGATGAAGGCGAAGAGGCCCAGCGCGAAGGGGCTGCGGCCCTCGTTGCCGAGCAACGTGAGACGCAGGATCAGGCCCGCCACGGCCAGCACCAGAAACACCATCAGCAGGATGGTGGAGGCGCGGGAACCGCTCAGGATCACGATCATGCCCAGCAGCACGCCCGCGAAGCCGAAGATGGGCGCGGGGTTCGACCGGTTGGACGCGCGCTCGCTGCGGGAAAAATACCAGAACATCAGCCCGGTGCAGACGGTCAGGACCAGGTTGAAGTAGTCGCCCGCATGGTTCTTGTAAACGAACGACGACACAAACAGGGCGCCTTTGGACGGGGTGATGAACCACAGGATTTTCCCGTTGCCGGCCACGCACATCAGGATGCCGACGGCGGCGAGCAGTCCCCCATTGATCGCGAGGGTGCCGAGCAGGCCGATCAGAGTGATGCGCCGGGTGATGCCGACCCAGAGAGCGCAAGCAGTCAGCCAGGGGGCGGCGAAGATCACGATGGTTCGCCACGCGTTCATATCGCTGTAAGGGGCGGTCATCCCCGTCGGCAGCCAGTTGATGTGGCTGATCTGAACCATCCACCAGTAATTGCCGTTCGAGCTGGTGCGGTAGGCCCAAGCGGGATTGCAGGCCTGCACGGTCATGTAAATGAGCAGGCCGAGACCCAGCCAGAAGATGGGAAAGCGGATCAGCTTCGGCCACATGACTAGCTTGAACTCCCCCTCGCGGGCGAATTCCTCGGTGTATTGGCGGTTTACCAGGGAGAGGGTGAACGCGGTCAGGGACAGGGCGAGGCTGACAAACTGACTCCACACATTCATGCCGCCCAGGGCCCAGGGCAGAAAGCACAGCTGAATGGCGGTGACGATCAGGAGGGCCTTTTCAAGGGGATGCAGCCGGCGCGTCGCGCGGTTTTCGCCGCGAAAAACCATCAGGGGGGTCGGGCCGTGCGGCGAAGGAGGAGGGGGGCTGGATTCCACAGTCGTCACAAAAACGGTTTCCGTTGGGACGGGAAGAGGATTATTTTCCGAACCGCAAGAAAGTCGTCCGGCGGACTCAAAAAGTCTTGGTGTATTCGAAGCCGGCGCCGTCGGTGAAAGTCAGGTGGTCGGAGGCGATCCGGGTGATGCGCAGACCGGTGGGGCGGTCGACCAGATCGTTCAGTTTGTACACCCGGTCGTTCATCAGGACCTTCGGGTCGGTGTCCGACGTGCGGATGCCGGTCACATGCATGGCGTCGAGTAGGGCATAAACCTGCGGGCTCGGTTTGTTCGGGGCGGGCGGCGGCGGGGCGGCGGGCGTGGGGTCGGTGGAAGGCAGGCTGACCATCGGGGTGGGGATAGCCGGCGCGGTTTTGTTCGGAATGGGCTCCGCCGTGGCGGGAGTGGTGACGTGAGTGGAAATCGGTGGCAGCGCCACGACCGGGGCCGGCGCAGGAAGGACGGGGGCGGGCGGGCTGGGGGGTACCGGCGCGGGAATGGCGGCGACCACCGGCGGGGGCGGTGAAGTTTTTTGGGTTTCCGCCTTGGGGGGCGTCGGAGCGCCCGTGAGAAGATAGGCCGCCACCCCGACCACGGTGACCAGCAGGATGGCGCCCCCGGCGAGCAGCGGGGTCTTGGAGCGCCCGGGCCGGGACGCCGGGCCCTCGGCCGATCGGATCAGCCGACCGGCGGCCGGGGCGGTCCCCGGCGTGTCGCCGCGGATCCGCTGGGCTTTTTTCAGGGCTTCGTTGATCAGACTCATGGGAGCGGCGCGGGCGGTCAGGCGACGAGAGTGTTCATGTCCTTGCGGGCGCGGCGGACATCCCAATAGGTGACCTCCTCGGATTCACGGATGTAGGCTGAAAGCATGGCCCGGTCACAGAGATTGTTGATGATGCGGGGAATTCCGCCGCTGTGGCGGTGGATGGCGCGGAGGGCCCACGGAGTGAAGCTGGGCCGGCCGTCGCCCCCGGCCAGCGTGAGCCGGTGCTGCACGTAGTGGGCCACATCGACGGCGGTGAGCGGCAGCAGTTCACAATTGACCAGGATGCGCTGGCGCAGCTGGCGGAGTTCCTCGCGGGCGAGCACCTCCTTCAGCTCGGGCTGGCCGATCAGCACGGTCTGCAGCAGCTTTTGTTTGTCCGTTTCCAGATTGGAGAGCAGCCGGACCTGCTCCAGCACCTCGAAGGAGAGGTTCTGCGCCTCGTCGATGATGAGGACGATGTCGCGGCCGCGGGCGATGCGGTCGAGAAGGACGCGGTTCATCTGGGCCACGAGGTCGTTCTGGCTGCGCGCGAGCCTGGTCTCGCCAAGTTCGGTCAGGATGGCCTTGAGCATCTGGGTCTCGGTCACGCGCGGATTGAGAATGAGGGCGGTGTCGTAGCGGCCGGGATCGATCTCGTTGAGAAACCGCCGGCAGATGGTGGTTTTGCCGCAGCCGACCTCGCCGATCACCACGATGAAGCCCTTGCGCTCGCTCACGCCATATTTCAGATGCTGCAACGCCTCCTGATGCGTGGGGCTGAGGTAAAGAAACCGGGGGTCGGGCGTGATGTTGAAGGGCATTTCCCTCAGCCCATAGAAACTCTGATACATGCGTCGGGGTTTGTAGGATGGCCGGTCCGCAAACGCACGTCAAAACGGCGGCAAAGTCTTGCGGATTTTTTTCCGGCCGTTGTGCTGGAGGCCCGACCGCCACTCCGCACCATGCCGTTCCGCCGCCTTCTCCTCGCCGCCTACCTGCTGTTGATCCTCACGGTCGCCGCCGGGTCGGCGGCGTATTTCTGGCAGACCCGGCAGGAATACCGCCAGCTCGTGGCCGGCGAGGAACAGGCCCGCTGGCGGCTGGCCGAGGTGAAGACCCGTTTGCAGGAGCAGGAGTTGATCCTGCAGCGGCTCCGGAACGATCCGGCCTATGTCGAAATGATCATCCGCCGCCGCCTCGGCTATGCGAAGCCGGACGAGTTCATCTTCCGGTTCGAGGATCCGGCGGGGCGCTGAGCGGCCAGCCCGACTGATTTTCCATGGCTCAACATCCGCTCATCGAGGCCTTTCAGCACGCCGGACAAGGCCACGTGTTTGCTTTTTTCGACCAGCTGGACGCCGCCGCCCAGCAACGACTGCTCGCCGAGGCCGCTGAGGTCGATCTGGGGGAGTTTGCCCGACTGAGCCGCACCCTGCTCACCCCGGCGGCCGGAGGCGGGTCGGGCGTCACGGGCCTGACCCCGGCGCCGTATGAGCCGCGGCCGGAGAACGGCGGCGATCCGGCGGCTTGGGCGGCGGCGCGTGTGGCCGGCGAGGAGGCCCTGCGGGCGGGCCGCGTCGCGGTTTTCACGGTGGCCGGGGGCCAGGGCACCCGCCTCGGCTTCGACGGCCCCAAAGGCACCTTTCCGGTCACGCCGGTGAAGGAGAAAACCCTCTTCCAGGTGTTTGCGGAAAAGATTGCGGCGGCCGGCCGGCGGTTTGGCCGCCCCCTGCACTGGTTCATCATGACCAGCCACGCCAACCACGCGGCGACCGAGGCATTCTTCGCCGGGCACGATTATTTCGGCCTCGGGGCCGGCCACGTCCACCTCTTCCGCCAAGGCCGGATGCCCGCCGCCGGGCACGACGGCAAGATCCTGCTCGCCGCGAAGGATGCCCTGGCCCTCGCGCCCGACGGGCACGGCGGCTCGCTCCGCGCGCTCGACCGCAGCGGTTCGCTCGACCTGATGGCGCAGGCCGGGGCGGACACGATCAGCTATTTTCAGGTGGACAATCCGCTGGTGCGCTGCGTGGACGCGGAGTTCATCGGCTGGCACCTGCTGTGCGGCGCCGAGATGTCGGCCAAGGCGACCCCGAAAACCGGTCCCGGTGAAAAGGTCGGCCACTTCTGCCTGCAGGACGGCCGGCTGACGGTCGTCGAATACACCGATCTGCCGGTGGCGCTCCAGCGGGAGACGGAGCCGGACGGGCAACTGCGGTATCGCGCCGGCAGCATCGGCATCCATGTGTTTGACCGCGAGTTTGTGCGCCGGATGGCGTGCGGCGGGGACGGGGCGGCGATGCCGTTTCACCGGGCGGACAAGAAGGTCCCATGCCTCGATGCGGCCGGCCGGCTGGTGAAGCCGGCGGCGCCCAACGGCGTCAAGTTCGAGCTCTTTGTCTTCGACGCTCTGCCCAGCGCCCGGCGGGCGGTGGTGATCGAGACGCGGCGGGCGGACGATTTCTCGCCGGTCAAGAACGCCACCGGGGAGGACTCACCCGCGACCTGCCGGGCCGACCAGCTCCGCCAGTGGGTGCGCTGGCTCCGCGCCGCCGGGGCGGAGGTGCCGGCCGACGCCACCGGCCTGCCGCCGTTCGCCCTGGAGGTATCACCACTCTTTGGATACGACGAGGACACCTTTGCCGCCTCCTGGCGGCGCCTCGCCGTCCGCCCCCCGGTCACCGCCGGCCTGTACCTCGCCTGAACCCTGTCATGTCCACTTCCGACCAAATCCGCACCGCCGGCGCCGCCGGGCAGCTCCTGCCCGGCACGGTGGAAAACCTGACCGCCTGGCTCCAGGGCGGGCTGCCCCCTTGGGTGGCCGCCAGCATCGACGAGCTGGTGGCGCAGTCCGCCTGGGGCGAGCTCAACGACCGGTTCTACCGCTACCTCGAGTTCGGCACCGGCGGGATGCGCGGCCGCACGATCGGCCGGGTGGCCGCGGCCGCCGAGCGGGGCGGAGCGGCGCCGGACGCCACGCCGGCGCACGCCGCGGCCGGCAGCAACATGCTCAACGATTTCACGCTGGTCCGCGCCACCGTCGGGCTGTACCGGCACGTGGCGAAGCATCTCGCCGGGACGGGCCGGGCCGATGCGCCGAAGCTGGTCATTGCGCACGACGTCCGCCATTTTTCCCGGCATTTCTGCGAGCTGGCGGCCTCGGCCTGGACCCGGCTCGGCGGGGTGGCGTTCATCTTTGACGGCCCGCGCTCGACGCCCCAGCTGAGCTTCAGCGTGCGGTGGCTGCAGGCCCACGCCGGCATCGTCATCACGGCCAGCCACAATCCGCCCCACGACAACGGCTTCAAGGCCTACTTCGAGGACGGCGCCCAGGTGGTGCCGCCGCACGACACCGAGATCGTCGCGGAGGTCAACGCCGTGCCCCTCGCCGAGCTCGGCGCCTTTCTGGATCAGGACCTCACCCGGGTGATCCGGCTCGGCCGGACGGCCGACGACGCCTATCTGGCGGTGGCCGCGCAGGCGGCGCTGGATCCGGAGGCGTTCCGGCGGACCACCCTCAAGGTCGTCTTCACCAACATCCACGGCACCGGCTCGGTCGCCTCGATCCCGCTGCTGATCCACGCCGGCTGCGAACTGCACGAGTTGAGTGCGCAGCTCGCGTTCGACGGGCGCTTCCCGACGGTGAAATCGCCCAACCCGGAGAACGCGGAGGCCCTGACGCTGGCGGTGGCGCTGGCGGAAAAGGACGGCTGCGACGTGGTCCTCGCGACCGATCCCGACGCCGACCGGATGGGCTGCGCCGTGCGCAACCGCGCGGGCCGGATGGAACTCCTCACCGGCAACCAGATCGGCGCGCTGCTGCTGGACCATCGGCTGGCCCGGTACAAGGAGCTCGGCTGGATCCCCGCCGCCGGCTCGCCGCGGGTGGCGGTCATCAAGACTTTTGTGACCACGCCGCTGCAGGACGCCATCGGCCGCGCCCACGGGGTCCGGGTCGTCAATACGCTCACCGGCTTCAAGTGGATTGGCGCCAAGCTCCGGCGGTACGAGGCGGAGCTGAAGACGGCGCTGTTCGCCGCGCAGGGCCTGGCGCTCGACTACGACGCCACCGCGTTTGCGACCCGGGCGCGCCTGCTGCGCGAGCACAGCACCTTCTATGCCTTCGGCTGCGAGGAGAGCTATGGCTACCTGCCGAACGACGCGGTGCGCGACAAGGACGGCAACGCGGCGTGCCTGATGTTCGCCGAACTCTGCGCCGCGGTGAAGGCCCGCGGCCTCACCCTGCCGGAGCACCTCGACGAACTGTATCTAAAATATGGATATTACCGGGAGGGCACGATCAACCTCTACTACGAGGGCGCGAGCGGGGCGGCCAAGATCAGCCGCATCCTCGCCGGCTACCGGTCGGCGCCGCCGGCCGGGTTTGGCGGCGTGCCGGTGGCGAAGTTCGAGGATTTCGGCCGGGAGACCGTGATCGACGCCGATGGCGAGGAGATTCCGCGGCAGGATTTCTACATCGTGACCCTGGCCAACGGCTGGAGCTTCGCGGCCCGCGGTTCGGGCACGGAGCCGAAAATGAAGTTCTACGTCTTCGCCCACGCCCCCGTCTCCGACCGGGCGGCGCTCCCGGCCGTGAAGGCGCGGGTGCAGGAGGAACTGGAGCGCGTCAAGGCGCTGATCGAGGCCGACGCCCGGGCGCGGGCGGAGGGCTGAGCCGGGTCGGGCGGGGGGCCGCCCGGTGCCGCCGGCGCCCGGGGAAAGGGCGGTCCGCCCGGATTTTAGAGGGTTGACGGTCGCGCCCGCGGGGCGCTTGGTTGGAGGCTCATCATCCTTCCCATGAGCTACAAACTTTTCATCCCCGGCCCGATCGCCGTCTCCGAAAAAACACTCCGCGCCATGGCCCAGCCCATGATCGGACACCGCAGCCCGGACTTTGTGGCGCTCTACCAGTCGCTGCAGCCCGACCTCCAGACCCTCGCGTCCACCAAGGACCCGGTCTATCTCTCCACCAGCAGCGCCTGGGGCGTGATGGAGGGTTCCCTCCGCAACGTCGTCAAAAAGAAGGTGCTCAACTGCATGAACGGCGCGTTCTCCGACAAGTGGTATGACGTCTCCCTCCGCTGCGGCAAGGCGGCCACCGCCCTGAAGTTCGAGTGGGGCCAGCCCGTGGACCCCGAGGCCGTCCGGCGCGAACTCGCCACCGGCGCTTATGACGCCATCACGCTCATCCACAACGAAACCTCCTGCGGCTGCATGAGCGACTTGCCGGCGCTCATGGCCGTCATCCGCCAGTTCCCGGAGGTCATCAGCATCGTGGACACCGTCAGCTCGTTCAGCGCCATGCCGATCAAGAAGGACGAGCTCGGCATCGACGTGCTTATCACCGGCTCGCAGAAGGCCCTCGCGCTGCCGCCCGGTCTTGCGCTGCTCTCCGTCTCGAAACGCGCCCTCGACCGCGCCGCCACCATGGCCGACCGCGGCTACTACTTCGATTTCGTGGAGTTTCAGAAGAACCACGAGGCCGGCATGACGCCGAGCACGCCCACGATCTCGCTCATCTACGCGCTCAAGTCCAAGCTGGAGGACATCAAGGCGGAGGGTATTGACAACCGCCACGCCCGCCATGCCCGCCTGAACCAGCAGGTGCGCGATTTCATCTTCAGCAAGGGCTTCAAGCTGTTCCCGAAGGAGGGCTACGGCTCGGTGACGCTGAACTGCTTCGCCAACACCCAGAATATCGACCTCAGCGCGCTGAACAAGATCCTGAAGTCCAAGCACCACCTGGTGATCGACGGCGGCTACGGCAAGCTGAAGGGCAAGACCTTCCGCATCTCGAACATGGGCGATGAGACCGATGCGACCATCGCGTCCCTCCTTCAGTCACTCGAGAGCGCCCTGGCCGAGACCCCGAAACTGGCGAGCTGAACCCGGAGCCGTGGGGCTGCGGTTTGCGCGGGGTAATTCGACTTGTCTCCCTCCGGCGGGACGGGGAGCCTCCGACTGCATGCTCCGCTTATCCCGTCCCCGCGCTGTCCGCCTGTGGGCCGCGCTGCTGGCCGGCCCGTTTCTCGCGGGTCTGGCCGGCTGTGACCGCCCGCCGGCCGCCGCCCCGCCGCCCCCCGCGCCGGCCGCCGCGGGCGCCGCGGCGTATCCGACCTATACCTACGAAATTGTGCGGACCTGGCCGCACGACCGCGGAGCGTTTACCGAGGGCCTGGTTTTTGATCGGGGCATCCTGCTGGAGAGCACCGGCCTGAACGGCCGCTCCTCCCTCCGCAAGGTCGAGCTCCAGTCCGGCCGCGTCCTCCAGCAGGTCGACCTCGGCCCCCAGTATTTTGGCGAGGGCATGACCATCCTCGGCGGCAGGGTCTACCAGCTCACCTGGAAAAACCAAAAGGGGTTCGTCTACGACGCGACCACTTTCGCCGCGGAACGGGAGTTTCCGTTCACCGGCGAGGGCTGGGGTCTCACGACCGACGGCTCGGCGCTCATCATGAGCGACGGCACCAATCAGATCCGCTTCATTGCTCCGGCCACCTTCAAGGTGATCCGGACCCTCAACGTGACCGACCGGGGCCGGCCGCTCACGCAGCTCAACGAGCTCGAATACGTCAAGGGGGAACTGTTCGCGAACATCTGGCAGACCCAGCAGGTGGTGCGGCTCGATCCGGCGACCGGCCGGATCCTGGGCATGATCGATTTCAGCGGGCTGCTGGCGCCGACGGACTATGACAACCAGACCGACGTTCTCAACGGCATCGCGTACGACGCGGCGGGCGACCGGCTGTTTGTCACCGGCAAGAACTGGCCGAAGCTGTTTGAGGTCCGGATCGTCCCGCGGTGACCAGTCCGGCGCCCGCTCACGGTTTCAACGCCGCCTCGACGGCCGTCTGGTAGGCCTGCCGCATCGGCGAGTTGTCGGGATTGTTGGGAATCTTGTCCCGCTGGATCATGAAAACGTAGACGATTCCCCGTGTCGGATCGGCCCAGCTTTGTGTCCCGTAGGCTCCGCCGTGGCCGAAGGTCCCGGGCGAGAAGGTTCGGTTGGCCTCCATCTGCGTCGGGTCCTCGACCACGCAGAAGCCGAGGCCCCACGGCATGCCGGCGCGGGCGCGGAGCTCGCCCGTCTGCTTGCGGGTCATCTCGGCTAGGGTCGCGGGCTTGAGAATCTGTTTCCCGCCCGCCACACCGCCCTTGAGCAGCATCTGGTAAAACTTCGCCACGTCCTCCGCGGTGGAAAACAGTCCGGCGCCGCCCAGCGGCGGCCGGGCCGCGTCGGTGATCGCGCCGCCATAGAGGTAGCTGATGACGGTCTCCTGCAGCTTGCCGGTCTGCGCGTTGAGCACATAGCTCGTAGCGAGGTGCTTCTTCTGCTCCTCGGTCGGCCAGAAAGTCGTGTGGGTCATGCCCAGCGGATCGAACAGGCGCTGTTGCATGAATTCGGCAAACGGTTTCCCGCTCGCCACCTCGACCACCCGGCCGAGGGTGTCGATGCCGGCGGTCGAGTAGCTCCATTTGCTGCCGGGTGCGAACTTCAGCGGCAGGCGGGCTAGCGCCTGCGCCATCTGCGCCAGGGTCCAGTGCGGATCGGTGACGCGGTATTCCCCGAGCCCGCTGGTGTGTGTGAGCAGGTCGCGCAGGGTGATCGGGCGAGTTGCCCCCGCGATCCCGTGGAATTCCGGCAGGTATTTCTCCACCGGGTCGTCGAACGAGAGCTTCCTGTCGTCCACCAGCAGGGCCACGCCGGTGGCGGTGATGGGTTTGCTCATCGAGGCGATCCAGAACAGGTCGCCCGCCTCCATCCGGCGCCCGCTCGCCAGATCGCTCTGACCGACCGCCGAGAGGTGGAGAACCTTTTCCCCGTCGGCCACCAGCATGACTGCCCCGGCGATCTCACCCTTGTCCACAAACGGCTGCACGGCCGCCGGGACTCCGGCAAACCGGTCGGGCGCAGCCGCCAACGCGGCCGATCCCAGAAGAACGAATAGCAATGCCAGCAGCCAACGGGGTAGTTTGAGGTGCATCGCGCATTCCATGCCCGGACACCCGGGACGGCTCAACTCCAAAGATGCGGCGACGGATGGGGCGGGGATTGCATCGGGAGTTCGGGGTTGAACGGCACGCCCCGGATCCATTTCCTGCCCGCGCTACATGCACCTCTCCGGACTGTTCATCCATCCCGTGAAATCACTCCGCGGCTGCGCCGTGCCGGCGGCCGACGTCGATGCGCTCGGGCTGGTCGGCGACCGGCGTTTCATGGTGGTCGATGCGGCCGGCCGTTTCCTCACCCAGCGCACGCTGCCGCGGATGGCCCTGATTGAAACCGACCTCGGCCCGGAGGCCCTGATCCTGTCCGTCCCGGGACAGGGTGGGGTGTCGGTTCCGCTCCATGCCCCGCGCGACTCCCGTCCGACGGTGGCCGTGACAGTCTGGGGCAGCACGGGCTTGGCGACCGAGGACTGCGGCGAGGCCGCTGCCGCCTGGCTGGGATATTTTTTGGGCACACCCTGCCTGCTGGTCCGGATCGGCGGGGCGTTTCACCGGCCCCTGCTCAAGCCGGGCAAGGCGCTGCCGGGCGATCTCACGAGCTTCGCCGACTCGTATCCGTTTCTCGTCATCGGCGAGGCCTCGCTCGCCGACCTGAACGACCGGCTCGCCGGCCAGGGCGGGGAGGCGCTGCCGATGAACCGCTTCCGCCCGAACTTGGTGGTGGCCGGAGCCGCGGCGTTTGCCGAGGACACCTGGACGGGCGTGCGCATCGGCAGCCTGGTCTTTCGGGCCGGCGGGCCTTGCGCCCGATGCGTCGTGACCACGACTGACCAGGCGACGGCGGAGCGCGGACCGGAGCCGCTCCGCACGCTCGCCCGCTACCGCCGGGATACCGCCGACCCGACCAACGTCAACTTTGGCCAGAATCTCATCCACGAAACCAAAACCGGTACCCTCCGTCTCGGCGACCCGGTTGAGCCGGCCGGGTAACTGTATCGGCCTTCTAACTACCCGGCGGGTCATTCCGTGCCGCCCGCCGGTGCCAGTTGATTGCGTAGGTTTTTCCCCTCCGCGTAGATGATTTCCGGCGCTTGCTCCGGAGGGCAACACCATGAAGCTCCGATTTTCGGAGCGGTGACGAGCCGCTCCTCTCCATGCGCTGCATGGGTTGCCTGGAAAACGGATTTCAATCCTGACGCACTCGCAGCGGGTTCAATGCCCCGAATCGTGCTACAGCTTGGCTTTAGCCGGGGTCGAATATGGCGGCGAAAGGCTCCGGGGTCAGTGACCCCGGCTCCAGACAAGGCCGGAGGAAGCGACCCGATGAAAAACGCGCGGGATGCTTCCAGCCGGCTTATGGCGCAGGCTGATAACCCTGCCACACCCATTCGAGCGCCTGCGGATACGTTTGCGCGATGACGCGGCTGTCGGTGTGCCCGGCACCTTTCGCATAGACGAGTTGGTAATGGTAGCCCTTGGCCTTGAGCACGGCGGCCATGCGCAGGTTGGCGATGACCCAGTTGTGAAAACCGGCTGACGCGGTGGTCGCGCCGTTGTCGCGCTCACCGACCTCCAGCCAGACCCGCAGAGGTTTGGCCGGGTTGTTCGGAATCAGCGTCTCATGGAAGTTCCACGCACCGTGGGGTGCGTCCGGGCCGGCCTGCTGGTTCACAAAGGTGCCGGAATAGATGAGGGCGCGATGATACAGCTAGGGATGATACCACGCCATTACGAACGCCGCCGATCCGCCCGAGCTCCCGCCGAGGGTCATGCGCCCTTCCGGATCCTTGGTGATGGTGACGCCGTAATCCTTTTCGACCTTGGGAATGATCTCGGTCTCGACGAACTCGGCGTATTTGCCGGAGACGGTGTCATATTCGAGCCCGCGCTCGCTGCCGCCGCCATCGCCGCCGCCGTTCGCGATCATCACGGCGATGATGGCGGGCAGGCGTTTTTCGGCGATCAGGTTGTCCAGGACGTTGGGCAGCTGGTTGCGGGCGGCCCCATAGGCGTCGCAGGAGACGATCACCGGGGCGGGCCGGCCGGCGACGTATTGGCTGGGTATATACACCGTCACCTTGCGGGTGGGCGTGGCGCCGCGCTTGCCGGTGTCGGGGTAGAATTTGCTGTCGGCGGCATTCAGCGTGAAACTCTCCACGCGGCCCTTCGGCACATCGGGCCGGGGCGTTTGCTCCGGGGCGTTGGCATAGTCGGGGCCAATCGAATAGTTGCCGTCGCCGGAATCCGGCTTCCAAGCCGGAAACTCGGCGAGCTGGGCGATTTCGGCCAGGTCGGCCGGGGTGGCCGGCGCGCCGTTGCCCCGGGCGCCGCCCCGCCGGGCGGTGGTGTTGCCGGCCGGGGCGCTGACCGTGGTGTTGCCGGAGGTCCCGGCGGGGGCGACTGGGGAGTCGGCGGCAAAGAGCGGCTGCGCGGCACCGAGGAGACCGACGAGGAAGCTGCGGCGGAGGAAGCTGGGGCTTTTGATCGGGGTCATGGCTGGAGGGGGTCGGGGTTGGTGGATGCGGTGTAAGAGTGACCGTTGGATCCTTCAGGGTGGATTTCCACCCGGGGTCGGGCTGGCTGGCAGGGTGGTCGCGGGCGGAGTGGCGGGGACGCCGTTTCCGGCGCGGGAGCCACGGTTGGCGCCACCGGAACCGCGGGGGGGACGGCTGACGTTGGCCGCAACGTCCTTGGCGGCCTGGGTCTCGACGCCGGGTTTGCCCAGAAAACCGAGGTCGCGGAACCAGTCGATGAAACGCAGGTGCCAGGTCCCGTAGGCGATGAAACCGCGGTCGGCGAGGCCCGGAGTGGAGACCGGTTCGTCGGGCCCGACGCGGTCGCCGGGATGGTGGCCGCGGGCGTACATGTGCATCTCGACGTTCGGCTCGCCGGCCTTCAGCATCGCGGTGAAATATTCGTTGGCCCAGGTGGCGTGCTGGGCGTCGCCCCAGCCGGCGCAGGTGAGGAAGGCGGGCGGGGTGTTGCGCGGAATCGCCGGATTTGCGCCGTTCGCAAACGGCGACGGGCCCGGGTAAATGATGCCGACGAAGTCCGGTCGCGAGGACATGGCGGCGAGCGGGTTGTCCGGCGTGTTGTTTTTCTGGTCGAACTCGGCGAATTGGATCGCGGCCGGGGCGGCCAGCTCGGCGCCGGCGGAGAAGCCCATCACGCCGATCTTGTCCGGGTCGAAATGCCAGTCCTTCGCGTGGGCGCGCACGAGCTTGATGGCCTGGAGGCAGTCGTAGACCTCGTCGGTCTTGGCGTTGTAGCCGTCACGGCGCAGGCGGTTGCGGAGGATGACGGTGTTGACGCCGTAGTTGTAGAAGAAGGGGACGAAGTCGGCGCTCTCGGCTCCGACGTTGAGGGTGTTGTGTCCGCCGCCGGCGGCGAGGATCACGACGGCGCCGGTGTTCATGTTGGGTGCGACGGTGTGCACCGCGATGGACGGATTGTGGATGTTGACGATGCTCGCGATGCGCCCCGGCGTGCCCGGGGCCATGGTGTAAACCTCGGCTTCGCGGATCCGGGCCTGGTTCAGGTACGGCGAGTCCGGTGGGAACACTGGGACGACAATGCCGCCCGGCAGAATGGCCTGCGGCACGTAGGGTGCGTCGGTGACCGGGCCCGGAGTGGGCACAGCCTGGGGCGCGGGCAGGGGAGGGAGGGCGGGCGCGTTTGGCGGAGGCGCGTCCTCGGCGCCGCGAAGCAGGACGATGGCGGGCAGCAGAGTGACAATGGCAATGTGACGGAGACAAACGGTTGGTCGAATCGGCCTCATGGAAACGCAAGGTTTGGGATTGGGGCAGAACAGACAAAGGCCAACCGGTTTAAAACGGCCGCCTATCTGGGTTGGGGTTGCAGCCATGAACCCTAGCCACTCCGGACAGAAGGCAAGAAATTTTATCCGGCGCACGGCCCGCATCCTCCCGGCCGCGGTTTCGCTGGCGATCCGTTCAGGAGCGCGCGGGCCCCGTCAGCGTTTCCCCGATAAAGTTCAGCAGCTCCGTCCGTCCGCTTTTGGTGGTGGCGGAGGTGGTGAAAATCTTCCTCGGGGCCGCGCGGCGCCAGGTCATGCTCTGCAGGAACAGGTCGATGTTCTTTTGCGTGGCGCCGGCCGACTGCTTGTCGGCCTTGGTGAAGACGAGGGCGAAGGGCGCCGGGCCGCCGCCGAGCCAGTCGACAAACTCCCGGTCGATGGCCTGCGGCGGCAGCCGGGAGTCGATCAGCACGAACACGCAGGCGATGTGGTCCCGGCGTTCCAGGTAGTCGACGATCACGCGCTGGAAGCCCTCGTGCTCGGTTTTCGAGACGTGGGCGTAGCCGTAGCCCGGAAGGTCGACCAGATGCCAGGCGTTGTTCACGAGGAAAAAATTGATCAGTTTGGTCTTGCCCGGCGTGTCGGAGACATTGGCCAGGTCCCGGCGCTCGGTCAGCAGGTTGATCAGGGAGGATTTGCCGACATTGGAGCGGCCGATGAAGGCGAACTCGGGCAGCGCGGAGGCCGGGCACGACGGGAAGTCGGGCGCGCTCACCTTGAAGACGGCGGATTTTATTTTCATGAAAGGCAAAGGGCGGGCGCATCCCCCGGCCGGGGCCGCGCGGGCCGGCGTAGGGTTAAACCCGTTCGGTCGGGATGGCGAGCGGGCATTTCGCGGTGCGCGGGGATTGACGATTCGCGGCATCCGTCCGAAGGTCCGCGGGCACATGAATCACGTCACTGTGGGGGAATACTGGAACGCCAACGCCGAGGCGTGGACGAAGCTGGCCCGCGCCGGGCACGACGTCCTGCGCGACCAGCTCAACACGCCGGCGTTTCTCGCCCTGCTGCCCCCGGTGGACGGGCTCGCGGGCCTCGACCTGGGCTGCGGCGAGGGGCACAACACGCGGCTGGTGGCCCGCCGGGGCGCGCGGCTCACCGGGATCGACATCGCGGAGGTTTTCATCCGCCACGCGCAGGCCGAGGAGGCGAGGGCCCCTCTGGGCATCACCTACCGGCAGGCGAGCGCGGTCGAGCTGCCGTTTGCGGCGGAGACGTTCGATTTCGCGATCGCCTGCATGAGCCTGATGGACATCCCGGAGACGGAACAGGTGCTGGCCGAGGCCTTCCGGGTGCTGCGGCCCGGCGGCTTCCTCCAGTTTTCCATCCTGCATCCCTGTTTCAACCCGCCGCACCGGCGGAGCCTGCGGGACGACGACCGGCGCACGTATGCGATCGAGGTGGGCGACTACTTCATCGAGGCCCGCGGCCGGATTGACGAATGGACCTTCGGCACCGCGCCGGCGGCCCTGCGCGAACGTTTGCCCAAGTTCAAGGTGCCGCGGTTTCACCGGCCCGTCAGCCAGTGGCTCAATCTGCTCCTCGCCGCCGGTTTCATCCTCGAACGCTTCGAGGAGCCCTGTCCCGGTCCGGCGGCGGTCGAGGCCCATCCCCTCCTGCAGGATGCCGCGGTGGCCGCGTATTTCCTCCATGTTCGCGTCCGCCGCCCGGGCCGGGCCGGCGGGACGCCCTGATCGCTGCCCGCCGCCATGACCCGGCCAAGCCGCCAATCGGTATACGGAAAGGCAATACGCCGGGGCGGCCCGCTCGCCGGGCTTTTGCTCCTCGCCGTCACCGCCGGCTGCCAGGTCGGGGATGGCGCCGGAGGCGGGCCGGCCGCCGCGGAGGCTCGGGCGCCGGGCGGGGAACTGGCCGACTTCGTGCGGCAGCTGGCCGTCGTCACGGGCATCCGGCTGGTGGCGATTCCCGCCGGCACCTTCACCCTGGGCAGCCGGCCCGGGGAGGCGGACCGGGACCAGGACGAAGGTCCGGCGACGCAGGTGACGCTGACCGCGGGTTTCTACCTCGGGGCGGCGGATGTGACCCAGGGGCAGTATGAGGCGGTGATGGGCGCGAATCCGAGTGATTTCAAAAACGTGGGCCGGGATGCACCGGTGGAACAGGTATCCTGGGCCGACGCGGTGGCCTTTTGCCAGAAACTCACCGGCCGCGAACGGGCGGCGGGCCGGCTGCCCGAGGGCTTCTTATTTGCACTGCCAACCGAGGCCCAGTGGGAATATGCCTGCCGGGCGGGAACGACGGGCGCCTATGCCGGGGATCCGGCGAAGTTGTCCTGGTATGACCGGACCAGTGGAGGCTCCACGCATCCGGTCGGCAAACTTCAGCCCAACGCCTGGGGCCTCTACGACATGACCGGAAATGTCTACCAGTGGTGTGCGGATTGGTATGGGCGCTATCCGGGTGGCGAGATCGCGGATCCGTCCGGGCCGGCCGCGGGTACCGTCCATGTGCTGCGTGGCGGCGCATGGTATTACGACCGCAGCTATTGCCGTTCGGCGTACCGCGATTACGATCCTGGCTACGTCAGTAACTTCATCGGCTTCCGGGTGGCGCTGGTTTCCGTGCGATAGCCGGCGAAGGGGTGTTTCAGGGCTATGTTGAACGACGGGGAGGCTGGCCTCGCAGAGGGTTCGGCTGGCGACGGCCCCGGGAACCGAAAGGGGATTACTTATACAAGTCCTTTTAAAAATAGGCTTTACATCCCTCAGCCGGACCTTGCTTTGGGTGCCGATGTCCGATACTAATGATCCAGCCAGACCTCACTTTTCCGGCCTTGAACACCCCTTTTGACTGCCGCCCGGTTGCGGCCTTACGCTGTGACTGATCTTGGGCCCGATGCCGAGCAACTGCGAATCAAGGGCGCCGCCCTCGATGCCGCGGGCAACGCCATCTTCATCACCGACCGGGAAGGTCACATCATCTGGGCCAATCCCGCCTTCATGGCCATCAGCGGTTTTGCCATGCCGGAGATCCTGGGGCGCAAACCCAACCTGGTGAAGTCGGGCGCGCACGACCGGGAGTTTTACCTGAAACTCTGGAGTACAATTCTCGCGGGCCGGACCTGGCACGGTCAGATCAACAACCGCCGCAAGGACGGCAGCCTTTACATTGCGGAGCAGATCATCGCCCCGGTCATCGACGCGAGCGGCATCATCACCCATTTCGTCACGGTGCAGCGCGACACGACGGAACGCGACCGGGTGGTGGAGGCGCTCCGGCAGAGCGAGGAACGGTTCCGGCAGCTGGCCGAGAGCATCCAGGCCGTCCATTGGATCATAGACCTGGAACGCCACGCGATCCTCTACATCAGCCCGAACTACGAGACCATCTGGGGCCGGACCTGCGCCTCCCTGGTCGCCTCGCCCCAGTCCTGGCTCGAGGGGATTGTGCCGGAGGATCGGCTGCGGATCGTCGCCGCCCAGGCCCGGCTCCGGCTGGGCCAGTATGATGAGGAATACCGCATCGTCCGGCCCGACGGCTCCATCCGCTGGATCCACGACCGGGCGTTTCCGGTGCGCAACGCCGGTGGTGAAGTCTACCGCATCGCCGGGGTGGCCGAGGACATCACCGCGCGCAAGCTGGCCGAGGCCCAGGTCCGCGAACAGGCCGCGCTGCTGGACAAGGCCAACGATGCCATCATCGTGCGCGACTTGGAGTACCGGATCCGCTTTTGGAACAAGGGGGCCGAGCGGATCTACGGCTGGACGGCCGCCGAGGCCATCGGACACCGCAGCAACGAACTCCTTTATCACGATGACACCGAATTCCAGCGTTGCGCCGCCTTGGTCCTCGCCGAGGGTGTCTGGTCCGGAGAACTCAGGCAGCGCCGGAAGGACGGGCGCGAGATCGTCGTCGATGTGAGCCTGACCCTGGTGCTGGATGAGTCGGGCAATCCCGTTTCGGTGCTGGCGATCAACACGGACATCACCGTCCGGAAGCACCAGGAGGCGCAGTTTCTGCGCGCCCAGCGCATGGAGAGCGTCGGCACGCTGGCCGGCGGCATCGCCCACGACCTCAACAACGTCCTCGCCCCGATTCTCATGAGCATCGAACTGTTGCGGATCAAGTTTGCCGATCCGGACGCGGACAAGCTGCTCGACGCGATGGAGTCGTCCGCCCAGCGCGGGGCCCAGATGATCCGGCAGGTGCTGGCGTTCAGCCGCGGGCGAGTCGAAGGTGAGCGCATCCCCATCCAGCCGGAGCGCATTGTCGGCGAGGTCGGGCTGATCATCCAGGACACCTTTTCAAAGTCGATCAGGTTGGAACATTGTGTCGTCGGCGAGCCCTGGCCGGTCGTGGCGGATCCCACGCAGCTGCACCAGATTCTGCTCAACCTTTGCGTCAACGCCCGCGACGCGATGCCCGGGGGCGGCCGCCTCTCGATCCGGATCGAAAACCGGATGCTGAACTTGTCGGCTGCCATGTTCAATGCCGAGGCCCGACCCGGGCCGTACGTGATCATCAGTGTGAGTGACACTGGCACGGGAATCCCGCACGGCATCCGGGAAAAGATTTTCGAGCCGTTCTTCACCACCAAGAGCATCGGCAAGGGCACCGGTCTCGGCCTGTCCACCGTGCTCGCGCTGGTCCGGGGCCACGGCGGCTTCATCGAACTGCAGAGTGAGCCGGGGGTGGGGAGCACGTTTCAGATCTTTCTCCCCGCCAGTTCGGCCCGTCTGCCGGGAACGGCGGATGTCGAGTCGCGTCCCGAGCTGCCGCGCGGCCGCAATGAATTGGTGCTGGTGGTGGATGACGAGGAGGCGATCCGCTGCGTTGCCCGGCAGATTCTGGAGTGCTTCGGCTACCGGGTGCAGCTGGCGGCCAACGGGGCCGAAGCCGTGGATTTCTATCGCGAGCACGGCGGGGAGGTCGCCGTCGTCCTCACCGACATGGCGATGCCGGTGCTGGACGGACCCGCCACCTTGCTGGCGCTTCGCGAGCTCAATCCCGCCGTGAAAGTCATCGGATCCAGCGGCATGGAGGCCGACAGCCAGGCGGTCGCGGCGAAGGGCAACGGCTTCGGGTTCTTCGTCCCCAAGCCCTACACCGCCGAGGTTCTCCTCCAGGCGCTCGCTTCCGTCCTGCAAGACTGAGGCCGACGGATTGTCCGGGCTGACGTCAGGATGAGGCGCGGGTCGCGGGGGTGATGTTCCGCAGGGCCTCGTGTAGTTCGGCGAGACGCACCGGTTTGGAAACAAACTCATTCATGCCTGCATCGAGACAACGCTGGCGCTCCTCGGGCAGCGCGGCGGCGGTCAGCGCAATTACGGGCAGCGTGGACAGATGCTGCCGGGCGGCCGAAGGATCGGCGGACCAGGCCCGAAGACGCCGGGTCGTCTCCCAGCCGTCGAGCCGGGGCATGTGGCAGTCCATCAGGATGACGTCGGGTGGCGGGGACGAATCGAGCATGGCCAGGGCCGCCTCGCCGTCCTCGGCCATGGTGTGCCGGCAGCCGAGCTGGCCAAGCTGGACCGCGAGGAGCCGGCGGTTGACCGCATTGTCCTCGGCGACCAGCACCTGCAGGCCGAGATCCGCCTTCAACCTGGCCGCGGGTGCCGGACTGGGCGAAGGGATCTCGATTCGCGGGAGGCTCAGGGAAAAAAAGAATGCCGAGCCCCGGCCCGGGGTGCTCTCGACCTCGAGCCGGCCGCCCATCAGCCGGACCAGTTGCGCGCTGATCGCCAGCCCGAGCCCGCTGCCGCCGTAACGGCGGGTGGTGGAGGTGTCCGCCTGGGTGAACCGCTCGAAGATTCGGGCGATGGTCGCGGCGTCCATGCCAATGCCGGTGTCCCGTACCTCAAAGCGCACCGTGACCGGGTTGGCGTGCGGGGCCTCCGAGCTGACGGCGACTTTGACTTGACCGCCGGGCGGCGTGAACTTGATGGCGTTGGAGGCCAGGTTGAGCAACACCTGGCGAAGGCGGTGGCTGTCGCCCTCGACTTGCGGGGGCAGGGCGGTGGCATCGACGAACTCGAGCCGGATCCGGGCGGCTTTCGCCGTGCCGCCCAGCAAGGTGGTCAGATCCCGGACCAGTGGCGTCAGTTCAAACGGATATTGTTCAAGCTTCAACTGGCCGGCCTCGATCTTGGAGAAGTCGAGTATGTCACCCAGCAGCCGCAGCAACAGGTCGCCCGAGTCGGCGATCATCCGGACGTGTTCCGTGGCGTCGGCCGGGAGGTCGGGGCGCTGGCGGAGGAGGTCGGCCGCCCCGATAATACCGTTGAGGGGGGTGCGGATTTCATGGCTCATGTTGGCGAGAAACTCGCCCTTGGCGCGGGACGATTCCTGGGCGAGCTTGGTGGCGACCGCCAGAGCCTGGGTGCGTTCGGTGACGAGTACCTCGAGGTTTTCGTTCGTCGCCCGCGTCTCCCGCAGCGCCTCCTCGCTGCGGCGGTTGGCTTCCTCGATCATCCGGACCACCGTCACGGCGAGGCAGAATACAAAGCCGAGTGCGATGGTGCCGTCGAGCAGCAGGGTGTCGGCGGTGAACCGCAGCGTCCCGGCGACCGGATCATGCCGCAGGACGGCATAATAGAACCAGGCCAGGCTCGCCACCACCAGGAGCAGGACGGCCACCCCGACCCGGCGCGAGGCGAAGACCACCGTCAGCAGCAGGAAGACCAGATCAAAGGCGAACAGCTGCACGCCCACACTGACCGGCTGCTGGTATTCCGGGGCGAGGAAGAGCAGGGCGTGGGTCGGCACAATCAGCCCGAGTGCCAGCCGGTTGCCCGCCGCCTGCAGCCGACCATGGCGGATGGTCAACAACGACCATCCCGCCGCCGCGGCCAGACACAGGTTCATGGTCAGTCGCATCGGGACATGCGGTGGCTGATAAAGCAGGACCTTGATCGCGTTGAGCGGGAGCCAAGCCAGCAACAGAAGCGTAATGGAAACGAGCAACCGGGCCTTTAGCCGTGTAAAATACGAGCTGCCCGCATAGATTTCATCCAGGCGGGTGAAGAAGGCGGCGGAGGTTCGGTTCATGCGGCGCAGACGAAAGTGGAGGAGGGAGGGTTTCTGGAACGCCCCGCTGACTCTCCACCACGGGGGATGGGGCACCGATTGGTGATGCCGCCTGCATTCTAAGTGGGGGGCGGCGTTCGTCAACGGGGACTGGATGTTCGGTCCGCCCAGTCAGGGATGGGGTTCAAACCGGGGGCAACGGGGGCGGCAGGTCCGGTGCGGCCGGATACCACAGGGGCAGCGGCTGCATCTGCCCGCACGCGGTGCAGCGGGTGGATTCATAACGGGTCTGGCACTGCGGGCACACTCCCTGGGTCGCGAAGGTGTCAAACGCCTGGCGGCAGCGGCTGCAGCCCCAGAAGTTTCCGGTGGGGGGGGCGGCATGGCAGACGGGACAGGCGATACCCGGGCGGAGGGGGGCGTTTTCCACCCGGGCGAGACCCCGGGCGTGTTGCAAACTTCTCCAGCATTGTGTCGCTGCAAAGTACGCGATCAGTCCGAGCCAGTATGATTCCGCCCACACCGCGAGCGCGGCCAATCCGGCCACACCGACAAAGCCCAGCGAGGCCGCAACCATGAGGCTGCGGGCGCGACCGAGCCAGAACCAGAGCAGCGAACGCAGGATCTGGCCGCCGTCCAGGGGATAGATCGGCAGCAGATTGAAGATGAGCAGGCCCAGGTTGATCTGGTTGATGTTGCGCAGAAACTGGACGGTCTCGGGGGCGGTTTCGAACCAGTGGTCCGCGGCAAAGGTGCTGAGCCCGAACAGCACCGGCACCAGCACGACATTGACGAGCGGTCCGGCGGCAATGCTCCAGAGCGTGGCCCCCGCGCGCGGGGGCGGATCGACAAAGGCGACCCCGCCCAGCGGCCAGAGGACGATGCGGTCGGCCCGGCCTCCGGTCTGCCGGCAGGCCAGCGAGTGGCCGAATTCGTGGAGCAGCACGATGCCGAAGAGCGCGAGACATTCGTAGGCCTTCCAGATGGGGGAGGCATAGTCCTCCTGCCAGGTCTGGATCCGGTAGAGTGGATAAAGAAACCACGACCAATGCACAAACACATCAATGCCGCGAAAGCGGAACAGCCGGAGGGAGCCAGATTGGGTGGGCAGCATGTCCGGAGTTTGTGGGTTCTTCAGGAAATCGTGTGGGTTTGAGCTGATGGCGAATGGAGGCTGAGGTCAAGCTTGCCACAAAAGAAGAGGATGCGGACGCGGTAATTGGCGAAGCGACGGAAGCCGCGTGCGTCCGCCTTGATGGCTTGAATG
>CAIQQB010000154.1 GCA_903873805.1 uncultured Opitutia bacterium | reverse complement strand
CATTCAAGCCATCAAGGCGGACGCACGCGGCTTCCGTCGCTTCGCCAATTACCGCGTCCGCATCCTCTTCTTTTGTGGCAAGCTTGACCTCAGCCTCCATTCGCCATCAGCTCAAACCCACACGATTTCCTGAAGAACCCAGAAAACGTGGCCGTCTGACCGGCCGCCACGGATTGGTTCATGGGCGGCGTCACTATGAGCGGCAGCATGTCCTGCGACGCATCGCGCAGTATCAGGGCGTGGTTATCCCCTGCGGCACAGAGCCGAACGAGGCCCAATCCTGGGGGGACGAAACATTCGCCATAGCTGTTCGAGCCCCACGCCTTCAAAACGCCCGTGGCAGTAATTGCGATGTAATACTGGTCGCCTGCGGCGACGGCGATCACGTTGGCCAAGTCCGCTGGCATTGGAACCATGCCGGCCTGTAATGAAAGGTTGGACCCATTCCAAGTGAGGACGCTGCCGTCGGATATTAACGCAATAATTGCATTGTTTCCCGCTGCAATTTTGGCCACGCCGTTCAAATTCGCGGGAGGTGGGACATCGAAGAATTGACTGCCGGGTGATTCTTCCGCCGTTCCATTCTGATGAATAACCAGAAAGCGAGAATAACTTGACGCGATTGCAGTCACATTTGTAACCGGCCACGAAATGGAATTTCCCGCCTGAGAGGAACCTCCCCAGATAGCGACGGTGCTGTCGGCTTTCAATACCAGCGAGTGGTTGCCGCCTGCGGCGACCGCCACCACATTGTCCAAACCGATCGGAATGGAGCACTGCCCGACGGTGTTGTCGCCCCACGCCGTCACTGTTCCATCTGCTTTCAAAGCCAGCGAGTGATAGTTTCCCGCCGCCACCGCCACCACGGATTTCAAACCGGAAGGGATATCGGTCTGGCCATGGGAGTTGTCGCCCCACGCGACAACGGTACCATCGGCTAGCAAAGCAAGCGAGTGCGCGGAACCTGCGGCCAAGGCCACGACATTATTCAACCCACCGGGCACGGTCGCCTGGCCAGAGCTGTTCGCGCCCCAGGCCACCACTTCGGTGGCCCCGAAGGATATGAGCACAAACGCAGTCGCGCGGGAAACCAGCCCGTTACCATCGGTAATCTCGACGACATAGTAGCCACCATCCTGGCTCGTGACCGCCGACTTGCCGTAGGTCGACGCCGTCGCCCCGGCGACGGGGAAGCCGTTCCTCTTCCACTGATAGGTGAGTGGTGCCTGCCCGGTTGCCGTCACCGCTAGCGTCAAAGGCTGGCCCGGCTGAACCACCGTTCGGCTCGCGGGTGGCAACGTGATCGCCGGTGGAGGAATGACCGTGAAAACCGCATCATGGCTCGTCACGTTGCCCACCGCATTGGTCGCCACAACCGTATAGACCCCACTGGCGTTTGGTTGGACGTTGTTGAGAGTCAGACTTGGCGAGTTCGCACCGGCAATGGCAACTCCGTCCTTTTCCCACTGATAGGCTACGAACCCGCCTGCCGCCGCCGCCGAGAAGGTCACGGCCTGACCGGTGAGAACTGTTTGGGTGGCCGCTGGCTGGGTTGTAATGACCGGGAGCGGATCGTTTGACGCATCGCGCAGGGCCAGCTGCACCAACCCGGTATCACCCATGGACACCGCCATCACGTCAGTCAGCCCAGTGAACACTGAAACCTGACCATAGCTGCCATCTCCCCACGCCGCCACCGTGCCGTCCGACTTCAGCACGATCGAGACCCGATTGCCGGCCGTAACATCCACCCCATTCCCCAATCCTGCCGGAACATTCGTCGCTCCATCGTAACTGTCACCCCACGCCACGACCGTCCCATCCGCCTTCAGCGCGAGTGAATGCGTTGCACCTGCCGCCACCTTAAACACCTGGCCCAATCCTGCGGGAACGGTGGCTTGGCCATCCACATTGTCGCCCCACGCCACCACCGTGCCGTCCCCCTTCAGCGCCAGCGAGAAATCGTCCCCGGAAGTGATCGCCACGACATTGTTCAGGCCGGTTGGCATGGCCAGTTGGCCGGAAGCCCCATTGCCCCAGCCCACCACGGTGCCGTCAGACTTCAAGGCCAAGGAGAAGTTGTAACCGGCGGAGATCGCCACCACCCCGCTCAATCCCGTTGGAACAGTCGTCTCGCCAAAGAGATTGTCGCCCCACGCCACCACGGTGCCGTCAGATTTCAGGGCGAGTGAATGAACTCCGCCGGCAGCCACCTCCACGACTCCATTCAGACCGGCTGGGACTGTCGTTTCGCCCAACTGATTGTCCCCCCACGCCACCACGGTGCCATCCGCCTTCAACGCCAGCGCATGGGATTCACCGGCTGACACCGCCACCGCATCAGCGAGGTTGACCGGCGCATTGACCGTGAGGCCATGCGCAATGTCATAACTCCAAGCAGCGATCTGGGCTCGGCCAAACGAAATATTGACGAACGCCACCGCCTGCGAAACCAGCCCATTGCTGTCCTTGACCTCGACCGTGTAGTAGCCACCGTCCGACCCGGTCATCATCGCATGGGTGTAAATGGGCGTTGTCGCACCCGCAATGGGCAGACCATTTTTCTTCCATTGATAGGTCAGCGCCGTGTCGCTGGTCGCAACGACCGCCAGACTCAAGGGTTGACCCGCGGTGACCACGGTCCGCGCAACCGGTGGCACGGTGATTTGCGGCGGAGTCAGCACGGTCAGGTTGGCCACCGCGCTGACGGATGCGCCTCCGGCATTCGTCGCCACAAGCGTGTAGTTCCCGGAATCAACCGTCTGGACCTGAGGAAGAGTCAGGCTTGGCGAAGTCATGCCGGGGATCTCGACTCCGTTCTTCAGCCAACGATAGCTGAGGAAATTGCCCGCGACAGCAGCGGTCAGAACCACTTGGTCTCCGATGGCATGCACTTGGCTCGCCGGCCAGCCCGGTGTGATGACCGCCAGCGGATCAAGCGAGGGATCACGCAGTACCAACACATGATTCCCACCCGCCGCCACCTTGGTCGCATTGATCACTCCGGCCGGTCGGGCAATCGGGTGTGCGGCGCTGTCGTAACTGACGACTCCCCAGGTCTCGACCAATCCATTCGCCCTGAGTGCCAGTGAATAAAAATTGCCGGCGGCCACCGCCAACCCGTTGCCAAAGCCGGCCGGCACCGTGATCTGGCCGTCGGAATTCAGCCCCCACGCCACCACCGTGCCATCCGCTTTCAAGGCCAAGGAGAGCTGATCTCCCGCCGCCACCGCCGCCACATTGCCCAAACCCGCCGGCACTGTCGCTTCACCCGCAATATTGCTGCCCCACGCCACCACCGTGCCATCACTCTTCACTGCCAGCGCGTGAGAGAAACCGGCCGCTATGCCCACCACATGATTTAGTCCTACCGGCACCAAGGCCTGTCCCCAGTCGTTTGACCCCCACGCCACCACCGTGCCGTCCACCTTCAGGGCCAGGGAAAAACCATTCCCGGCCGCCACCGCCACCACGCCGCTCAAATTTGCCGGAGGTGTTGTCAGTCCGGAATAGCCCCCCCACCCCACCACCGTGCCATCCGCCTGCAATGCCACCGAATGTGAGGAGCCGGCCGCCATTGCAACCACATTGCTCAAGCCGGCTGGAATCGTCGCCTGACCGCTCGTGTTCAATCCCCAGGCGACTACGGTTCCATCTGATTTCAGTGCCAGAGAATGAGAGGCACCTGCCGCCACCGCCACCACTTGGTCAAGCCCGGCCGGCACCGTGACCTGACCGTAAAGATTGTCGCCCCATGCCACCAACTGCGAGGTGGCAGAACCCACATTCACGAACGCCGCCGCGCGCCAGACCAGCCCGGTTCCGTCCGTCACCTCCACACTATAATAGCCCCCGTCTTGCGCCGTCACGACCGCCTTGCTGTAAGCTGCCGCGGTCGCCCCGGCGAGCGGAAGACCGTTTTTCTTCCATTGGAAGGTCAGCGCCGCGCCGCCGGTAACACCTACACTCAAGTACAACGGCTGTCCAACGGTCAATACGGTCCGTGCCGCCGGGGTCGCCGTGACGTAAGCCGGTCTTAAGAGCACCACCAGATTGGCCGCTGCACTGGTTGTGCTGCCGATATAATTGGTCACCACCACCGTGTAGCCGCCCGTCGCATCCGGCTGGACGTTGCTCAGCAGCAGCGTTGGGCCGGTTGCACCAACGATCGGAACCCCATCCTTTTGCCACTGGTAGCTGACCAACAATCCGCTGGCCGCCGCCGATAAAGTGATGGTTTGTCCAATCAGGACGGACTGACTGGCAGGCGACTGGGTGATGCTCGGTGCCGCGTCCTGGGAACTGTCCCGCAAGATCGTCGCATGGGATGTCCCCAGCGCCATGGCCACCACATTATCCAGACTGGTTGGTGATGTGGTCGCGACCGCCCCCCAAACCACGACCGTTCCATCCGCTTTCAGGGCCAAGGAGGAACTGCCCCCGGCTGAGACGGCAATCACATTGGTCAGGCCGGTGGGAACGCTGGATTGTCCGGACGAGTTGTCCCCCCACGCCACCACCGTTCCATCCGCCTTCAGGGCCAGCGAGTGATAAGTCCCGGCCGCAATGGCGACCACGCCGTTTAAATCTGCCGGGGTCTTGGTTTGACCGACATTGTTCCAGCCCCACGCCACGACCGTCCCATCCGCTTTCAAGGCCAACGAATGCCCAGACCCCGCTGCAACGGCCGCCACATTGCTCAACCCGGTTGGGACGGTCGCTTGGCCGAAAGAATTGCTTCCCCAGCCAATGACGGTTCCATCGGCTTTCAAGGCCAGGGTTTGAAAGCAGCCCGCGAGCGCGATGACGTTGTTCAATCCCGCCGGCACGGCCGACTGGCCGACGATGTTTGCTCCCCACGCCACCACGGTGCCGTCAGACTTCAAGGCAAGCGAATGATACTGCCCAGCCACCACCAAGACTACGTTGCCCAGTCCAGTCGGAACCATCGTCTCCCCATATTCATTGTCGCCCCAGGTCACGACCGTCCCATCGTTTTTCAATCCGAGGGAATGATTGTCACCGGCCGCCAATGCCACCACCCCACTCAGGCCCGACGGAACGTTGGTCTCGCCATAATAATTGGAGCCCCATGCCAGCACCTGGGTCTGCGGATGGGATACCAACACATTCGCCAAAGCTGTGCTCATACCTCCGTTTCCGTCGGTCACAATCACCGCATACAGCCCGCTGTCTTGGGCCGTGACCGCTGTGTTGCTGTACGTCGACGCCGTGGCGCCGGCGAGGAGGAAGCCGTTCTTCTTCCATTGATAAGTGAGTGCTGTGTCGCCCGTGGCCGCCACGCTCAGGTTTAGCGGCGCGCCGACGGTAACCACGGTCCGCTGCGCGGGGGCCGTCGTGATGACCGGGGCGGCGGCGCGAGCCGGCTCGCTGGTCGCAAGCAGACCCAGCACGACTGCGCACAGCAGTGAGGTGAATGTGTTCATTCGCAGCGGCGGATTGGTCGGACCATGGCGGATCAGGCAGTCGCTTGAAGTTTCGCTAGCTGAGTATGCTTTTCCAATCCGAAATGTTGGGCGGATTTTATCCAAAATATCTTGCGGGGACCGACGCAGCCCGCACGCCGGACGCTTGATCCCGGCTGAAGCGCGCAGGGATCTCCGCCTCCGCCCATGAAAAAGGCGGGGGCCGGAGCCCCCGCCCTGAGTGAGTCAAACGGTCTTCCGCGTCACTCCTCCTGCGACTGGAGCGAGGCGATGACGGAGAAGTCCTCCAGGGTCGTCGTGTCGCCCTTCACGGCGCCGCCGGCGGCAATTTCCTTGAGGATGCGGCGCATGATCTTTCCGCTGCGGGTCTTCGGCAGACCGGCGGAGAAGCGCACGGTGTCGGGCTTCGCCATCGAGCCGATCTCCTTGCCCACGTGGTTGCGCAGATCCTCCTTGAGCTTCTCGCTGGCCTCATGGCCGGCCTTGAGCGTCACAAAGACGACCAGCGCCTGGCCCTTGAGCTCGTCGGGCCGGCCCACCGCGGCGGCCTCGGCGACCGCCGGGTGCGAAACGAGCGCGCTCTCGATCTCCGCCGTGCCGATGCGATGGCCGGAGACGTTGAGCACGTCGTCGATGCGACCCACGATCCAGAAGTAGCCGTCCTTGTCCTGCCGGGCGCCGTCGCCGGTGAAGTAGATCCCAGGGTAATCCCCGAAATACGTCTTCTGGAAGCGCGCATCGTCGCCCCAAAGCGTGCGGAGCATCGACGGCCAGGGCTTGGTGAGCACGAGCTTGCCGCCGCTGTTGCGCGGGACCTCGCGGCCCTGTTCGTCCACGACCTTCGGCACCACGCCAAAGAACGGGAGCGTGCCGGAGCCGGGCTTGGTCGGTGTGACACCCGGGAGCGGCGAGATCATGATCGCGCCGGTCTCGGTCTGCCACCAGGTGTCCACGATCGGGCAGCGTTTCTTGCCGATCATGGTGTGGTACCACATCCATGCCTCGGGGTTGATGGGCTCGCCCACCGAACCGAGCAGGCGCAGCGAATCGAGCCGGTGACGGAGGACGTAGTTGTCGCCCCAGCGCATGAACGCGCGGATTGCCGTCGGCGCCGTGTAGAGGATCGTCAGGCCGTGCCGGTCGATCATCTGCCAGAACCGGTCCGGCTCGGGCTGATTGGGCGCGCCCTCATAGATGAAGACGGTCGCGCCGTTGGCCATGAGCCCGTAGACCACATAGCTGTGACCGGTGATCCACCCGATGTCGGCCGAGCAGAAATACCGGTCGGTCTCCTTCAGGTCGAAGACGTAATGCGAGGTGAGCTTCGCACCCAGCAGGTAGCCGGCGCTGGTGTGCAGCACGCCCTTCGGCTTGCCGGTCGAACCGCTGGTATAGAGGATGAAGAGCGGATGCTCGGAGTTGAACGCCTTCGCCTTGTGCGAATTCGGCGCGCCCTCCCAGGCCTCCTTCCACCACACGTCGCGGCCTTCCTTCATCGTGATGGCGTTGCCGCAGCGCTTGACGACGATGACCGTCTGCACGCTCGGCGTGCCCTCGACGGCCTTGTCCACATTGGCCTTGAGCTCGATGACCTTGCCCCGCCGCCAGCCGCCGTCGGCGGTGATGATCAGCTTGGCCTGGCAGTCGTTGACGCGGTCCTTGATCGCCTCGGCGCTGAAGCCGCCGAAGATGACGGTGTGCACGGCGCCCACACGCGCGCAGGCCAGCATGGAGATGACCGCCTCGGGGATCATCGGCAGGTAGATGGCCACCCGGTCGCCCGGGCCGATGCCCATGTTCTCAAAGATGTGCGCCAGCCGGCAGACGTGGAAATGCAGCTGCTTGTAGGTGATCGTGCGGACATCGCCCGGCTCGCCCTCAAAGATCAGGGCGGCCTTGTTTTCGCGCGGCGTGCCGAGGTGCCGGTCGAGGCAGTTTTCGGAGACGTTCAGCTTGCCGCCGAGGAACCACTGGGCATGGGGTGGCTCCCACTTCATCACCTGCTTGAAGGGTTTGCGCCACACCAGGTGCTCCTTGGCCTGCCGGCCCCAAAATTCATTTGGGGTGTTGACAGACTCGGCATATAACTTTTTATAGGCGGACAAACTCCCAAGATTTGCTTGGCGTTGAAACTCGGCCGAAGGCCTGAATACCCGGCGTTCCCGGGACACTGAGGTAATATTTTGGTCTGACACGTTCGTGGCTGTTGGGGATGGAAATCGCGCGTTTTACGCGACTGCGGTTTTTATCCTTGGCGGTGTTGCCAGCGTCAAGCGCGAGAATCTTCTTTTCATCATCCCTGTCTGTTTCCATGGCCCATCCATCTGCTAAAACCCCTGCCCCCGCCCCCGCCGCCCTTCCCGTCGAGCCGGTCGCCGCGCCCGCCCCCGCGCCGGTCGCCGCCTCGCCCGCCCCGGCGGTGACGCCCCCGCCGGCCGCACCCAACTTGCCTCCGGAGAACGTCATCCACGTTGAGGGTGTGATCGACATCGATTTCCTGCGCGGCGGAAACGGCCAGTTACTCGACCCCGCCCGCTACGGCAAACGCCGGCCGTCGGACACCTTTGTGCCTAAGGAGCTCATCCGCCGCTTCAAGCTGAAGCCCGGCAGTATGATCACCGGCACCGCCTGGCCCGCCGAGGGGCGTTTCCCGAATCCCAAGATGAAGTTCATCGAGTCGGTCGACGGCCTCACCATCGAGGACCGCAAGGCCCGCCCCGAGTTCACCGCCCTCACCACCCTGTCCCCGACCAAGCATCTCAAGATGGAGCTCAAGGACGGCCGCCTCACCACCCGGGCCGTCGATCTTTTCTGCCCCATCGGCAAGGGCACCCGCGGCCTCATCGTCGCCCCCCCGCGCACCGGCAAGACCACCCTCCTGCGCGACATGGCCCTCGGCGTCTTGCAGAACAACCCCGAGTGCCACGTCATGGTGCTCCTGGTCGACGAGCGCCCCGAGGAGGTCACCGACTTCAAGCGCAGCGTCCCCGCCGAGGTCTGGGCCTCCTCCAATGACGAGGGGGTCGAGAGCCACATCAGCGTCGCCGACATCTGCATCGAGCGCGCCCGCCGCCTCGCCGAGTGCGGCCGCGACGTCGTCGTGTTCCTCGATTCGCTCACCCGTCTCGCCCGCGCCCACAACACGCAGAAGAACTCCGGCCGCACCGGCTCCGGCGGCCTCGATGTCCGCGCCCTCGAAAAGCCCCGCCAGCTCTTCGCCTCCGCCCGCAACACCGAGGACGGCGGCAGCCTGACAATTGTCGCATCCATCCTCGTTGAAACCGGCAGCCTGATGGACCAGGTCATCTTCCAGGAGTTCAAGGGCACGGGCAACATGGAGCTCGTGCTCGACCGCAAGGCCGCCGAACTCCGCCTCTGGCCCGCGATCAACATCGCCGCTTCCGGCACCCGCAAGGAGGAACTGCTCCTCGACGCGAAGACGCTCGAAGGCATCCACTTTTTCCGCCGCGCCCTCGTGCAGCAGAAGATCGAGGAGGCCACCGAGACCATGATCGCCCGCCTCTCGAAGACCAAGACCAACGCGGAGTTTCTCAAGCTCATCGCGCGGTGAGCAGTCCCCGAGCTGGGCGGAAATCCGCCGGTGCGCGACCCCGGATCCAGAAGTAATCCGCCTACTTGGTGCCGGCGGAATCCGCCGGCGCCGACTGCGTGAAGTCGGGCCCCGGGACCAGCGCGTAATAAACCGCCATCGTCCCAAGCGTGCCCAGCAGCAGCACCAGGACGCCCAACCGCCGCCGCTTGGGTAGCGCCAACCAGAGTACGAATCCCGTCACACACGCCAGCACGATCAGGGCCGCGCTGACATCGATGACCCAACGCCAGGCGTCGCCCGTGTAGCGCCCCCGGTGCAGGTTGTCGATCAGCGCCACAAAGTTGAACGCCTCGGCATGGACGTGCGTCTTGCCCGTGGCCTTTTCAATCTCGACGCCGTAGAGCCGGCCGGGCGCCTTGAAGCCGATCGAGAACCGGTCCTCCAACTCGTCAAACGACGTCATCGCAGCCGTGATGTGCCAGGTCTGCCGCAGGTGCTCGACGATTCGCAGGGCGTCCTTCTTCGCCACCAGCTCTGGCGGCGTCTGCCCGTCGGTCTCCGTCACCCGGGGCGTCGTGGCGCCAAACCAGTCCTCATGGTCGATGGTGAAGCCCGTGAAGCCGAACAGGAGCATCACGAACACCCCCAGCATCGTGAGGTAGATGTGCAGGGTGCGGGACCAGTTGAGCAGATGACGGTTAATGCGCACGGCGGGAAAGCGGACCGGCACCCCACCCCGGCTTAGGGCGGGCGACAAGCGCAAACCTGCGCCGACCCGGCGGAATCAGAGGGAGGCGTTCGCGCCGGAGGGGGCGGGCTTGGGGCCAAACTCGACCTTGGAGGCGGCGGATTCGGCGGTGGCCGCCAGTTCGGCGGTCACCGGTTTGTCGGCGCAGGCGAGGACCGCGTTGGCGCTCACATGGCGCCCGTGCTCGCGGTTGATCTCGATACGGATGGTATAGGTGCCACGGGGGGCGGGCTTGCCGGACGCATCCAGCCCGTCCCACACCACCGAATAGAGGCCGTTGCCGCGGGTGGCGCGGGTGACGGAACGCACGGACCCGGCGTTGCCACCGGCCGCGCTCCACCACGTGGTGAGTTCCGGCAGATAACGCGGGCTGTTCCCAAGCACGCTCAGCGTGCGCACCACCTTGTGCTCGGAATTTTCCACCCAGATGGCAACGTAGGGCCGTTTGCCGCCCCGTCCGCCGGGACCACCAAATCCGCCCGGGCCACCAAAACCACCGGGGCCGCCCGGGCCAGCCGGCGCGGCACTGGTGGCGGCGCCAATGGCGACATTGACGGTGACCTGAAAATCTTTCGGCCAGGCGGAGGCAGCGTTCGTCGCCGGAGCCGTGGAAGCGCCCCCCGAGGCGGGGGTCGAGACTTCGGCGAGCAGGCCGGCGCGGAACTGGGTGCCGCTGGGGTCGACCACCAGCTGTCCGGGAGAACCGTGTTGGGCCGCCAGTGCGAGCGTGCGCGCAGCCTCCAGCAGGCAGCCCGCGGTAGACAAGGCGTTGGCCGTCAGGCAATCGGCCGCAACCACGGTCGCGCTTGCGAGCCAGGACGCCGGCCGGAGAGTGCGGGGATCGATGATATGCGACCAACGCTCGCCGGCAACCGTCGTGAATCGGGCATAACCACCGCTGGTGGCCACGGCGGCATTGCGAAGCGGAAAGGTGGCGAGCAGCGGCGCGTTCTCGGCCGGCTGCCGCGGATCCGCCACGCCGATGAGCCACGCGTCCGGGCCCCAGGCACGGATGTCGCCCCCGATATTGACAAGACCCGCCGGCGCAAATCGCTGCGCGACCTCGGCGGCGCGGTCCACGATATATCCTTTGCCCAGGGCATCCACGTTGAGCGCCGACGGCTGGCGGAAGGCGGTCTGCAGAGCGGCGTCTTCGGGGGGAAGTCCCGTGACCGAAGCATCCCGCCAGAGCCGGATGACGTCCGCCAGCTGCGCGCTGATGGCGCCGTCCGCCGTTTCTGACCAGCGCCCATAGGCCGCCAGAACCTGCTTCAATTCGGGGGAACGGACCGGCTCCCCGGCCCGGACGCGGCTGATTTCGCTGGTGGGATCGTAGGTGCTGAGAATCAGGCGCAGGCGTTCGATTTCAGTCAGAACCGCCTGCTGACAGGCAAACGCCTCGCCGGCGGTCGCCATCCGCATGACCATCTCCATCGAGGTGCCCAGCACATTATCATGGGCGAAAGCGTATTCTCCGGCCGCGAGCTGGTGCTGGGCCCCGCCGGCGGCGGCTGGGGCGGGCAGCGTGACGGCGGCCAGCCGCTGGCCCGCGGCAAGAACCGACAAGCCGGCGGCGGCGGTGCGAGTAAACTGCTGGCGTTGACGCAAGGAGGGTGTGGGCATCGGGTCTCGTGGAGTGGATGAAAGCAATCCGGCGGGGCGCAGGCGTCAGCCGGTCTGTCCGAATTTGACGCGCTTGAGCCGGTTCGGTTACGAAGCAAGCCGGCCAGCTGCGACTTGGGATCGCAGGCGGCTGAGCAAGATCTGGTCCAAGCCCGCTATTGGCTCACGCCGGACGCCGGTCACTTGGCGTCCGTCTTATCGGTCGCGACCGGCTCGGTGGCGTCGTGCGCGGGAGCCGGGGCGCCCGCCCCGTTGTTGCCGGGCATTTCGGCCGCCAGCTGGGCGAGCAGCAGGCCGGTTACCCGGTCGATGCCGTTGCGGGCCAGCTGGCTGGCGGGATAAAGATCCTGGGCGGCGAGATAATGCGTGAGGCTGGCCGCGAGTTTTTCATCCGTCTCGGCCCGGGTCGCGAGGTCGACCTTGCCGACGAAATCCGCCACCCGGGGCGCCAGCTGGGATTTGCGCTGGTTGACCACGACATCATCGGGCGCGAGGGGCGTCGCCGCCGCCAGCTGCTCCCAGGCGGCAAAGGCGTTGTTCTGGGCCAGGAGCTCCTGCGACTGCGCCAAATAGATCTCGATCCGCGACATCTTCTCAATGACCTCCTTGAGCTGGGGCCCGCGCTTGTCGTCGTTCATCAGGGCCACGGCCAGCTCACCCTTGCGCTCGTAGATGCGGCGAAAATCCGCGCGCTTGTAGGCGTCGTCAAAGAAGAGCGCAGCTTGGCTGCCCAGATCGGCCTGCGAGGCCAGGCCGTCCGTGTAGGTTTTGATCGCGGGATTGAGCGGCCAGAGCTGCGCCGCCTTCTGAATCATCTCCTGGGCCTTGTCGAAATCGCCGGCCGCTGACATCTGCTGGGCCGCCCGGAGTGCGAGGGTGCTCATGCGCTCGCAGGCGTTGACAGCGGCGATGACCTCGGCGGACCGGAAATCGTCGGTGAGTTTGCCGACCTCGCCGGTGGTCTTGATCACGGCATCATAGTCCCGCAGGTCGAGCAGCTTCCGCCCCTCGTCAATCTTGCGGTAGATCGCATAGAGCTGCTGCTTCTTGTCGCGCTCAAACTGGGTGACCGCCGGCACAAATTCGCCGAGGAAGAATGTCTCCTCGAGCCGCTCCAGCGCGCCCATCAGGTGGTGGTCGTCGTAGTTGGACCGCACGGCCTTCATCCCGTCCTGCACATCGTTGATCGCGGCGCGGGAGAGGAACTCGAGGGTGTCCACCGAGAAGGTCATGTCACTCGACGGCATGAAGGAGGCGATGTCCCGCTTCCCGACCTCCATTTCCTGCTGGGAACCCTTGAAAATGAACCGGTAGAAACTGGCGGCAATCAGGCAGTGCTGGAACCGGCGCTGGAGGAACAGGCTGAGGATCTGGGTCTGAAACTGGAGCTTGGCCTCCGTGACCGAGAGGATGCGCTGGGCCTGGATGGACTTGATCTTGAGCTCGGTCTCGGCGAGCTCGCGGGCGTGCACGTACTGCTCCCCGGGGGCGCCGGACGTGACCGGGGGGGTGGTGGGCCGGTTGTTGTTGTTGTTGCCGGCGCGGGCCCCGTTGCCATTGGCGCGGATTGTGCCGTTGGTGGTGTTGGCCGTGACGGAGGTGCTGCCCGTGCTGGGGCCGGTGTTGGAGTTGGTGGTGCCCCCGGACACCTGGCTGTTGTCGGGCGCGGTGTCGTCGCCGGTCATCAGCGTGCCAAGCAGGGCGGCGTTTGCGAGGGCGTTGGAGGTGTTCCCGAAGTCCTTGTAGTCCTTGTTCATCCCGTACACAAAGTCGCTCTGCTGCTTGCGGCGGAGCCGTTCCAGCTCGAGCTCGGCGACATTCTGCGCCGCCCGCTCGTCCCGGATGCGCCAAGTATTGAACACCTGGTTGGCCACCCCCAGGCTCGTGCCGCCGTCCCCTTCGTATTCAGCAGCTTGATACAAAAGCTGCCAGGATTCCTGCATGTTGGCCTCGGCGTTCTCGGCATTGCGGGCCGAAAGGAGTTCGAAAATCTGGTCGATGATCTTCCGGTAGGCGGTCTCGTCCGATGTGGGCGGCAGCGAGAGGTAGCGCTCGAACCGCCCGCGGAACACCCGCATCTGGCCGAGGCTGTAGCTGTGCCCCTTCCAGTTCATCGTGCCGTCCTCCGGGTTGATGCTGTCGGAGTCGGTGTTGAAAGCCTTGTCGATGACCTGGAGCAGCGTATTGCTCTCGAGGCTGTTGCTGCTCGCGTTCTGTCTCTGGGACTGCTGATTCAGGGTGTTGCTGGAGCTGGTGGCGGGAGCGGCGGCCGGCGCGCTGGCGGCCGCCGGCCGCGGGGCCGGTGCCAGCGCCGGCGCCGGCGCGGTTTTATTCTGCGCCCGGACTGTCGGCAGGATCAGCAGAAGGCCCAGGCCGGGGGCCAGCAGGCGGCGGGGCAACCGGTGGAAAGTCATGGGGGCTAGATTTTAGTCAGGCTGTTGACGTATAGCAAGCCGCCCTTGCGGACGGTGAGGTCGAAGCGGTAGCGCTGGGCGACGAGCAGGTTGGCCTTCAGGGAATCGGAGATGAACACGGGCAGGCGCACTTTCTCGTTGAGCGGGCGGACAGAAATGAACCGGCCCACGCCCTCCTGGAATTTGAGCTGGGCGTCGATCTCGGCCTCCAGGCTGTAGCGGTTGCCCTGGAGGTTTTCAGGAGCGGTCTGGAACGCCGCCACCGGGAAGGGTTCGCCGTGGCGGCAGCCGCCGGTCAGCAGAACGGCCAGCAGAAGCGGGGCCGCCAGCATCGCCTGCAAGACCTTGGAAATTGTTGGGCCGGTCATGGGAGGGGCAAAGACCCCAACCTACGGCCAATGTTTCCGCTGACAACCCCAAAAGACCAGGCCCACGCCGACGGCGAAATGCACCCCCAGCACGGCCCCGGCCGCCGCGGGTTGCGCGAGCCAGCGGTCCTTGTCCAGCATCCGGACCGCGTCGTAGAAACGCGAATCCGTCATCGCGGTGAGGTAGCCCGACCAGCCCCAGTAGGTGGCGATGAACGGGCGCACCGCCCAGACAATGGCCGTGGGCAGCGCCAGGACCACGCCGGACAGCGGCAGCTGGAAACCCACCAGATAGATCGAGAGCAGCGACGCCTTGTCCGGCGAGGTGAGCAGCGCCGACAGCCCGAGGCAGACCACGCTCATCGAGGCGCCGACCGCGGCGAGCACCGCGAGCTGGTCCGCCCAGTCGCCGGGAAACTGGCAGAGCACTTTCACGAACACCGTCATCCACACGCCCTGGGCCGCGCCGAGGAGCGCGGCGAACACCAGCTTGGACAGGGCGTAGGCGCCCGGCCGCAGGCCCGACATCCGCTCCTTTTCATACAGCGTGCGCTCGCCCGCGATCTCCCGCGCGCCGTTGTTGCTGCCCATCAGGCAGAGCAGGATCACCTGAAAGATGATGAGTCCCGAGACGAGATTGGCCGTGTTGGCCGCGCTGCTCCGGAACTCCGCCTGGTCACGAATGCTCTCTAGCAGGCCGGTGCCCGACTGGTCGAGCGCGAGGCCGCGCATCTGCGGCAGTCCGCCGAGCGCAAAGATCACCACCAGGCAGGGAAAGCCGAAGGTGATCGCCAGCGTGAGCCCAAGGTAGCCGCGGTCGCGCACCAGCAGCCGCCAGCGCCGTGCCAGCAGCGTGCGCAACTGCGCGGTCAGCGCAGGCACCCGGCGCACCGGCGGCGCGGGGGGTGGCACCTCCCGGTCTTCGGCCAGGGCCTGTTCCCGCCCCGCCTCCGTCCAGGCGTCCTGCCAGTGCGGCAGCGGGTGCTCGCTCAGGCGGTCGTAGAGGGTGAGCGCGTCCACGATACGGAAATGCGCCAGCATCGCCGGCAGCGGCCCCTGGAACACCACCGCGCCCTCATAGACCACCGTGACGGTGTCAAACTGGACGAGCTTTGCCAGATTGTGGATGACGCACACGACGGTCTTGCCGCGGCCGGCCACCAGCTTCCGCAGCACCGCCAGAATCTGGTCCTCCGAGCGGGGGTCGAGCCCGCTGGTCACCTCGTCGCACAGCAAGCAGGCCGGATCCGTCGTGAGCTCGAGCGCCAGCCCGAGACGCCGCAGCTGCCCGCCGCTGAGCTTCTCCACCAGGGTCCCGCCGCGCTCGGCCAGGCCGACCAGTCCGAGCAGCTCCCCCACCCGCGCCGCAACGGCCGCCACATCCCCGCCCTGATACAGCCGCAGCGCACACGCCACTGACTCCGCCGCCGTGAGCTTGCCGTGCGCGATGCTGAACTGCGGCGCAAACGCCACCTCCCGCAGCAACGCCGCCTGATCGGTGACCCGGCGGCCGCGCAGCAGGATGTCGCCCTCGGTTGGCAGGATGTCGAGGATGCCCTTGAGCAGCGTCGTCTTGCCGCAACCTGACGGCCCGATCAGTGCGTGCAGGCCGCCGGAGGCGAAACGGGCTGTCGCCCCCTGCACCAGCGCCGGAGCGCCGGCGCGGGGACGGACGGTGAGATTGCGGCAGGCAAGCATGGGGAGGGGTTTTATGACCGGCCCAGCCGACCGACGCCAAGCCATTTTACTGCTCCGAGGCTGTCAGAGGAATTCCATGCGTGCTGCCAGGCAATGACGTACAACCAACCGAACTCAACTAAGCGTAAAGCCTAGGGAGGGGATACTGACTTGGCCCAGGCACCACGCGTCTTGGAAAACTGGCGCTAAAGAAATCGAATTCCCGCAAATCATTCGGCGGCAATGGAGGTGGCTCAATTGAGCCATCGTCCCGATAAACCGAGAAGGCCAGTTTTCTTTGGACTGGCCCGCAATTAATCATAGCTTTGAGTGTTGTTGATGACCGGCCGGAGGCAGATGTGACCAAATGCTGATCATGGACCTTTTTGTGCCGTCAAACCTTTCAATTGTGCCAACAAGGTCAAATACGCCAACCTGGTCGGTTCGTCGCATTTGGAGGCATCATACGTATTCAGCAGGTCATACAAATGAAGAATCAGGCTAAGTTCCGATTTTTCTGTCGCTTGAGGCCAAGGCTTCAAGCTTGTCGGTTCGACAAGCACAAATCCCGTTTTATCGCTTTTAGAAAACATAAACGGACATTCATGAGGCAAGGCGATCATTAGTATTCTGATGGATCCAGGCCGTGAAGGATCGGTTTCAGACTTAATAAAATCCACCATGCTGTCGCCTCTCAGGATCCAAGCCAAAAATTCCAAGTAATCCAACTGGGGCATGAGGTCTGAGGTGGTCCCCGGAAACTGGACAGGTCGGATCGT
>CAIQQB010000153.1 GCA_903873805.1 uncultured Opitutia bacterium | reverse complement strand
GGTAAGAATCGATTGTTGCAGGCTCACGGAGAGGAGGTTCATCCCGCCCTTGTGCGACGTTCAGTCGCTCTGGGCGAAGCCCCTCTGGGTGGCCGGTTTTCAGGTGGCCATCACTGGCCGGTTTTGGGTGGCCGCTGACAGCGAAAGCGCAGACCTTTCATTTCAAGGAATATTTCGGACTCTTTTTTATCTGGTATCACTTGAGCCTGTTTATTTTGTACGCCGCATTGGAAAAGATTCTGAAATAGCTCCGTGAATGGGTCGTGACGCCTCTTGAGATCGAAGCCGACCGGTAGGGATGGCTCTCCGAGCCGTCCGCGGAGGCCACGGAGTAGCGAACCTACCAATAGCATCCAGAGCAAACCAGGCCCGACGCGAGGTCGGGCCCTACGGGGAAAGCCGCCCTCCCCCGGCTTAGGTCGCGGGCTTCGTCACCCGGATGGCGAGGCAGTCGTAAAGGACGCGGTCGGGCTGGTAGTTGGCGGCCGACCGCAGCACCACTTCGATGCCTTGGTGTTCGGCGCGGCCGGTCTGGCTGAGCTGGAGCACCAGCGGGCCGAAGCCGTCCAGCGCCCGGACCAGTTCGCGGTCCTGACAGAGGACAATGGGATTGCTGCCCGGGATCGCCAGAATCGAAAGCGACGCAAAATTCTTCGCGAGATCGGCCGTCAGCGCGAGCCCGCCGCCGGACTGCACCTCCGCCCGCTTGACCTCCAGCTGGATCATCCGCGCCTTCGCCTCCGGCACCATCGACTCCAGGGCCACACTGACGGCATCAAGCAGTCGGTTGCGCACCTCCCCCAGGTCGGTGAGCGAACTCAGATCCTGGAGCGGGAGCTGGGTCTTGATCGCCTTGGCGAGCGAGGAGATTTCCTTCAGGTAGGCGTTCTTCTGCGCATCCGGCACAAAATACATCACCACCAGGTGAACCGGCAGGCCGTCGGGCGCGCCATAGTCGATGCCGGCGGGGCTCCAGCCCACTGCGCAGACCAGCTCGCCGTCGCGTGTGCTGCGTGCATGGGGGCAGGCCCAGCCCTTGCCGATGCCGGTGTTGTGCAGCTGCTCGCGGGCCTGGACCTTTTCGGTGATGCCGCCGTCCACCCCGATGTCGGGGATCGCCTCGATCAGCGTGGCGAGATACTCGAGCGCTTTGTTTTTGCTGCTGTCGGTCAGCTCGATCAGACGGCCGTCCTGCAGCGCGTTGAGAAGGCTTTTCATGTTAGTCGATGCCGAATTTGCGGAAGAACCACACCTTGACGAGATGAGTCAGCACGGCGTAGCCGACCATGAAGCCGGCGATCCACACCCAGAAATCCCACGGGAGCGGCACGAGGTGCAGGTAGGCGCCGACGGGCAGGTAGGGCAACGCCGCGCCCGCCGCCATCACCACCAGCGTCGTCAGCATCATAATCGGGCTGGCGCAGCTTTGGATGAAGGGAATCCGGTTGGTCCGGATGATATGAACAATGAGCGTCTGCGTCAGCAGCGACTCCACAAACCAGCCCGTCTGAAACAGATGCTCGTAGTAGGTCTTCATCTCCGGCGGGGTGGACTCCACCGAGAACAGCCGGCAGTTGAAGTAATAGAGCATCAGAAAGAACGTGGCGTAGTCGAAGATCGAGCTGATCGGGCCGATGAAGACCATGAACCGCTGGATGTTCGCGATGTTCCATTTGCGCGGGGTCTTGAGGTAGTCCTCATCCACGCGGTCCGACGGAATGCCGACCTGCGACGCATCGTAGAGCAGGTTGTTGATCAGTATCTGGGCGGACACCATCGGCTCGAATGGCAGGAAACACGTGCCCCCAACAAAGCTGAACATGTTGCCGAAGTTGGAACTGGCCCCCATCCGGATGTATTTGATGATATTCCCGAAGACCTTGCGACCCTCGATGATGCCGTCCTCCAGCACGAGAAGGTTCTTCTCGAGCAGAATGATGTCGGCCGACTCCTTGGCGACGTCGACCGCAGTGTCGACCGAGATGCCGACGTCGGCGACCCGCATGGAAGGGGCGTCGTTGATGCCGTCACCCATGTAGCCGACGACATGGCCGCGTTTCTGGAGCGCAAGGATGATGCTCTCTTTCTGCGACGGGGAAAGCCGGGCGAAAATATTGTTCTTCTCCGCCAAGTCGCCGAGCTGCTCCTCGTTCAGGCCGATCAACCGGTCGCCGGTGATGACTTCGCCCACATCCAGACCCACGTCCTTGCAGATTTTCCGCGTCACGAGGGCGTTGTCGCCGGTGAGAATCTTGGTCGCCACGCCAAACTGTTTCAGGGAGGCGATGGCCTTCTCCGCCGAGCCCTTCGGCGGGTCGAGGAAGGCGATGTAACCGAGCAGGATGAGGTCGCTCTCGTCGGCGACGGAGAACGTCTGCTTGCTCCGCGGAAATTCTCGGTAGGCGATGCCGAGCACTCGATAGCCGTCGCGGCTCAAATCCTCGTACTCCTCGAGCAGGTCGTTCTTGATCAGGTCGATCATCAGGTGGACTTCCTCGTCGACCTGATAGTGGGTGCAGCTCTTGTAGATGTCCTCGACTGCGCCCTTGCAGATCAGAACGTGGTCGCCCTCGTAGTCGACGACCACCGACATCCGCTTCCGGTGAAAGTCGAACGGAATCTCATCCACCTTCTTGCAGCCCCGTTCGACGTCGATTTCCGAATGCGACAGCACCGACCGGTCGAGCAGGTTGCGCAGCCCGGTCTGATAGTAGCTGTTCATGTACGCATAACGCAGCACGTCGTCGCTCTGGCGGCTGGTCACGTCGACGTGTTTCTCGAGAATGACCCGGTCCTGCGTCAGCGTGCCGGTCTTGTCCGTGCAAAGGATGTCGATGGCCCCGAAATTCTGGATCGAGTTCAGCCGTTTCACGATGACCTTCTTGCGGGCCATGGCCATCGCGCCCTTGGCGAGGTTGACGGTGACGATCATCGGCAGCATCTCGGGGGTCAGGCCAACCGCGACGGAGAGTGCGAACGTCAGCGCCTCGAGCCAGTTGTGCCGCCGGATCCCGTCGATCAGGAAAACGACGCTGACCAGCACCACCATGAAGCGGATCATCAGCCAGGTGAACGCCGCGATGCCGCGGTCGAAGCTGGTCAGGACGCGCTGGCCGGAGAGCTTGTCGGCGATGGAGCCGAAGTGCGTCCGGATGCCGGTGTTGACGACGACGCCGCGGGCCACGCCGCTCAGGACGTTGCTGCCCTGGAAACACGCATTCGGCAGCTCGATGATGCCCCGCCCGGTCACATCGGCCGGGGCCGAGTTCTTTTCCACGGGCATCGATTCGCCGGTCAGGGAGGACTGGCTGACGAAGAAATCCTTGGTGAGCGTGAGCCGCAGATCCGCGGGGATGATCGCCCCGGCCTGGAGGATCACGAGGTCGCCCGGCACGATCTCGGCCATTGGCACCTCGACCTCGCCGCCGTTGCGCATGACGTGGCAGTTAGTCTGGACCATTTCCTGGAGCTTCTCCACCGCCTGGCTGGACCGGTGCTCCTGGAAATAGGCGAGCACCACGCTGAGGAGGATCATGAACCCGACGACGACCGCCGAGGGAATGTCGCCCGTGGAAATCGAAACCCCGCAGATCACGAGCAGCTGGATGACGAGCGGATTGCGGCAACGATGCAGCAGTTCCATCACGATCCCGACCTGCTTCTTGTGACCGAGATCGTTCGGCCCGAACTTCTCCCGCGCCGTTGTCACCTCCGCGTCAGTCAGCCCGGTCTCCCGGGCGCCGCCGCGCGGCAGGGCCTCCTCCGGCGTCAGCTTGCACAGGTCGATCAGGCGCTGCTCATGCTCGGTGATGCTGGCCGCGGAGGCCTTGGCTTCCTTCAGGAAGGTGGCCGGATGAATTTTTCCTAGGACAAATCGGAACATGCGATTGGGAGTGTCTCCAGCAGGACGGCGCAACAACCGGACAACGGCAAAGCATTTTTTGCCGAAAGATGATGGGCGGGCGTTACGAACCGGTGACGGGGCTCCACCGACGCGGTCCGGGACCAGGCCGGGACGCTCCACGCGCAGCATCCGGACCGGAGCGCAGGGAACGCGTGGTCCCGCCTCTCCCGAGGCGGGCTACCGGAAAAACGTAGCCCGGCTCGGGAGAGCCGGGATCCGCCCATCCGTCACTCCATGTGCCACCCGGCCGGCTCAATGCCGCGCCTCGACCGGCCCGGCCGCGGCCGGACGCTGGTCGCCTTCGCCCAGCTTGCGCCGGAACAGGCTGACGGCCAGGCCCAGCCCGAGGTGGGCCAATTCGGCGTCATACCGGTTGCCCTCGTCCCGCAGAAAGGCATGGGCGCCGTTGAACTCATGCCAGGTGAAACAGGTGCCGGCAGCGGCGAGCGCAGCATAGATCCGGGCGCGGCCCTCGGCCGGCACATGCGGATCCTGCCGGCCCCAGACCAGCAGCAGCTCGCCGCCAATCTCCGGGATGCGGTCGAGGGAATTGTCGTTGGCTCCGCGTCCCAGTCCGCGCTTGTGGACATCGGTCGCGTAGAAGCAGACGGTGGCGGCCACCCCGGGGTTCATCGCGGCCCGGAAGGCCAGGCTACCGCCGAGGCACATGCCCATCGCGCCGACCCGCCCCGTGCACGCGGCATGCCCGCGCAAGAACGCCAGCACGGCCTGGGCGTCGGTGTCATAGGCCGCCAGTTCCTTGGCCACCTTGAGCTGGTTGCCCTGTTCCGCGCCCGCCGCGTCGTAGGCGAGGGCCGTGCCCGCCGGCAGGAATTCGTGATACACCTCCGGCACCGCCACGACGAAACCGTGTCCGGCGAGGAACGCCGCGGTCCGCCGGATTGGAGCGGTGACCTGGAAGATCTCGGAGAACAACACGATGCCGGGATAGCGGCCGGGCGCGGCGGGGCGGAAAACAAACGTGCGCATCACGCCGGTGGGCGTGGGCAGATCAATGGTCTCGGGGTCGTGCAGTGTCATGGTGAAAGGGGGTGGCGCGGGCCACTCTGGAGCTGGTGGCCGACCGGTCAATCACGGGCCGGGCGGCGGGGCCAGCCGGTGCTGCCGGTGCAGCTGCCAGGAGTTCCAGAGATTGTGCCAGAGGACGTAAAACGTCGGCCCGAGCGCCACGAGCGGCGAGGCAAAGGTGAGCGCGAGGTAGATCGTGAGGCTGGTGTTCTTCTGCCCGAGCGACTGGCTGGCCTCACGCGGAAACGCCCGACCGCCGATCAGGCGCCCGAGCCCGAAGTTGGCCGCGCACACCAGCGCGCTCAAGACTGCGATCTCCAGCAGAACCGTGTGGCTAAGGTCGGCTTGCCGGCGCAGAAAGCTCCCCGCGTTGGCCGTGATGAGGAAGAGCGCCAGCACCCACAGGCCAAACGAGGCGTTCCCCAGCCGGCGCGGCCAGGCCGAAGCCGCCGGATGCAACAGGCGCACCACCCACGCCAACGCCAGCGGACCGAAGACCACCACGCCGATCTTGGTGAGCACATCGTGGAAAAGCTCCGGCGTGGCGTGCCCCAGTACAAGCGGCAGCAGCGCCGGCATCAGCGCGGAGATGACGAGATTGGTCAGCAAAAACGAGGCGATCACATACTCCGTCCGGCCGCGGAGGAAGCCCGTGACCACCGGGGCGGCCGAGGCGGTGGGGGTGATGCCGGCGAAAAACACCGCCAGCCCAACCTCCCGCCCGCCGACGAGCCAACCGAGCCCCCACCCGGCGAATCCCATCGCGAGGTTGACCGCCAGCAGCACGAGATGGCTGCGGTGCAAGGCGTCGCGCGTGACGCGAACCTGAAGGAAGATCAGCAGCAGCATCACCATGATAAGCCACTGGACCAGCCAGACCGCCTCGGCGGCCTGGGGCAGCAGCGCGCCAAGGATCAGGGCGGCCAGCAGCGCCGCAGTGCGGTAGAATCCGGGTTTCACAAAACCGCCGAGTCTTGGGGCCGGTTCCCGTACTTCAAGCCCGGGATGCGGCAGGTTGGGCCGAGTAAGGTGAGGCGGAGTCGGTTTTTGGGGCGCTCCAATAAAACCGGCCGACAAAAAGGCCGCCGGCGGCTCGAAGCCACCGGCGGCCGGGGAATAGTAAACATCCCCGGGGCAAGCCCCGGGGCATTGAAGATCCACTGTAGCCGGGGTCGCTGACCCCGGGGATCGAAGTTCGGAATTTCAAGGCACCGGGGTCAGCGACCCCGGCTACAACCAAGCCGAAGCAAGCTTCGGGGTATCAGACCCAACGCGAATGAAGTGCGCCAGGCGTCAGGACGCCGCGGGCGCGAGCAGATCCTCGATGCTGTCGCTCTCGGTGTTGACGTCGGCGAACAGCCACGACGACAGGTAGCGCTCGGCGCTGGAGGGGATGATCACGACGATCTGCTTGCCCTTGTTCTCCGGGCGCTGGGCGAGCTGGAGCGCGGCCCAGACGGCGGCGCCGGACGAGATGCCGATCGGGATGCCGTCAAGCTGGTTGACCTGCTTGGAGATCGGGCCGGAGTCGGACTCCTTCACGCGGATGACCTCGTCGTAGATCTTGGTGTTGAGCACGCCGGGCACGAAGCCGGCGCCGATGCCCTGGAGCTTGTGCGGTCCGGGCGCGCCACCGGAAAGCACCGGCGAGGAGTCGGGCTCGAGCGCGATGATCTTGAGCGAGGGCTTGCGGGGCTTGAGCACCTCGCCGACGCCCGTGATCGTGCCGCCGGTGCCAACACCGGAGACGATGATGTCGACCTTGCCGTCGGTGTCGCGCCAGATCTCCTCAGCGGTGGTGCGGCGGTGGACGGCCGGGTTGGAGGGGTTGGAAAACTGCTGGAGGATGACGCTGTTGGGGATCTTGGCGGCGAGCTCCTCGGCCTTGGCGATGGCGCCCTTCATCCCCTTGGGCCCCTCGGTGAGGACGAGGCGGGCGCCGAGGATCTTGAGGAGCTTGCGGCGCTCGAGACTCATGGTCTCGGGCATGGTGAGGATGAGCTTGAGGCCCTTGGCGGCGGCCACAAACGCGAGCGCGATGCCGGTGTTGCCGCTGGTCGGTTCGATCAGGACCGTCTTGGCGTTGATTTTGCCGGCCTTGAGGGCGTCGTCGATCATCGCGAAGCCGATGCGGTCCTTGACGCTCGAGAGCGGGTTGAAGAACTCGAGCTTGAGGAGGATCTCCGCCTGCGCGTTGTGCAACGCCGCGGTGCGGTTCAGGCGGACGAGCGGGGTGTTGCCGATCGTCTCAGTGATATCGTTGTGGATCTTGGCCATGACGGGTGTGGGTTGAGGTTTGGGTGGGTGAAAAAATGTCGGGGAGACGGGACTGAATCAAGCGGCAAGCGGGCGGGTCAGATGTGCTCGCCGGCACCGTGCACCGGGGGCGCGCCGGGCCGGGGGGCCTCGGAGAGGCGGCCGTCGCGGACATCGGCCTCGGTGAACTCGCCGCGGGGGAAGAGCCGGACGTGGCGGAAGACGACGTTGACCTCCTCGCCTTGCTTCAGTTCCAGGTCGCCCAAGCGGTCGCGGGCGATCTCGGCCTCGAACTGTTCGCCACTGTCGGCGCGCTGGAGCAACACGCGCCCGTAGCTGCCGGCGGAAAACACGTGCAGGACGCGGGCGCGGAGGGCGTGCGGGTCGGAGGTGCCGCGCTGGATGTCGACATCGTGGGGCCGCACATAGAGCACGTCTTCGCCGGGCGTGCGGAGCTTGCCCGTGCCGGCGGCGAGGCGGTTGACGTTGCCCAGAAACTCGATGACGAACGGCGAGACGGGACGGTCGTAGACCTCCTGCGGATCACCGACCTGCTCGATGCGGGCGTTGTTCATGACCACAACCTCGTCGGCGAGCTCGAGGGCCTCCTCCTGGTCGTGGGTGACGAAAACCGTGGTGACGTGGATCTGCTCGTGGAGCCGGCGGAGCCAGCTTCGCATCTCCTTGCGGACCTGGGCGTCGAGGGCGCCGAACGGCTCGTCGAGCAGGAGGACCTTGGGGTTGACGGCGAGAGCGCGGGCGAGGGCGACGCGCTGGCGCTGGCCGCCGGAGAGCTGGTCGGGCAGGCGGCCGCCGAGCTGGTCCAGCTGGACGAGGCCGAGCAACTCGCGGACCCGCGCGGCGATCTGCTCGCGCGACGGCCGGGTGGCGCGCGGCAGCACGGTGAGCCCGAAGGCGATGTTGTCCGACACCGTCATGTGCTTGAAGAGCGCGTAGTGCTGGAAGACAAAGCCCACGCCGCGCTTGCCGGCGGCCACATGGGAAACATCCTCGCCGTGGAAAAGGACGCGGCCCGCTTCCGGATCGGCCGACGGGTCGGGATACTCGAGCCCGGCGATGATCCGCAACAGGGTGGTCTTGCCGGAACCGGAGGGCCCGAGCAGCGCGGTCAGGCGGCCGGTGTCGACCTTGAGGCTCACATTGCCGAGGGCGGTGTAGGCGCCAAAGTGCTTGGAGAGGTTGCGGACTTCGATGCTCATGAGGCGAATTGGCGGAGGTCGGCGGCGGCGGCGGCCTCGATGACCCGGCGGTGGCGCCACTCGACGAGGTTCTTGAGGACGAGTGTGACCAGCGCGAGCAGCGTGAGCAGCGAGGCGATGGCGAACGCCGCCTGGATGTTGTACTCGTTGTAGAGGATCTCGACGTGCAGCGGAATGGTGTTGGTCTGGCCGCGGATGTGCCCGGAGACGACGGACACGGCGCCAAACTCGCCCATGGCGCGGGCGTTGCAGAGCACGACCCCATAGAAGAGACCCCATTTGACGTTGGGCAGCGTGATGCGGCGGAAGATCTGCCAGCCGGAGGCGCCGAGGGTGACCGCCGCCAGCTCCTCGTCGCGGCCCTGCGCCTGCATGAGCGGGATGAGTTCGCGGGCGACAAAGGGAAACGTGACAAAGACGGTGGCCAGCACGATGCCCGGCACGGCGAAGATGATCTGGATATCATGGGCGTTGATCCACGAGCCGAGCCACGGGTGGTCACCGGCGCCGAGATAGGGTCCGAACCAGCCCTGGGCGCCGAACAGCAGCACATAGACCAGACCCGAAACCACGGGAGAAACCGCGAACGGCAGCTCGATCAGCGCGATCAGAAGGGCCTTCCCGCGAAACTCAAACTTCGCGATGGCCCATGAGGCCGCGAGACCGAAGACCAGGTTGAGCGGCACTGCGATCCCCGCGGCGAGGAACGTCAGCCGGATGGCCGCCTGCGCATCCGGGTCTTTGAACGCCGCGAAGTAGGCCCCCACCCCCTTGCGCAGCGCCTCGGTGAATACGGCCGCGAGCGGTACCACCAGGAACAGCCCGACAAAGAGGAGGGCGAGGCCGATCAGGCTCCAGCGGACCCAGCGCGGATCCCCAAGGGACCGCCGCTGGCGGTGCTTCGCAACATGGGCGAGAGTGGAGACGGTTCCAGCCATGGCTCAGGGGCGGGTCAGCCGGCCGCGCGGCGGGCGCGGCGCTGCAGAAGCTGGATGAGGAACAGCAGCCCGAAGGAGCCGAACAGCAGGACGGAGGCGAGCGCCGTGGCGCCGCGGTAGTCATACTGCTCCAGCTTGGTGATGATGAGCAGCGGGGTGATCTCGGTGTGGAGGGGCCGGTTGCCCGCGATGAACACGACCGAGCCGTATTCGCCCACCGCGCGGGCAAACGCCAGCGCGAAGCCGGTGATGATGGCCGGCCGCAGGGCCGGCAGGATGACCCGCCGGAAGGTCTGCCCGCGGGTGGCGCCGAGCGTGCTGGCGGCCTCCTCCAGCTCCGGCTCGAGCTCTTCGAGGATCGGCTGCACCGTGCGGACAACGAATGGCAACCCGATGAACGTGAGCGCGACCCAGATTCCCAGCCAGGTGTAGGCGACCTGGATGCCGAGCGGTTCGAGCCAGCGGCCGATCCAACCGTTCTTCGCATAAACCGCCGTGAGAGCGATGCCCGCGACGGCCGTGGGAAGGGCGAACGGCAGGTCCACCAACGCGTCCACCAGGCGCCGGCCGGGAAACTCATAGCGCACCAGCACCCAGGCGAGGATGACCCCGAACGGCACGTTGAACAGGGCCGCGAGAAACGAGACGCCAAACGTGACCCGGTAGGAGGCCAGCACCCGCGGCGAACCGACCGCGGCCAGAAAATCGTGCCAGGTCAGCCCGGACGCCTTGATGAACACCGCCGCCAGCGGTATCAGCACCACCAGGCCGAGGTAGGCCATGGTGAAGCCAAGCGAAAGCCCGAAGCCGGGCAGGACGGGGCGGCGGCGGGAGGTCACAGGTATTGGGCGTGGGCGATGAAGCCCCGATGGGCGGCGAGCATGGCGTGCAGGGCGGTTTGAGCGGCCTCGACCTGTTTGTCCAGCGGCATGACGGCGGGAGTCTCAAAAATCACCTCAAACGGCTGCGGCTGCTGGTCGGGCGGCGGGGCGAGCACGCCCGGAAAACAGTCCGCGATGATGCCCTCGGACGCCGCAAAGCCGTCGATCACCGCCCGCCGGTCGCGCGGAAGCACCCGCTCGGACGCGCGCAGGGCGGGCAGCAGCAGGTTCTCGTTGAAGACCCGGCCGTGGGCGTAGCCGTAGAGGCCGTCGCTGGTGTCGTCGGCATGGAGCGCAATGACGCCGTCGAACTGCTGCGTCCGGAGCTCGCCCTCGAGGATGGAAATCTCGGGGGCGGCGGAATTCCGCCAGAATTCGCGATTGAGGTCGAGGCCGGCGCGGCTGCACCGGGTGCCGTCCTCGTAGCCGGTCGGATTGCACAGCGGATAACACACCAGGTCGTAGCCCGCCGCCAGCGCGGGCCGGTCGGCCAGGGTCTGCAGCCAGCGGAGCAAGGCCGCGGCCCCGGCGGGCTCGTCACCGTGCAGAAGGGCGAACAGGCCGATCCGCCGCTGGGCGCCGCCGTCGCCGGGGCCGAGGAAAGTGAAACGCGGGATGGTGTAGCGCCTGTCCTCGCGGGCGAACGAGCCCGCCACCGTGCCGATCACCCGGCGGGAATGCTCCGCGAGGCCAAGAAACGGCGCATAGAGTTGGCGCAGTTTGTGGGGGTGGTTCTGACCGGAGGGGGCGAGCATGACCATGTTGGGGTGGAGAAGTTCAAGGATGACAGCCGGAAAATGTC
>CAIQQB010000152.1 GCA_903873805.1 uncultured Opitutia bacterium | reverse complement strand
GGGCAGGAACGAATCGACGCCGATCGAGACGATGAGGCCGCCCTTGACCTTGGCCTTGACGCGGCCGGAGGCGACGGAACCCTCGGGGAATTTGGTGAGGATGTTGTCCCAGTTTTTCTTCTGCTCGGCCTTGTCAAAGGAGAGGATGGGGGCGCCGGACTTGTCCTCGAGTTTTTCAACCAGGACGTCGATGGTGGAACCGATCTGGAGCTCGCCGATGTCGAGGAACTCGCCGGCGGGGATGACGCCCTCGGACTTGCCGCCGATGTCGACGACGACCTCGTGCTGGCGGATTTCGGTGATGACGCCCGGGACGATGGCGCCTTCCTTCAGCTTGTCGAAGGAGGACTGGGCGAGCAGTTCTTGCATTAAGGAACTCATGGGAACATGGCGGAAGGACGTCGCCTGCTCCGCAGCGCCGACTTCCCGCGATAGCCCCCCGTGAAGGGGACCGTGGGTTGAGGGTTGGACTGACTGTGAAAGGCTGACGGGAGCACCGCGACAACGCCAGCCGGGCCGAAAGGAACGTCGCGAACGGTCAGACTCCCAAGGTCGGGGACGGTCCGCAAGCGAAAAATAGCAGTCGTCGGATGCTTCAGGCCGCCGGGTCAAATCCCGAGCTGTTTCAGAAATTCCGCGATTGTGCGCTGATCATCCACGCTCAAGACGAGGGCCTGGTTGATGGCGCGGATTTTCTTCCTGAAAAGGTCAAGGTTTTGGATCAGGACCCGGTCCTGAGTCTGGCGGGGAAACATCTTTTCCGTTGGCAGGCGCGAGACCACGTCATCCAGCCGGCCCAGCATCGCCTCGATGCCGCAGGAATTATAATATGATTGTAGCCTGAACTGGGCGAGAGCCTCCTGTTTAGCCCGATCATCCACGGCATCCGTGAGCCGTTTGAGGGCGACGATGGGGGAGATGGCAAAGTCTGCCGGATGGATAACAGCAAAGCCTCCCCGGATACCGACGACGAGGGTGCCCGAAGAGTGATTCCAAGGCCAGACGTATGGGTCTTTCAGCGCCTGAATGACGGCGGTCTTGACCTCGCTCAGGGTCATGATTTTCGCGGCCAGACCGAGTCCAAGCGGCTGGTTTTCCTGCTTGGCCAGGGCGAGCTCGTACGCATCATAAATCGGCGCGTTCGCGTCCTTAAGTTTGGGTAGGTCGATTTTGTCCCACGGGATTTCCATGGCCGCATCGTCCGGATTGCGCAGCACCAGCAAACCCTTGGGAGTGGCTTCAAATACCGCCACGAAATTGGCTTCGAGCCCGCTGGCTCCGGTGATTTTGGTGTCCGCCAGCGCTCCGGCTGTCACGATCAGCCCACAGAGCAATGTGATTAGTCCTTTTGTCGGCATGAGATTGATCTGGGTTAAGATCTCCAATGAGCAAGCAATCAGGCGGATATGGGGGCTCGGAGCGAGCGAAAAATGGACGGCCTTTCCGTCCGCCCAAAGGCACGAATGGTTTCGCTATAGAAGGAGTGCGATTTCACTTTATATTTGTTACCGCCGTAATGATTTCCGCCGGGGTCGGGCGTTCGCGGACATTGGAGCGCATGAGCTTGGCCCGGATGATTCCGGTCTGGTCGAGGATGAAGATGACCGGGTGCGGCACTCCGATGGCGCGGCCGGTGGCCTCGTGATTGCGGATACCATAGGCGTCAATGGTCTTGCTGCCGGCATCGGAGAGCAGGGGAAAGGTGAGGCTGTATCGAGTGGCCACTTGGGTGAGCACCTCGGGCGAATCGTAGCTGACGCCCACCAGTTGCACCCCGGTGGCGTCGATGTCCCTGAGGCTCTGCTGGAGGCCCTGCAACTGCGCGATGCAGATCGGGCACCAGTCGCCGGAGCGATAGAATAACAACGCGACCTTGCCCTTTTTTAGGAGGGCCTGAAGGGCGATCTCCTCGCCGGCGGCATTCTTCAGGGTGAAATCCACCGCCTTGTCGCCGACCCTGAGTCCCGGCAGGTCGGCGGCGGCCGGTGCCGGGACCGCGGGGGGGGGCACCGGAGCGGCGGCGGACGGAGCAGCCGGTTGGGCGGCTGGGGGCGGCGTTTCGCCGGCCCGCAGGGTGGCGGCGCCAAGGGCCAGGAGGCAGAACAGGAAGGGGGCACGGCAGCGCATGGGTAGAAAAGTAATGGCGAAGGGCAGCGCCGTTCGGCGCTAGCCGCCGGCCGCTACCGTAATTTCCTCGCAACCGACCGTGGGGTCAAGGGACGGACCGGACAAATGCTGGGCATATTTTGTCGGTCATTTTTTGTTCAAGGGACCAGCCGGAGCCGGGGAGTGGTGGCCGCGGACTCCGGGGGAGGTTCGGCCGGCGCGGGCAATGGTCTTGCCATCCCGGCGCCCGCCGCGGAAAACCGCACGCGTGTCGAAGCACCTCAAGAACATCGGCGTGGTCTCGCTGCTCACCGTAGTGTCGCGGGTGCTCGGGCTGGTGCGCGACCAGATCAGTGCCGCGGTGTTTGGCGACGGACTGCTGAACTCGGCGTTCCTCACCGCGTTCCGGCTTCCCAACCTCTTTCGCCGGCTCCTGGGCGAGGGGGCGCTGACAGCGGCGTTTTTGCCCACGCTTCAAGACGAACTGCACGAGCGCGGCCGGCCGGGGGCCTTTGCGCTGCTGAACAAGGTGGTCAGCTGGCTGGTGGTGGTGACCGGCGGGCTGGTGCTGCTGGCGATGGCACTGTTCAGCCAGGCGCGGATGATCCCGGGTCGGGAGGAGAAGTGGTACCTCGTCGCGGACCTAACCGTCATCCTGTTTCCGTACCTTGCGTTTGTCTGCGTGGCGGCGGCGCTCAACGCCACCCTGAACGTCTTCCAGCATTTCACCGAGCCGGCACTTTCGCCCATCTGGCTGAATCTGGCGATGATCTTCTCGCTCGGCGGCGCGGGCCTGCATTTCGCCGCCACGCCGGAGGGCCAGATCCGGTGGCTCTGCGCCGGCGTGCTCATTGGGGGTTTCCTGCAAATGGGGGTGCCGGCAGCGGTGCTGATCCGCGAGGGCTGGCGCCCACGCCCCGACCTCGTGCTCTCGCCGCGGGTGAGGGAGATCTCCCGGCTGATGACCCCGGGATTCTTCGGCACGGCGATTTACCAGGTGAACATCTATGTCGCCAGCCTGCTGGCCTATTCGATCAACGATTCGGCCGGCACCCTACTCTTCTACGCCAATCGGCTGATGGAGCTGCCGATCGGCGTGTTCGCGGTCGCGGTCTTGACGGTGGTCTATCCGCTCATCGCGCGGCATGCCACGGAGCGGAAGTTCACGGAGCTCGCGGAGGACTACCGGCGCGGGATCCGGCTCATTCTGATCATCAATGTGCCGGCGGCCGCGGGCCTGGCGTTGCTGAGCGGACCGATTGTCCGTCTGCTCTACCAGCACGGAAAGTTCGACGCGGCGGCCTCCCAAGCAATGACCCCCCTGCTCGGTCTCTTCGCGATCGGGCTGCCCTTCTTTTCCATTACTAGCCTGACGGTCCGTGCCTTTTACGCGCTGAAGGACACGGCCACCCCGGTCCGCGTCGCGGTGGTCGATTTTGTGGTGAACCTGGTACTGAGCATCAGCCTGATGCACTGGCTTGGCACGGCGGGGCTCGTGCTGGCGAGCACCGCGGCCATCATTGTGCAGACGCTCCTCCTGCAGCGGGCGCTCGTCCGCAAGCTGCCGGGGATGAGCCTGGCGCCGCTCTGGCCAACGCTGGTCAAGGTGGCGGTGGCCACCTTCGTGATGGGTGTGCTGGTGTGGGGCGGCTGGCAGATCATCGGGGCGACCGTGGCGCGGCCCCGGTTTGCGGACGCCCTGGCGGTTTTCGGGCTGATCCCGATCGCGGTGGCGGCCTATGCCTGGCTGATGTGGCTGCTGCGGGTCGAGGGTTACGATGTGCTGCTGGCGATGCTGCGGAGGAAGCGGGGCGGATGAAAACGCCGGCATTGCCATGAAGAAGAAGCCCGACTGGTTTCTCCCCGGCATGGCGGTGGCGGTGGGGCTGGCCTGGGCCGCGCCCGGGCCGGGCGCGCACGGCGGCTGGCTGCACCCCGAGTTGCTGACGAAGGCGGGGATAGCACTGATTTTTTTCCTGCACGGCGTGGCGCTGTCGTTCTCCGCACTCCGTGCGGGCACCCTGCGCTGGCGGCTGCATCTGGTCGTGCAGCTGACCACGTTCCTGCTCTTTCCAGTCGTCGGCCTCGGGTTGCTACGCCTCGCCGGCGGACTCCTCGACCCGAACCTGCAGCTGGGGATTTTCTACCTGTGCGCGTTGCCCTCCACCGTCTCGTCGTCGGTGGCGTTGACGGCGACCGCCCGGGGCAATGTGCCGGCGGCGGTCTTCAACGCCACGTTTTCGAGCCTGCTCGGGGTTCTGCTGACGCCGCTGTGGATCGGGGTCTGGCTGAAGACCGGAGGACAGCCGCTGCCGCTGGGTCAGGTGATGCTGGACCTCACCTGCTGGCTGGTGCTGCCGCTGGGGGTGGGACAACTGATGCGGCCCTGGCTGGGAATCTGGGCGGAGCGCAACCACGCCGCCATCAACGTAGCGGATCGCGGCACCGTGCTGGTGCTGGTGTATACGTCGTTCTGCGATTCGATGCGGATGGGCGTGTGGACGGGGCAGGGTGCGGGGACGGTGTTCTTCACGCTGGGCGCTTGCGGACTGATGCTGGCGGCGGCGCTGGCGGGGGTCGGCGCGTGGTGCCGGGCCTGGGGATTTCCGGCGGGCGACCGGATCGCGGCGGTATTCTGTGGCTCGAAGAAGACCCTCGCCTCGGGCGTGCCGATGGCCCAGCTGATTTTTGGCGCGCATCCCGGCCTCGGCCTAATCCTGCTGCCGATCATGATCTATCATCCGCTGCAGCTCATTGTCTGCGGCGTCCTGGCCGGCCGCTGGGCGCGACGGCCGGCCAAGGTTGGGATTGCCTGACACCGCGACGGGGCGCACGCTGCACCAATCATGTTCACCGGCATCATTGAGGAGACAGGTGCGGTCGCGGCGTTCAACCGCCGTCCGGTGGCGTGGCGGCTGAAAATCACCGCCCGGGTGGTGCTGGCCGGCGTGGCCGCGGGCGACAGCATCGCCGTCAACGGCTGCTGCCTGACCGTGGTGAGCCATGACGACCGCCACCTGGAGTTTGACGTGCTGGAGGAGACGCGGCGGCTGACAAACTTCGCCGCACTGGCACCGGGCGCGCCCGTCAACCTGGAGCGCAGCCTGCGGTTTGACGGCAAGGTTGGCGGGCATTTTGTGACCGGTCACATCGATGGGCTCGGACTGATCGAGGTGTTCGAGCCGCGCGGGGCCGATCATTACCTGCGAGTGCGCGCCCCGGCCGGGAGCGGCGCCCAGCTGATTCACAAGGGCAGCGTCGCCATTGACGGCATCTCGCTGACAGTCGCCGAGGTCGAGGGCGATACGTTCGCGGTCTGGCTCATCCCGCATACGCTGGCGGTCACAAACCTCCAGGGCCGGCGGGCGGCCGAACAGGTGAATCTCGAGTTTGACCTGCTCGGCAAGTATGTTGCCAAGCTCCTCGGTCCCCGCCTCACCTGACATCGCCATGCATGCCGCCCTGACCGCCCTGACTGCCGAGTTGCGCCGCCTGAAAACGGCCGGGGTCAAGACCGTCGACGTGTCCGAGGAGAGTGTCGCGGCATTGCGCCGCGCGGTGGTGGCGCAACGCGCGTCCGGAAGCCGGAGGCCGGAGGCCAGAGGTCAGGGGGCAGAGGTCAGAGATCAGCAGGCCGGAAGCCAGAAGGCGGAAGCCGGAAGGGAGAAATCTTCGAGCCAGAGTCCGGAGGTCGCGGCAATCCGCACTCCGCAATCCGCACTCCGCAATTCCGGCGGCGACAGCGCCGCCCCAGTCCTGCCGCCGCCGCCCGAGGTGGTGTTGCCGGAGGGGGACAAGGCGGCGCGCTGGGCGGCTTTGCGCGAGCTCGTGCTCAACCACCCGGTCTGCCGGGACAACGTCCGGCCGGGCAAAAAAGTGGTGCTGGGCGTGGGCAGTCTGGATGCGAAAATCATGTTTGTCGGCGAGGCGCCGGGGGCGGACGAGGAGGTGCTGGGCGAGCCGTTTGTCGGACCCGCGGGCCAGCTGCTGACCAAGATGATCCTGGCGATGGGCCTGAAGCGCGAGGAGGTTTACATCGGCAACATCATGAACTGGCGGCCGCAGATTCCGTCCCCGGGCGGCGGCGAGCAGGTGGGCAACCGGCCGCCGACGGCAGCGGAGATGACCTTCTGTCTGCCGTTTCTGCGGGCGCAGATCGGGATCGTGGAGCCCACGGTGCTGGTGGCGCTGGGCAAGACCGCGCTCGAGGGTCTGCTCGGGGCGGGAAATTTCAAGACTTTGGGGGAGGCGCGCGGCCGATGGCATGAGTTTGCCGGGCGGCCGGTAATGGTGACCTATCACCCGAGCTATATCTTGCGCGAGCCCACGAACCGGAAGAAGCGGCTGATCTGGGACGACCTGCTGAAGGTCATGGACCGCGTCGACCTGCCGGTGTCCGAGAAGCAGCGGGGCTATTTTCTCGAGCGGTGAGGGGCTTCCGGCCGCGGCGTCGCCGCGGGAATCAGCCCAGCAACTTGCGGAGCTCGACCTCGGCGCGGGCAAAGGCGGCCTCAACGGCGGCCTGCAGCGGGGCCACCCCTGTCAGACCCTGCTGTTTGGCGTGATGCTCCAGCTTTTCGGCCGTGGCCCGGAGTTCGGTGGCCCCGATGTTGCTGGAACTGCCCTTGATGCTGTGGGCCGCGCGGGTGAAAGCCGGGACGTCGCCCTTGGCCAGGCTGGCGTGCAGTTCCCGGAGTCGGGCCGGGGTGTCTTCGAGGAAAATGCCGACAATCTCGCGCAGGAATGCGTCGCCGTCGTCCGGACTGAGCGCCCGGAGGCCAGCAATGGCTTCCGGATCGAGCACTGGGCTGGATGTCATGCGGGGAAGATGGGGTGGAGGCGGGGAAAAAGGCAAACGAGGAAAACCAAGATGTTGGTCGGCGGGTAATTTTTACAAATTATTTATAATTATAACCGGGTGATTTTTTCTGGTGGGGACAAACCGTTGCGCCCGGGGAGGGGAAACGGCGGATGTTTACCCCGGCGGGACTGCACCGGCCGGGGGAGCGGTCCCGGGCCGGAACGGCGGCCGGATCAGCTGGCCCATTCGAAGGAGCTGTTGGCCTCGATTTCGTCGATCGTGGTGAAGCCGAGAAGAACTTTCTTGAGGCCGTCATACCGGAGCGGCTTGTAGCCGACCTTGGCGGCGGCTGTGATCTGCTGCACGCTGGCATTGGCCGAAATGAGCGTGCGCACCTCCTCGGTGATGAGCACCAGTTCGTGGAAGGCGATGCGGCCCTTGTAACCGGTGCCGCGACAGACGGTGCAACCGCGGCCGCGGTAGAACGGGACGTCGGTCAGACCCTCGTCGAGGAAATATTTCCGGAGGACCTCCGGCGGGGGATAATAGGGCTCCTTGCAATTTTCGCAGATCCGGGCGGCGAGTCGCTGGGCCAGCACCCCGATCACGGCGGGGGCGACCATGTAGGGTTCCACGCCGATCTCGAGCAGGCGCACAATGGCCTGGGCAGCGCTGTTGGTGTGGAGCGTGGCGAAGACAATGTGGCCGGTGAGCGCCGCCTCGGTGGCGATTTTGGCGGTCTCCAGATCGCGGATCTCGCCCACGAGAATGACCTCGGGATCCTGCCGGAGCAGCGAGCGCAGCAGCGTCGAGAACTTGAGGTCGATGTGGGCGTTGACCTGGCTCTGGGTGACGCCCGCCAGCTGAATCTCGATCGGATCCTCGATCGTGGTGATGTTGATGTCGGGCTTGTTGATCTCGTGGAGCGCGGCGTAAAGGGTGGTGGTCTTGCCCGAACCGGTGGGGCCGGTCACAAAGATGATCCCGCTGGGATTCTGAATCAGGCGCTTGAACGGCCGCAGCATGGTCTGCGAGATCATCATCTTGTCGAGCGTGAGCATCGACTTCTTCGCCGTGCTCGCGAGCACGCGGATCACGACCTTCTCCCCGTACTGGGTCGGGATGGAGGAGAAGCGGAAGTTGGCCTTGGAGGTGCCGACGGGCATCGAGAAGCGGCCGTCCTGCGGGAAGCGTGTTTCTGCGATGTTGAGGCTGCAGAGGATCTTGATCCGCGAGACGAGGGCGCGGTGCAGCTTGCGCGAATAGGTCAGCACCTCGCGCAGCATGCCGTCGATGCGGAAACGGATGCGCGATTGCATCTCCTGCGGCTCGATGTGGATGTCGGTCGCGCGCTCGCGAATCGCGTAGTAGATGATCTCGTCCAGGATCTGGATCAGCGATTCGGAGTCCGCGAGGAGCGCCAGCCGGTCGGCGGCGACCTCGGGCTGGTCGAACAGGCTGGAGTGCTCCAGTTCCGAGAGGCTCTCCTCGAGGTTCTTCTCGCTCGAATACTGGATCGCCATCGCATCCTCGATGTCACGGGAAAGCGCGAACACCGGGCTGACCGGCAGCTGCGCGATCTGGCTGACGCGCTTGACGAGGTCCTTGTCCTCGGGATTGGCGAAGGCGGCGGTGAGCACGCCCTCGATGATGTAGAGCCCGATGACGCGGGCCTTGCGGGCGATCTCCACCGGGATGGCGGCCACCGCGTCATCGGTGATGACCGAGGCAAACGGATCGACGTAGGCCACCCCGAGGGTGTCGGCGTAAAGCCGACAGGCGTCATCCTTGGTCGCGAGTTTCGCCTCGATGACCGCCACCAGCAGCGGCAGGCCGTCGCCGTGTTTGGTCTTCAGGGCCGCCAACTCGGTGCCGAAGTCGAAGTTGGGCAGCTCCCGGAGGCGCTCGGCGAAGGTGGAGTCAGGTTTTTTTAACACGGCGTTTTTTGCGGCCCTGGAACAGTTTGCCAATTTCGGCCTGGTGGAGCTTCTCCATGGCGAAGGAACCGTCGGTCCGTTCGAGGCGGAGTTCGGCGAGCAGGGCGGGCAGGGAGTAGCGGATTTCGCTCAGCCCGGAATCGGCCGGCGGGGTGACGGCGGCGGGCTGCGCCGGTTCGGATTTACTCATCGGCGTCGGGTTCGAAGGAAGTCGCGATGATCTCCCGGAGCGCGGCCGCCAGCTCGTCCCGCGGCAGATCCTTGCGCAGATAGCTGGTCGCGCCGTGCTGGGCGGCCTCCTCCACAATCTGGCGGGTGGTGAGCGAGGTCAGCATGACAATCACGGCGTCGGGGTCGATCGCGAGGAGCAGGGGCAGGGTTTCAAGGCCGTCCTGGACCGGCATGTTGACGTCGAGCAGCGTCAGGTCGGGGCGCTCCCGTTCGAACAGCTCGACCGCCTCGCGGCCGTTGGTGGCCTCGAAGATGATGGGACTGCCGAGCGTGCGCAGAAGGACGCTGACGTATTTGCGGATGTGGGGTTCGTCATCCACGAGGAGGACCTTGCCGTTGAAGCTCATGCGGGGGAGATTGGCAGGGTGACCCGGAATTCGCAACCCCGGCCGGGGAGGTTTTCCGCCACGATGACGCCCTGGTGCGCCTCGACAATCTTGCGGCAGATGGCCAGGCCGAGGCCGGTGCTCATCTCGCCGCCGGTCGGCTTGGCCGAGAGCCGGCCGAAGTCCTTGAAAAGCTTGTCGCGCTCGTTCTCGGGAATACCGGGGCCCTGGTCGCGCACGCTGACGGCGCAGTGGCCGGGCGACAGCCGGAGGGCGACGTGGACGCAGGACCCCGGGGGCGAGTACTTGACCGCGTTGCTGAGGAGATTGTCCATGACCTGGCGGATCTTGGCGGCGTCCAGCGCGACCACCGGATCGCCGTCGCGCTCGTCGAAGAGAATCCGGGTTTGCTTGCGTGCCGCCTCCATGCCGTTGAGCGCCACGGATTTTTCAATCAGTTCGGCCAACCGGACCGGGGCGAGGCGAAGGTTGAGCTGCCCCGCCTCGATCGTGGCGACGTCGAGCAGTTCGTTGACGAGGTCGAGCATGCTCTGACTCGCCTGACGGATGGTATCCACGGCGTCGGTCTGCTCGGCGTTGACCGGGCCGAAGGTGCCGTCGAGGACGAACTCGGCGAGCCCGCGGATGGAGGCGAGCGGATTGCGCAGGTCGTGCGCAGCCATGCCGAGAAACTTGTTCTTGGCCTCGTTGGCGAGGCTGAGTTGGGTGACGAGGGAGCGCTGCCGGGCGATCAGGGCGCGGATGGCGAGGTGGTTGCGAATCCGCGCGAGCACCTCCTTTTGCCGGAAAGGCTTGGGCACGTAGTCGACCCCGCCGGCGTTCAGCCCTTCGACAATGTCGTCGGATTCCTGCTTGGCGGTGATGAAGATGACGGGGGCGGCCTTCACGTCGTAGCGGCGGATCAGCTCACGGCAGGTTTCGAAGCCGTTGATGCCCGGCATCACGACGTCGAGCAGCACCAAGTCGGGCTGGAACTGTTGGTAGAGCTCCAGCGCCTTTTCCCCGGTGTCGGCCTCCGCGATGACGTAGCCCGCGGTCTGCAGGATACCGTGCAGAATGCGGATGTTTACCCGGTCGTCGTCGACGACCAGGATCTTGCGGCCGCTGAGGTCGATGAAGGTGGTGGGTTCGGAGGGAGGCATGGCAGGGGCTGGCAAGCGCCCGCCGTTATCGTGCAAACCGGCTGACGGTTTGCCAAGCTCCATCCACGACCGCAGTTCGGCCGGAATGCCGCACCCGGGAAATCGGGCGGCGCGGGACATTGCCAAATATTCATATCATGAAATACGGATATATTGATATTAGAACTTGCGCGACGTTCGCCGGGATGGTTTCCTGCCCGCTCACTCCCATGTCCAAATCATTCGTATTCTCCTCCGAGTCCGTCGGCGAAGGCCACCCGGACAAAGTCGCCGACCTCATTTCCGACAGCGTCCTCGACGCCTGCCTCACGCTCGACAAGACGAGCCGCGTCGCCTGCGAGACGTTCGTCAAGTCCAACCTCGTCGTCGTGGGGGGCGAGATCACGATCCCCAGGCTGCAGGACAAGAAAACCGGCCGGAGCAAGCCGCTGGAGGAGGGCATCAACCTCGGCAAGGTCATTCGCGATGCGATCCGCCACATCGGCTACACCAATGACGACGACGTGTTTCACGCCGACACCGTCTTCATCAACAATTACCTCACGGCCCAGTCGCGGGACATCGCGCAGGGGGTGGACGCGAAGAAGGCTCAGGGCAAGAAGACCGCCGAGCAGGGTGCCGGCGACCAGGGCATCATGTTCGGCTACGCCTGCTCCGAGACGCCCGAGCTGATGCCGACACCGATCATGTTCGCGCACCGCCTCGGCCGCGCCCTCACCAAGATCCGCAAAAGTGGCCGGGTCGCCTGGCTGCGCCCCGACGCGAAGTCGCAGGTCTCCGTCCGCTACGAGGACGGCCGACCGGTCGAGGTCGTCAATGTGGTCATTTCCACCCAGCACACCGCGGACGTCGCCCATGCGACGATCGAAAAATACCTCATCGAGGAGGTCATTAAGCGGGTCATTCCCGCCCGGTTGCTGACGAAGAACACGGAATACCTGATCAACCCGACGGGTCGGTTTGTCATCGGCGGGCCGCAGGGCGATTCCGGACTCACCGGCCGCAAGATCATCGTGGACACCTATGGTGGCTGGGGCCGCCACGGCGGCGGCGCGTTCTCAGGCAAGGATCCGTCGAAGGTGGACCGCTCCGCCGCCTACATGGGCCGCTGGGTCGCGAAAAACATCGTTGCCGCCGGGCTCGCCACCCATGCCGAGATTCAGTTCGCCTATGCGATCGGCCATCCCCGGCCCGTTTCCCTGCGGGTTGACACCTTTGGTACGAACAAGGTCGGGGTTTCCGACGAGCGGATCACGCAGGCGGTGTCCGAGGTTTTCAGCTTCAAACCCGCGGAAATCGTCGCGCAACTCGATCTGCTCCGCCCGATCTACCGCCAGACGACGAATTACGGCCACTTCGGCAAACCCGGCCTCCCTTGGGAGCAGGTCAACAAGGTCGCCGCGCTCCTCCGCGCGGTCGGCTAAGGTTGTTCCGTCAGGCAATCCGAAATCGAAAATCCAAATCCCAAAATCATCTTCCATGGCCAAAGTTTCCCCCTCCGCGCGCAAATCCACCGCGCCTGATTTTCACGTTAAAGACCTCGCGCTCGCCGACTGGGGCCGCAAGGAAATCTCCATCGCCGAGCATGAGATGCCCGGCCTGATGTCCGTCCGGAAGAAATTCGGCCCGAAGCAGCCGCTGGCGGGCGTCCGCATCACCGGCTCGCTGCACATGACGATCCAGACGGCGGTGCTGATCGAGACGCTGAAGGAACTCGGGGCCGATGTGCGCTGGGCGTCCTGCAACATCTTCTCGACCCAGGATCATGCGGCCGCCGCGATCGCGAAGACCGGCACGCCGGTGTTCGCGTGGAAGGGCGAGACGCTCGAGGAATATTGGGAGCTCACGCTCCGCGCGATTTTCTTTCCGGGCGGGAAGGGACCGCAGTTGGTGGTCGACGACGGCGGCGATGTCACCCTGCTCATCCACAAGGGCTGCGAACTCGAGGAGGGCAGCGACTGGGTCAACACTCCCTCCGGCTCACACGAGGAGCAGGTCATCAAGGACACCCTCCAGCGCGTGTTTAAGCAGGATCCGAAGCGCTGGACCAACATTGCGAAGGAGTGGCGCGGGGTCTCCGAGGAGACGACCACCGGCGTCCACCGTCTCTACCAGATGCTGGAGAAGGGCAAGCTCCGCGTGCCTGCCATCAACGTCAATGACTCCGTCACCAAGTCGAAGTTCGACAATCTCTACGGCTGCCGCGAGTCGCTGGCCGACGGCCTGAAGCGCGCCACCGACGTGATGATCGCGGGCAAGGTCGCCTGCGTCTGCGGCTACGGCGACGTCGGCAAGGGCTCCGCCCATTCGCTCAAGGGTTTCGGCGCCCGCGTGGTCGTCACCGAGATCGATCCGATCAACGCCCTGCAGGCCGCGATGGAGGGCTTTGAGGTCAACACGATCGAATCCACCCTTGGGACGGCCGACATCTACGTCACCACCACGGGCAACAAGGATATCATCACGCTCGAGCACATGCGGCGGATGAAGGACCAGGCCATTGTCTGCAACATCGGGCATTTCGACAACGAGATCCAGGTGGACCGGCTGAACCAGTCCGACGCGAAGCGGATCAACGTGAAGCCGCAGTACGATCTCTATACATTTCCGAACGGTCGGAGCCTCTACCTCCTGGCCGAGGGCCGGCTGGTGAACCTCGGCTGCGCGACCGGCCACCCGTCGTTCGTGATGTCGAACAGCTTCACCAACCAGACGCTCGCGGCCATGGATCTCTGGCGCAACAAGGACACCTACGCGATCGGCGTCTACCGGCTGCCCAAGCACCTCGACGAGGAGGTTGCGCGGCTCCATCTGGACAAGATCGGCGCCAAGCTCACTAAGCTCACCAAGGAGCAGGCCGCCTATCTCGGCGTCCCGGTGGGCGGACCCTACAAGCCGGAGCACTACCGCTACTGAACCGGAAACCGAAGCGGAGGCCGGACGGACGGTCGCCCAGCTCTCGGCGGCCGTGCTGTAGCGGCGCCGGTTGGCGCGGCCGTTTCGTCCCTTCGCTTGCGTTGCCGTCAGACTTGCCCACGTTCCACCTTCCATGACCAACGAGTCTGTGACGCCCCGGCCGCCAAGTGCCAATGAAGGCATCAAGGCGGCTTCCCATTTCCTGCGGGGCACCCTCGTGCGTGACGTGGCGGATCCCACGACCGGCGCCATTTCCGAGGACAACAACCAGCTGGCCAAATTCCACGGGCTCTACCTGCAGGACGATCGCGACCAGCGGATTGCGCTCAAACGGGCTGGTCAGGAAAAGGCGTTCGCCTTCATGCTCCGCGTGCGTCTGCCCGGCGGACGCTGCACGCCCCGGCAATGGCTGGTGCTCGACCGGCTCGCCGACCAGGTGGCGAGTCCCTCGCTGCGGCTCACCACCCGGCAGACATTCCAGTTTCACGGGGTCCTCAAGGCGAGCCTCCGTCCGCTCATCCAGGGGATGCACACCGTCCTGCTCGATTCAATCGCAGCCTGCGGCGACGTAAACCGCAACGTCATGGCCCCGCCCAACCCCGAGCGCAGCCCGGTGCTCCAGCAGGTCTATGACCAGGCCCGGGCGTGGAGCGACTACGCGCTGCCGAAATCCCGCGCCTACCATGAGATCTGGCTCGGTGACGAGCTGGTCGCCGGCGGCGAGCCGGAGTCGGAGCCGATGTACGGGGCGACCTATCTCCCGCGCAAATTCAAGACGGGGTTCGCCCTGCCGCCCTCCAACGACGTCGACATCTTTTCACAGGACCTCGGCTTCATCGCCATCGTCGAGGACGGACGGCTCGCCGGCTACAACGTCACCGTCGGCGGCGGCCTGAGCATGAGCCACGGCAATGAGAAAACGTATCCGCGGCTGGCGGACTTGCTCGGCTTCATCCCGCCGAGCGACGTCATCGCCGTGGCCGAGGCCGTGCTGACCACCCAGCGTGATTTTGGCGACCGCACCGACCGCAAGCACGCGCGGCTCAAATACACCATCGCCGACCGCGGGCTCACGTGGTTCCGCGGCGAGGTCGAGCGCCGCTCCGGCGTCCGGCTGTCCGGGGTGCGCCGGTTTGAATTCACCACCATCGAGGATCCGCACGGCTGGCAGCTTTGCGCCGACGGCACCTGGTTTTACGGGCTGCACCTGCTGAGCGGACGGATCAAGGACGCCCCCGGCTGGCCGATGAAGACGGCGTTGCGCGAAATTGCGGAAATCCACGAGGGCGACTTCCGCCTGACGCCGAGCCAGAATCTATCCCTCAGCGGAGTGAGCGACGCCAACAAGGCCCGGATCGAGGGCGTTCTCGCCCGTCACGGCCTGGCCGGCGAGAACCGGCAGACCGGCCTGCGGCTCAACGCGCTCTCCTGCGTCGCCCTGCCGACCTGCGGTCTGGCGCTGGCCGAGAGCGAGCGGGTGCTGCCCGAATTGCTGGCCAAGTTTGAGACCTTGCTGGAGGCGGCCGGCCTGCGGGACGACGCCATCAGCCTCCGCATCACCGGCTGCCCCAACGGCTGCGCCCGGCCCTATCTCGGCGAGATCGGCCTGGTCGGCCGCGCGCCCAACAAATACGCCCTGTATTTGGGCGCCGACTACAACGGGCTCCGGCTCGGCCGGCTCCATGTCCCGAGTGTGTCGCTCGACGAGGCGGTCGCGCTGCTCACCCCCGTCATCCGGCGGTATGCCGTGGAACGCTGGGCCGGGGAACGCTTCGGCGATTTCTGCCTGCGCACCGTGCTGACCGAAAAGCCGGCGGCGGTCCCGGCAACTCCGCCCACTCCGGTTGCAACCTGATGGTTGAGAAATGGTCGGAGGGAGGAAGAGGCAGGCGGAACAGGCCGGGGCTTCAGGCCGGGCCGGAGCGGGTGGGCTGCAGCTTGCGCACCCACTCGTTGATGCCGCCCTTGAGGCTGCGGACGTTCCGGTAGCCCATCGACTTGAGCTGGAGCGTCGTGTATTTCGAAAACTTCCCGATGCCGCAGACCATCACGATCGGCGCCGACCGGTCGGACGGCAGTTCGCCCGCGCGCTGTGCGAGCTCCGCCTGGGGCAGGTTCACCGACCCGGGAATGCGCTGGTCGGCGAACTGGCCGGCCGGACGGACGTCCACGACCAGCGGCGTCCCGGCGCCGCCGAGCTCCGCCACGAGCGCGGCGACCGCGACCGAGTCGTAGGGATTTTTTAGGTTCTCGACGAGGGCCTCGACAAACTGGTCGTTCTTGCTCGGCGCCGCCGGGGCGGAGGTGCCGGCGGTGTCGGGCGGCGGGCAGAGCTCGGGAAAATGCCGGCAGACCGAAGAGGCGTACTTGAAGATGTTGTCGGGAAAGATCACCACGGCGACGACCCCGGGTTCGTCCGGGATGAGGCGGAACGCCCCAGCCAGCGCCATGCCCGAGCTCGGGCCGGCAATGATGCTCTCCTCGCGGTTCAGCCGGTGGCAGAGGGCAAAGGCCTCGCGGTCGGTGACCTCGACCTCGCCATCGTATTCCTTCGGGCGATACAGCTTGGTCTGGCCGAGCTGGCGCTTGCTGCGGACGCCGGGGATGTCATGGCCGTCCTCCGGATAGACGCCGAGCACCTTCACGGCGGCGTTCTGCTCCTTCAGGTAGCGGCCCGTGCCGGTGATGGTGCCGCAGGTGCCGAGGCCGGCGATGAAATGGGTGACTTGGCCCTGCGTTTGCCGCCAGATTTCCGGCCCGGTGGTGCGGTAATGGGCCCCCGGATTGGCCTCGTTGGCGTATTGGTCGAGACCGACATAGCCGGGCAGGGCGGCGGTGTCGCGGGCGGTGGCAATGGCCCCCTCGGGGGCGCCGGGGGCGGGGCAGAGGGAATCGTCCAGCTCGATCACCTTGGTCCCGAAAAAGCGCAGAATCGTCCTTTTTTCCAACGGGATCGCAGCGGAGAGCGGGGTCTCCAGGCTGTAGCCCTTGGCGTTGCCGATCATGGCGAGGCCGAGGCCGGTGTTGCCGGAGGTCGCCTCAACCAGCTTTTGGCCTGGGGCCAGCGTCCCGCGTTCCTCGGCATCGCGCACCAGATTGGCGGCGACCCGGTCCTTAACGGCGCCGAACGGATTGTACCATTCCAGTTTGACGTAGATCTTGGCGTGTTTGAACGGTGTGATCCGGTTGATCCGCACCAACGGGGTGGGGTTGTCGGCGCTGGAAAGCAGCCCAAGGATGGAGTCGTAGATCCGGTTGGCGTGATCGTTGGCCATGATTTATGATTCGTATGTCACAACAGGAAAGAAGGTTGCCTTATAAGTACAAGCGATCCACCCTGATTGGTAAAGATTTGATTGGCGATTTCGCGGGGAAAGATTTTAGTCCTGAAAAATACCGGCATGAAAACCAGCGATAAACTTTGGAAGGATCTCCTCAACGGCAAAGTGCCGGAGCAGCTCGGCCAGGAGGTCGACCAGTTTGAAACCGAAATCGGGCTGCGCAAGCAGGGAAAGATCGAGGAGAAGGTCTTTGCCGAAACCCGCCTCCGCCGCGGCGCCTATGGCCAGCGCTACGACAACGGCCAGCGCTACGACGGCACCGAAAGCCGCAAACTCCCCTTCGCCGACAAGCCCACCAAGGGTCCGGGCACCGTTTGGGACGCCCCCGGCATGCTGCGGATCAAGGTCCCGTTCGGGGGGCTGAACCCGCGCCAGCTCGAGGTTATGGCCGAGCTCGCGGAGGAGTATTCCGACGGCATCGCCCACGTCACCACGCGCCAGGATTTCCAGCTCCATTTCATCCACATCGAGAACACGCCGACGATCATGCGCCGGCTGGCGGCGGTGGGCATCACGACCCGCGAGGCCTGCGGCAACGCGGTCCGCAACGTCACGGCCTGCCCGCTGGCGGGCGTCTGCCACGACGAGCCGTTTGACGTGACCCCGTATTCCAAGGCGCTGGCCTGGTTTCTGATGGGGCATCCGGACACGATGGAGTTCGGCCGCAAGTTCAAGCCGGCCTTCAGCGGCTGCGCGCAGCATGCCTGCGGCCTCGTGCAGATGCACGACATCGGCTACACCGCCCTGGTCCGTCCGGGGGCCGATGGCAAACTGCAGCGCGGCTTCAAGATCGTCGTGGGCGGCGGGCTCGGCCCGGTGCCGCGTCAGGCCCGCATCCTGACGGAGTTTGCGCCGGTCGAGGAGATGCTGCCGCTGACGCAGGCGGTCTGCCGCGTTTTCGGCAAGCACGGCGAGAAGAAGAACCGCAACGGCGCCCGCATCAAGTTCCTCGTCGACAAGTGGGGCATCGAAAAATTCCGCGAGGAGGTCTTCGCCACCCGCAAGGAGCTCCGCGAGGATCCGCGCTGGCTCGGGATGCTCCAGGACATTGAGAAGGAGGAGGAAGGCCCGCTCCATCCCCCCGGCCAGCTGCCAGCGTTCGGCGGCAACGACCGGCTGTACGAATGGGTCAAGGGCAACGTGCGCGACCAGCGCCAGGCCGGCTATGTCACCGCGGCCATCAACCTGCCGCTCGGCGACATCACGGCGGACCAACTCCGCAGTCTCGCTGACATCGTCGCCAAATACACCCGCGGCACCATCCGCACGACGGTGGAACAGAATTTCCTCATTCGCTGGATCAGCAAGACCGACGTCCCGGCGCTGTTCGCCGATCTCGACCGCGTCGAGCTGGCCGCGCCCGGCGCCACCAGCATCGTGGACGTGACGTCCTGCCCCGGCACCGATACCTGCAAGCTCGGCATCTCCTCGTCGCGCGGGCTCGGGGGTGAGCTGCGCAACCAACTCGTCGCCAAAAGCTACCAGCTGGACGAGGCGGTCAAGGGCCTGCACATCAAGGTCAGCGGCTGCTTCAACTCCTGCGGCGGCCACTACGTTTCCGACCTCGGCTTTTACGGCGTCAGCCGCACCATCAACGGCTACAAAGTGCCTCATTTCCAAGTCCTTCTCGGCGGCGAATGGGAGCACAACGCCGGTTCCTACGGCCTTCCGATCATTGCCATCCCCTCGAAACGGGTCCCTGCGGCCGTGGATTTCGTCACGGAGTTTTATGTGAAAAACCGGCTGAAAGATGAGCGCTTTCACGCCTTTGTGAAGCGCGTGGGCAAGGGCCCGGTCCGGGCGCTGCTCGAGCCGCTCAACCAAAATTTCCCCACCCACGAGGCCGACCCGGGTTTCTACTCCGATTGGGGCGATCCGCGCCAGTACAGCATCGGCGACATCGGCATCGGCGAATGCGCCGGCGAGGTCGTCTCGCGCTACCAGTTCGAGATGACGGCGGCCGAACGTCTGGTGTTCGAGGCCGGCCAGCATCTCGACCAGGACCGCCTGCAGGCGGCGGGGGAGACCGCGTATGCCGCCTTCCTTCGTGCAGCCAAGGCGCTGGTGCAGATCCAGTTTGACGACGTGTCCAACGACCCCGACGAGATCGTCGCGGAGTTCAAGGAGCGGTTCTTCGATACGCAGGTCTTTTTCGATCCGTTCGTTGGGCCGAAGTTCGCCAACGACTTCTTCGCGGCCCACGCGGTGCGCGGGGAGAAATTCACGGCGGACACGACGCACCACCGCATCGCCGAAGCCCAGCTCTTCATCGAGGCGGTGCACAACTGCTACAACAAGCTGCGGTCCGCTCCGGCGCCCGCGACCAAGGCCTGAGCCCGCCGGCCCAACCGTCCCAACCCCTCTGTCATGGAACTCCAGTATCTGGTCGCAAAAATTTACGTCGACGGCGATCTGCGGATCGACCCGGTCAGCGTGGTCAACGTTTTCCACCGCCTGGTGGCGCAGCAGGCGCTGCCCGGTGTGCTGGTGGACGTGGCCGAGTTGCTGCACGTCCCGGCCGGACCGGGCGTGGTGCTCGTCGGTGTCGAGGCCGACTATGCGCTCGACCACACCAGCCACCACTGGGGCGTGTTGTACCGCCGCAAGGCGCCGCTGGCCGGCACCAACGCCGACCGGATCCGACAGGCCCTGCAGGCGGCCGGCCAGATTGCCCGGTTGCTCGAGGCGGAGTTTCCCGGTCAGCTCACATTCAGCCGCACGGACTTTTCCCTCACGGTCAACGACCGTGTCCTCGCGGCCAACACGCCCGCGACGTTCGCCGCCACGCGGCCCGAGTTGGAGGCCTATTTGCAGGGCTGGCTCGGCCGGGCCGGTTCCACCCTGGCTTTGCTGGAGTCCGACCCGCGCCAGCGCTTTGGCGTGCGGGTGCAGACCGCGGTGCCGTTCGATCTGCCGGCGTAGGCCGGACTACGGTCCCTCAGCCGGACTCATGCAGTTGTGCAAATCTGTTTTCGATGGACCCATTGTTGCGTCCATCCATGAGCCGGCTTTTGCAAAGGCATCATTGTCGGCCAGCTCGTTGAGCTGGCTCCGGGGGCGAAGCCGGGTCAGCCACCTGGCCCCCAGATTGATTTCAAGTTCAACTGCATGCGTCCGGCTCAGGGCCGGCTCCAGTCCAGCATCCGTTGGATCGGCACCAGCGCGGCGGCGCGGATGGGCTCGGGCACCTCGATCACGGGTGAGAGATTTTTCAGCGCATCGCGGACCTTCTCGATCGTGTTCAGTTTCATGAACCGGCAGTCGTTGCACGCGCAGGTGTCGGTCGGGCCGGCGATGAAGGTCTTGCCCGGCACCTCGCGGCGCAGGCGGTGCAGCATGCCGCTTTCGGTCAGGACGATGATCTCGTTCGCCGGGTTTTCCTTGGCGAATTTCACCATCAGCTCGGTGCTGCACACCTCGTCGGCCAGGTCGCGCACGGCCTGCACGCACTCGGGGTGGGCGACGACTGGTGCATGCGGAAACTGCAGCCGCACCTTTTCCAGCGCCCGCACGGTGAACTGCACGTGGGCGTAGCACGAGCCCGGCCAGAGCTTCATCGTTCGGCCGGTCTGCTGCGCGACCCACTGTCCGAGGTTCTGGTCGGGGACGAACAAGATTTCTCGGTCGGCGGGCACCCGGTTGACGATCCGGACCGCGTTGCCGCTGGTGCAGATCACGTCGCTCAGCGCCTTCACCCCGGCGGAACAGTTGATGTAGGCCACGACGTAGGCCTCCGGGTGCGCGGCCTTGTAGGCGGCGAGCCGCTTGGCCGGGCAGGAGTCGGAAAGCGAGCAGCCGGCGTCCAGGTCGGGCAGCAGCACCGTGCGTCCGGGATTTACAATCTTCGCCGTCTCCGCCATGAAATGCACACCGCAGAACAGAATCACGTCGGCCTGCGCCGCCTGCGCATGATAGGAGAGGCCGAGCGAATCTCCCACATAATCGGCCACCTGCTGGATGGCCTCGACCTGGTAGTTGTGGGCGAGGATCACGGCCTTCCGCTCCCGTTTCAGGGCCAGGATTTCTTCTTGGATGGGCGTGAGGGCCGGCGACTCGCGGCGCGGCGACAGGACGAGCGGTTCGTAGTTGAGGACGGCGGCCATGGAAGGAAAGGTTCAACGTGGACGACCCGGCCGGGCGAGGCAATGCCGCACATGGCGAGGGTGTCAGGGGCTTCCCAGCATCTGCGCCGGGCCGGTCGCGATTCAAGGTGGGACCGGGTCACCCGGCAGCGGTATTCAGCCTGATCGCAGTTAGCCGGAAAGATGCCATCGACCCCACTAACATGCCTACTATTAGTTGACATGTTAGTGGGAACTTCGGTTGGCAAACGCGTGGCGGGAGGCGGGACAACGGATTGCGATCCGAGGTGCGCACTATTAGTAGCCGTGTCCGACGCGGACTTGGCGGGGAGGCAACAAACTGCCTCATCGAGGCGACTCAGTTTTCCAATCCGGCCAGGACCGCCTCGATGGGGCGCAGGGCATCGGCCGGCCAGAGCGCGTTGAGCCGGGCGATGACCTGCTGGATGATGCCGTCGGGGCACGATGCGCCGCCCGTCACCAGAACGCGCTTGGCGGGGGCCGGCGCCGGCCCGGAGGCACCGGCCGTCGGCCACAGTGGGCGCGGCTCCATGCGGCCGACGCCTCCGCCGACATACACATAGTGTTCCACACTCTCGCGGGAGAGGATGCTGCGTTCACTCTGGATGAAAAAGGCCTTGGCCCCCAGCCGCTGTTCGCAGAGGCGGAAGAGCTGGTAGGTGTTGGAGGAGTTTTTGCCCCCGATCACAAAGGCGGCGTCGAGCGGCCCCGCCAGTGCCCGGCTGAGCGCGTCCTGGTTGACCTGGGTGGCGTAGCACAGCGTGTCCCGCCGCGCGCCGCCGCCCACGCGCTCGGGCCCGGCCCCGCCGCCGTAGCGGGCGAGGTAGACCGCCTTGAGGTGCTCGATGATTGCGAGCGTTTCGTTCATCAGCAGGGTGGTCTGATTGACCACCGCGACCCGTTCGAGGTGGTGCGCGACCTCGAAGCCCGGGGTGTGTTTGCCGGCAAAGAGCGTGTAGAAGCGGGCCCGCACGGCGGGGTCGTCGCTGGCAATGATTTCGCCGAGGGCGGAGACCTCATCGAGGTTGCGGACGATGACGGCGGGAGCGTGCCGGCGGGTGTTGGAGAAGGTGGCCTTGGTCTCCTCGTGCTCGCTCTTGCCGTGGATGACGACCGTGTATCCTTCCCTTCCATACGTGCGCGCGGCCTTCCAGACCTTCTCCACCAGCATGCAGGTAGCGTCATACTGGCAGACCGCGATGCCCTTGCGCACCAGCCGGCGCTTGTCCTCGTCCGTCGCCCCGAAGGCGGGGATGATGACGATGTCCTCCGGCGTCAGCGTGTCCCAGAGCAGCGGCCCGCTGGCGGTGGTGCCGGCCGGGTAGGGGACGCCCTTGTCGGTCTGGAGGTAGCGGAGGCCGCGGCGGAGCAGGTCCTCGTTGACAAAGGGGTTGTGGATCAGCTCCGACAGCATGAACACCCGGCGGCCGGGATTTTCGGCGAGGGTTTCGTAGGCGCGTTCAATGGCGTTCTTCACGCCGAGGCAGAAGCCAAAGTGGCTGGGGATGACATACTGCACCGCGCCGAAGTCGAGGGTGACAGGCTCGGCGGCCGTCCGCTCGTGCTGCCGCGCGAGCGCCTTGATGGCGGTGCAGAGGCGTGACTGGTAGAGGGCGCTCGCCCCGGGGTCGCGGGCATAGCTGGAGGGATTGCGCTCCTTTTCCGGCCGGAACTTGTAGATGAAGTCGTTCTCCCCGAGGTGCAGGTAGGGGATCTCAATCAGGAAGGGATCGAGCTGCGGCAGCAGCCGGGCCAGCGCGGGCGCGAGCGCGCCGGAACGCGCCTCCAGCTGGGCGATGGGAAAAAACGCCAGTCCGGGTTCGGTCGGAGTTCCACCCACCTGGGAAAAGAATACCCGCGCGCGCGCCCCGTCCCCGCCGGTGGCAAAGTATTCGGCGGGCGGGGTGTGAACGGGAAACGCCGCGGCCAGCCGGGCGGTCGCCGCCGCGAGGTCGGCTCCGGTGAAGGCGAGGCCGTCCCCGGCGGGGTGCGGGCGCACGGCGAGCTGGTTACCCGCATTGAAGGCGAGAATGCAGACGGGTGCGGAGAGGGCGGCGGAGGCCGGAAACATGTGGGGCAAGCCAACACGCCGGCTCGCCACGGGTCAAGGAGCGCCCGGCCGGCGGTCAGGTTTCACCCTCGTCGTCCTCGTCAGTAAAAGGGTTGCTGACGTATTCGACGCCGAAGAAATTCTCCGCCTCGAGCAATGCCATGACGCCCGTGGTGACGGCGGCGCGGTCGGCCGGATTCAGCCAGGGGTAATCCATGGTGAGCAGCTCGGCGACGCCGGCGCGGCCCTGCGCGCGGTTGTCGGCACCGGCGAGAAAGTCGTCCGCCCGATTCGCGATCTCAGCGATGATGGCGTAAAGCTCCATGGTGCGAGGCTAAGGTAGTTTCCAGCCGGTCGGCACGCGAAAAATGGGGGGCGCACGGCGCGCCCTCACCGGACGACGGGGATGAGCCCGCCCCGACGCACGCCGGAAGGAACGGTAAGTGGACTGCCGCCGCCGCTTTGTTGCCCCGGGGGGGGGTATTTCCCGCTTGCGGCCAGGGTCATTTTCATGGATTCGTTGCGCGGTGAAACGGTCCCGCCCCCCTCTCGCGATCCTTGCCCTGCTGCTCTGTTCCCTTCCATCCGGACGCGGAGCCGTGAATGAATTTGGCGATCTGCACTCCCGGGCGGACAATGGCGAGGTGGAGGCCGAGCTGGCGGTGGGCGAGGCCTATGAGCTGGGCAACGGGGTGCTGCAGGACTATGCGGAAGCGATCCGCTGGTATCGGCAGGCGGCGGAACAGAATAGTTCCGCTGCGGCGCTCAATTTGGGTTACATGTATGCCTCGGGCCGCGGGGTGGCGAAGGACCACGCGGAGGCGAACCGCTGGTTTCGCACCGCCGCCGACCAGGGCAACCTGGACGCGCAGCTGACCCTGGCCGGCAGCTATGCCACCGGCTCGGGCGTCCGCCAGGACACGACGGAGGCGGTCCGTTGGTACCGCAAGGCCGCCGAACAGGGCAGCATCCAGGCGCAGCTCTATTTGGGCTGGGCGTATTCCTCCGGGATCGGTGTGCCGTCCGATCGGTCGGAGGCCGTCCGTTGGTACAGCCGCGCCGCCGCAAGCGGGAGCGCCAGTGCGCAGTCGAACGTCGGGCTGATGTATGCTTCCGGCGCTGGCGTGCCCAAGAACGAAGGCGAGGCGGTCGAGTGGTTCCGCAAGGCGGCTGACCAGGGCAATGCGGACGGGGAGTACAATCTGGGGGTGATGTATGCCAACGGCCGGGGCGTCGAGAAGAACGATCCGGAGGCGGGCAAATGGTATCGCAAGGCGGCCGATCATGGCAGCGCCGACGGTGCGTTTGACCTCGGCTCGATGTACTACAGTGGCCGGGGCGTCGAGAAGGATGAGACGGCGGCGCTGAAATGGTGGCGGCGGGCGGCGGAGCTCGGCAGTCCGGCCGCCCAATACAAAATCGGCAATCTTTTTGCCACCGGCGGAGGGATCCCCAAGGATCCGGTCGAGGCGGCTAAATGGTACCGGATGGCGGCAGGGCTTGGGCACATCGACGCGCAGGCCTCCCTGGGTGATCTTTATGTCAAGGGCGAGGGCGTGGAGAAGGATGGGGTCGAGGGCCTCGCCTATTTCATCATCGCGGCCAGCTCGGGCCAGGACTATGCATCCCGCACCCGCTTGATTTACATCAAACGGCTGGGGCCTGAACTGGCCCAGAAGGCGAAGAATCGGGCCGACGTCATTGGGCAGGAGATCGAGGCGAAAAAGGCCCGTCTCGCGGCGGCTCCGCCCTGAACGCCCGGCCCTGCTCTCCGGCCGGCCCGCGGAAAGCTGGGCGTAGCGCAGGGCCGGTGGTGCCGTCTCATTTTCATCCCTCAGAAATAGTTTTCGATCAGCCTCGTGGCCCCGCCCGTCAACCCCATGAACAGTCCCCTCATCCGCAGTTCTTTTTTGTCCGCGCTGGCTCTGTCCGCGATCGGTGCCTCCCTGACGGCGCAACCCCCGGCGAACGTCACCGCTCCCGCCGCTTCCGACTGGAGCAGCCACCTTCTCACGCCGCCTCCCGCGGCGTCGCCGCGCCTCACCGGGCCGAAGATCTACGGCCAGCGGCCCGGCAGCCCGTTCCTGTTCACCCTCACCGCCACGGGTAACCGGCCGTTGACCTTCTCCGCCGCCGGCCTGCCCGCCGGCCTGACCCTCGATGCCGCCACCGGTCGCATCACCGGCAGCGTCGCCCAGCCTGGCACCTTTACCGTGAAGGTCGAAGCCCGCAATGGTCTCGGCAACACCACCCGCGACTTCAAGATCGTCATCGGCGAACAGATCGGTCTCACCCCCCCGATGGGCTGGAACAGCTGGAACAGCTGGGCCGGCAACGTCGACAAGGGCAAGGTGCTGCGTTCCGCCCACGCCCTCGTTTCCACCGGGCTGGTCAACCACGGCTGGACCTACGTGAACATCGACGACACCTGGCAGGGCGCGCGCACCGGACCCGACCACGCCCTGCTCGCCAACGACAAGTTCGCCGACATGCCGGGCTTGGTGGATGAAATTCACGGCCTCGGCTTGAAGGCCGGCATCTACTCGACGCCATGGATCACCTCCTACGCCAGCTATGCCGGCGGCTCCAGCGACAACGCCGACGGCGCCTGGTCCAAGGCCACCCTGGGCAACGGTGCCTCCCATCACATCGGGTCGGTGCACTTCATGGCCGCCGATGCCAAGCAATACGCCGCGTGGGGCTTCGACTACCTCAAATATGACTGGGATAACCAGAAGGTCGCCGACATCGAGGAGATGACCAACGCCCTCCGCCACTCCGGCCGCGACATCATCTACAGCCTCTCCAACAGCCTGCCGCTCAATGAGGGCGCCGACCTCGCCCGGCTGGCCAACGCCTGGCGCACCACCGGCGATATCAATGACGGCTGGGGGAAGCAGGCCGACTATCACCACGGCATCGCCGAGATCGGCTTCGGCCAGGACAAATGGGCGCCTTTCTCCGGCCCGGGCCACTGGATTGACCCCGACATGCTGGTCGTCGGTCGGGTCAGCGTCGGTGTGGCCATGCACCCGACCAAGCTCACCGCTGACGAGCAATACACCCACATCAGCCTGTGGTGCCTGCTCGCCGCGCCGCTGCTCATCGGCTGCGACATGGAGCATGTGGATCCCTTCACGCTCAGCTTGCTGAGCAACGATGAGGTGCTCGACATCGACCAGGACGTCCTGGGCAAACAGGCCACGCGCGTCGGCGGCCCCGCCTTCACTCCTCCCGCCGCGCCGCCGCGCGGTCGCGGCCGCCGTGGCAACGCGGCCCCCACCGTCGCCGCCAACGGTGCGCCCGCCGCACCCGTGCCCGCGCCCCCGCCTGCGCCTGCAGCGCCGGTCTCCGCCGACAATCCCGGCGGCAACGGGCTCGTCTACGCCCGTCCCCTCGCCGACGGCACGCTCGCGGTCGGCCTCTTCAATGTCGGTCCGGGCGAGGAAAAGGTCACCGCCAGCTGGAAAGACCTCGGCGTCGACGGCAAGCGGGTGGTGCGCGACCTCTGGCGGCAGCAGGACCTCGGTTCCTTCGAGGGCGAGTTCACCGCCACCGTGCCCTCCCACGGTGTCGTGCTGATCAAGGTCAGCCCGGCGCCCTGAGCCGCGTCCTTGGTGGGCCACGGTGCCCGCCCCAGGGGCCGCAGAGTTTCCCCATGAAAATGACGTTTCCTGTCCGGTCGCCCGGAAAATGGGCGCGACTCCCCGCGTCGCGCCTGGCCGCTGCGGCCGCGCTGCTGGCCGCCGCCGTCCTGCTCGGCGCGCCGCCGCTGCGGGCCGACCAGACCGTCGAGCTCAAGGGCGACGCGGGCGGCAAACGCTTCGATGGCATCGGCGCGGTCAGCGGCGGCGGCGCGACTTCCGTGCTCCTCAAGGATTATCCCGAGCCCCAGCGCAGCCAGGTGCTCGATCTGCTCTTCAAACCCAAGTTCGGCGCCTCGATGAGCGCGCTGCTGGTCGAGGTTCCGGGCGACAGCAACTCCACCCAGGGCTCCGAACCCAGCCACATGCACAGCCGGGACGACGCCAATTTCACCCGCGGCTACGAGTGGTGGCTGATGAGCGAGGCCAAACGGCGAAATCCCAACCTCTCCCTCGACGCCTGCGCCTGGGGCTGCCCGGGTTGGGTCGGCAACGGCAGCTTCTGGTCCCAGGACATGTGCGACTATTACGACTCCTGGATCAAAGGACTGAAGTCGGTCTATGGGCTCGACCTCGACGCCCTCGGCTGCCGGAACGAAAAGGGTGTCAGCGAGAGTTTCGTCAAGCAGCTGCGCGCCACACTTAACGCCGACGGCCTCGGCCAGGTCCGGATCCACGGCTTCGACAACTGGGACAAGACCAAGTTCGACTGGACCACCCACCTCGCCACGGACCCGGAACTGCGGGCCGCCGTGGACATCATGAGCAACCACACGATGGCGGATTCCCCGACGCCGCCCGCCGTGCGGGAGCTCAGCGACCGGTTGAACAAGCCGATCTGGAACACCGAGGAGCATGTCTACAAGAAGGGCTTCGACTGCGAGATCAGCCTCGTCCAGGCCTTTAACAACAACTTCATCCACAGCGGGGTGACCAAGATCGTGAACTGGTATCTCGTCGGCTCCGTCTATCCGCTGGAGCCCTATCCGGAGGATCCCGCCGCCCTGATCGCCAACTCGCCCTGGAGCGGGCACTACGCCCCGCGCGAGGTGCTGTGGGGCTACGCGCACTACGGGCAGTTCACCGCCATCGGCTGGCAGTACCTCAACGGCGCCTGCGGTCCGCTCGACGGAGGCGGCACCTTCGTCACGCTCCGGTCTCCACAAAACGACTACAGCATCATCGCCGAAACCAAGAACGCCACCGCGGTGCAAACGGTCACGTTCAAGATCGGCGGCGGCCTCGCGCCGGGCCGTCTCTGCGTCTGGCGCAGCAACGCCGCCGAGCAGTTCGTGCGCCAGGCCGACCTCACTCCCGTGGATGGCACCTTCTCCCTCGCGCTCGACCCCCATTCGGTGTATTCCGTCTCCACCACCACCGGCCAGCAAAAGGGTGCGTTTGCCGACATTCCGGTCGAAAAAGCGTTTCCCTTTCCCTACCGCGAGAGCTTTGACGAATACGCGGATCCAAAACAATGGGGCTGGCTGCCGCATTTTACCGCGGACATCGCAGGGGTTTTTGAGATTGCCGACCGCCCGGACGGCACCGGCAAGTGCCTCCGTCAGGTCATCGGCCGGAAGCCCCAAAGCTGGGCGCCGGAATGGATGCCTTACACGATTATCGGCGATCAGGACTGGAAGGACTACGAAGTCAGCGCCGACATCTATCTGGACAACGGCGGCTGGGCGGGCGTCATGGGCCGCGTCAACAACGTCGGCACCGGCTACGGCAGCACCCCCAAGGGCTATTATCTGCGGCTGGCGGCCGACGGCGCCTGCGCCCTGATCGCGATCAACGGCCAGAAGGGGGCCGAGGATCTGGGGGATGCGGAACATCAGGCGGCGCTCCGGGCGGCCGGCAATCCCCAGGGAAGCGGCGAGCAGCCTATGGTCACGGCGGCCGCGAAGAACTTCGACGTGCATCAGTGGCACAATCTGAAGCTGCAGTTCGCCGGCACTACCATTACCGGGTTCTTGGATGGTGTGCAGGTGATGTCGGTTACCAACCGCCTCTTCGGACACGGCATGGCCGGATTGGTCACCGGCGATTCCCGTGACCGCAATACCGCGTGCTTTGACAATCTGCAGATCAACGCGGTCGGCGGCGTCACCCCCGCGCCCACGGACTTCGCCGCCGCCCGGACGCCGATCTACGGAAAAGTCGCCGGGCCATGATTATTTCGCTGCAACAACAGTGGGCGTGTGCCGTCCGCATATTGGGCGTTGGGCTGCTGACCATTGTTGTGCCGGCGCGGGCTTCCGAATCTTCGGCCCCTGGCGCACCCCTGCGGCCGCTCCACATCTCCGGCACGCGGATTGTCGACAGCGAAGGCCAGCCGGTCCGCCTCCGCGGCGTCAATGCCGCCAGCCTCGAATGGACCAGCAACGGCGAGGGCCACATCCTGCAGACGGTCAACGTGGCGATCCGGGACTGGCACGTGAATATCATCCGGCTCCCGCTTTCCCAGGACCGCTGGTTCGGCAAGGCGCCCGAGCAGCACGGGGACAGCAAACCTTATCGCGACCTGATCCAGCAGGTCGTGAACGCCTGCGCGACCCAGCATTGTTACATCATCCTCGATCTCCACTGGTCCGACTGCAACGAGTGGGGCGCCAACATCGGCCAGCACTCGATGCCCGACCTGAACAGCGTCGCGTTCTGGAAGGATTTCGCGCCGGTCTACGCCAACCAACCCGCGGTGCTCTTCGATCTCTACAACGAGCCGCACGATGTTTCGTGGGATGTCTGGCTCAAGGGCGGCAACATCACCGACAAACCCAACGGCCGCAACGCCGGTCCGCCGAAGGACTATCAGTGCGTCGGCATGCAGGAGATGCTCGACACGGTCCGCGCCACGGGGGCGAACAACCTGGTCGTGGCCGGCGGACTCAACTGGGCTTATGATTTTTCCGGCATTCTCGCCGGTCGGCAGCTGGCCGACCCCAAGGGCAACGGCGTCGTCTATGCCAGCCACTGTTATGACAACAAGGGCCAGACGGTCGCCACCTGGATCGCGAATCTGGAAAAAGCCCCGCCAAGGTGCCGGTGATTGTGACCGAGTTCGGCGGCAATTCCGGACCGAGCAAACGCGATCCATCCGACAACTGGCTGCTGCATGTCCTGCAGGCGATTGAGGATCACCAATGGTCGTACACGGCCTGGGACCTGCATCGCAGCGCCGGTCCGGCGCTGATCAGCGATTGGAACTACACGCCCTCGCCGCTCTTCGGCGTGTTCGTCAAGCAGGCGCTCGACGGAACCCTGCCGAAATACCCCCCGCCGCCGGAGGCGCCAGCGGTGAAGCCCGCTTCACTCGCGAAGTGACCGCGGGCAGGGTGGGGTGGCGGACAGCGCCATGGATTTTGGTTTGCTGTAGCCGGGGTCGCGAAAGCTGTAGCCGGGGTCGGTGACCCCGGGGTTCGAGGTTTGGCAG
>CAIQQB010000151.1 GCA_903873805.1 uncultured Opitutia bacterium | reverse complement strand
GGACGAGCCCGTCACCGGCCGCAACGACGGCGAGAACTACAACATCGGCTGGGTCGATGTCACCGATCAGCCCTATCCCGAGTTGGTCGCGGCCGCCAAGGTCACGCACGCCCGGTTGCTCGGCATCCACTCGGGAAAAATTCCGCCAACCGACCGCCAGGCCCGCACCTCCGCCGTCGGCACCCCGGCCGATGCGATGGGCCTCGGCATCCCCGCCATCCAGTGAAACATTTGCCAGACCATTCCGTCCGATGAGCCGACATTCCGGACTTATGGTAGGGCGAACCCTCCGGGTGAGCCGGCTCGGCCGGAACGCCTCGCCCTGCCACCCGCCATCTGCTGAGGTGCGCATGATAGCCTGACAAAAGCCCATATTCCCTGCGCTTACCCGCAGGGCGACATGTCCGAAGTAGCCCGCCGCGTAAGCGGCGGGACTCAAGGCACCAGCCACGTCAGGCTATAGCGCGAGATTCAGTAATTTTCGGCTTTCCGCCGGGAACGCCGACGCCAGCACCCGGGACGGGTGCGCTCCCAGAGCCACGGCCATACTGATCGGTTGAACCGGCCGAAACTGCGCTGCACCTGACCATGGGTCTTTTCCCATCCGCACCCTTGACCGCGACCCCGCAGGCGCGTAGTGCTGCCCGTTCCTATGTCCACGCCTCCCGCCGAAAACCTCATGGAAGCCATCGTGTCGCTCGCCAAGCGCCGCGGCTTCATCTTCCCCTCGTCCGAAATCTACGGTGGCTTCAACGGCTTCTTCGACTACGGCCCCCTCGGCTCCGAGCTGAAGAAAAATATCCGCGACTGCTGGTGGAACGACATGGTCCGCCGCCGCGATGACATCGTCGGCCTCGAGTCCTCCATCATCATGCACCCGAAGGTCTGGGAGGCCTCCGGCCACGTCGCCGGCTTCACCGACCCGCTGGTGGACTGCAAGGTGAGCAAGCAGCGTTACCGGGCCGACCAGCTGTTCTTCGCGCCGGTGGTGGTCACCGGCGCCGACGGGGCCGCCCAGACCGTCGGCTACGTCTCCGTGCTCGAAAGCGAGAACACCGCCGCCGAGCTGCAAACCGCCGCTGAGGCGTTCAAGCGCAAGAAGGCCATCCAGGGCGCGCTCGCCCCGGTGGTCGCCCGCGACTTCACCGAGGCAAAGCCCGAGGAGATTCCGCTCATCCCCTCCCCCGCCACCGGCGAGCCCGGCAGCCTCACGCCGCCGCGTTCGTTCAACATGATGTTCCAGACCAACGTCGGTGCGATGACCGACGCCTCGTCGGTCGCCTACCTGCGGCCCGAGACCGCGCAGGGCATGTTCGTCGACTTCAAGAATGTCGTGGACACCGGCCGGGTGAAGCTCCCCTTCGGCATCGCCCAGATCGGCAAGTCGTTTCGCAACGAAATCACGCCGCGCAACTTCATCTTTCGTTCGCGCGAATTCGAGCAGATGGAGATGGAGTATTTCATCCACGAGGACGCCGACTGGGCCAAATGCCACGAGGAATGGATCGTCTGGTGCGAGGCCTGGCTGAAAAGCATCGGCCTGCCCGACAGCCACCTCTCGCGCTACACCCACCCGAAGGAGAAGCTCGCGTTCTACTCGCGCGGCACGGTGGACATCATGTTCAAGTACCCTTTCGGTGTGCAGGAGCTGTGGGGCATCGCCGCCCGCGGCAACTACGACCTCACCCAGCACGCCAACGCCAGCGGCAAGCCGCAGGAGATCTTCGACGAGACCACGAAGAAGAAGTTTGTTCCCCACGTGATCGAGCCCGCGGTCGGCGTCGACCGCATTCTCCTCGCCGTCCTCTGCGCCGCCTACGCGGTGGAGGATGTGACCGATGAGAAGGGCAACACGGAGCAGCGCACCGTGCTCCGCCTCTCGCCGCGCATCGCGCCGGTCAAGGTCGCCGTCCTCCCGCTGCTGAAGAACAAGGAGCCGCTGGTGGCCCGCGCCCGGGCGCTGCACGCGAAGTTGAAACGCAAATACGCCGTGTTCTACGACGACGGCGGCGCCATCGGCCGCCGCTACCGCCGGCAGGACGAAATCGGCACGCCCTGGTGCGTGACCATCGACTTCGACACCGTCGAGAAACCCGGCGACACCTTCACGCTCCGCGAGCGCGATTCCATGCAGCAGCGCCGGATCACCGAGGCCGAGCTGTTTGCGCTGCTCGACGAACAGGTGTACTGATTGCCGCCCGCTGGCCCGCGACCGCTCCCGGTCGCCGCTCGTTTCAGGGGAAACGGGACCGGCCGCGTTTTCATCTTTTCCACCACCATGTGCGCCAAACCCCGCGTCCGCCCGCCCGTCGTGCGGAGCGTCCAGACGCCCGAGGCTCTCGCCGCCCTCCGCGAGTGGCTGGACACCCGCGACCCCCGCATCCGCCGCGCCGGCGCGGCCGCTCTGGCCGCCGGCCAGGTCGGGGCGGTCTGGGCCGATGCCGACCATTTCGTCCACGCTCTGGTCGCGTCCGCGCCGCCCGTTTCGTCCCCGGCGAGCGCGCCCGAGACGGCGCGCGTGGAGCCGGAGTTGGCGCTCAAACTGTTTCTGACCCGCGGGCAGTGGAGCTCGCAGTGCCCCTGTTCGGCGGCCAAAAGCTGCGAACACAGCCAGGCCGCCGGACTCGCCTGGCTGGCCGCGGCTGAGGCCGCCGGGACGCGGGCCGCCGAAGCCGTTGCGGCGCCGGCGGCCGAGGCTCCACCCGTGGCCGGCGACCCCGGAACACCGGTGCGGATCGTCCCGTCGCGGGCGGTCCTCAAGTGCTGGCTGTCCGGCGAAGAGTCGGAGTACGATCCGGTGCAGTTTCACGCCCGGCTGCTGGCCCGCTCCGAGGATCCGCCCTGCGAGCAGCATTGGAGCGGCCACGGCGGTTGGCAGTGGACCGAGGGCGGCCGGCCGCCACCGGCCCGGGCCGGGGAACCCCCGGTCGGCTTCGACCTGGCTTTCGCCAACGACGCCGGGGCGCGGTTTGTGGACTTCCGCCTCCGTTGGAATGACTGGGCGAATGCCTGGACCCGTTCCGTGGCCCGGAGCTTTCCCGAGGAGTTCATTGCCTGGCACGCCTCCCTGCCGCCGGACCTGGCCGTCGAGGTGGCTCCCGAGCTGGCGGGTCTGCTCGCTCCACCGCTGAAGGCGCATGTGGAGTTTGCCGCCGCACCCGCGACGGCAGCGGGACGCGACTGGTTTGACCTTACCGCCGAACTCCACGTCGAGGACACCACGTTAAAACCCGACGAAGTTGCGCTCCTGCTCAAGGCCCGCGGCCAGTGGGTGCGCCTCGCCGGCCATGGCTGGCGGCGCCTCGAGCTTGTGTCCGGGGCCGACGAAGCCACCGCCGAGGCCCTGGACCGGCTCGGGCTCCGGGCGGAGGATATGCTGACCGACGGCCGGCCGGCCCGGCACCGGCTGCATGCGCTCCAACTGGCGGCCGAAGCCGGGGCCTTCCTGGCGCGCGACGCGGCTTTCGCGGCCGCGTTGCGCACCCGCGCCGCGGCCCTGGCCGCGCTGCCGCCGCCCCCGCTGCCCGCCGGGCTGCGCGCCACGCTGCGGCCCTATCAGGAGGAGGGGTTTCATTTTCTCGCCCATCTCGCGGCCAACGGCTTCGGCGGCATCCTCGCCGACGACATGGGCCTGGGCAAAACCGTGCAGGCCCTCACCTGGCTCCTCCATCAGGCCGCCGCCGTGGCCGCCGCCCGGGAGGGCGGAGATCGGCCGGTCGCCGGCGTCCACGGCCCGTTCCGCGCGCTGGTGGTCTGCCCGAAGAGCGTCATGCATGGCTGGCTGACGGAGACGGCCCGTTTCACGCCTTCGCTGCACGCCGCGGTGTTCGAGCCCGCCCTGGCCGTGGCGGCGGGCCCGTCCGGTCCGTCCGAGAGCCCCGCCATTCTCGTCGCCAACTACGCGCAGCTCCGCCGCAACGCCGCCTGGTTCAAGGCGCACGCCTGGGATGCGGTCGTGCTGGACGAGGCGCAGTTCATCAAGAACCCCACCAGCCAGACTGCGGTCGTCGCCCGCACGCTCCCCACCGCGCACCGGATCGCCCTCACCGGTACGCCGATCGAGAACCGGCTGCTCGACCTCTGGAGTCTGTTTGCCTTTGTCCAGCCCGGCCTGCTCGGGCCCCAGGCGGCCTTCCGCCGCCAGTTTCCCGCCGACGACCCGACCGCCACAACGCGGCTGCGCCGCCGGACGCACCACTTCATGCTGCGCCGGACGAAGGCTCAGGTCGCGCCCGAGCTGCCCCCGCGCACCGAGGACGAGATCCTGGTCGACCTCGAGGGCGGGCAGCGGCGGCTCTATGACGCCGAGCTCAAGCGCGCCCGGGCTCAGCTCCTCGGCATCGAGACCAACCACGCGCTCGACGCGGTGCGTTTCAACGTCCTCGCCAGCCTGCTCCGGCTGCGGCAGATCTGCTGCCACCCCGCGCTCGTGGCCGAGGCCCACCGAGACCTGCCCAGCGCCAAGCTCGACGCGCTCCTCGAGCGCCTCGAGGAACTGCGCGACGAGGGCCAGCAGGTCCTCGTGTTCAGCCAGTTCGTCGAGCTGCTCAAGCTCATCCAGGCCCGCCTCGTCACCGCCGGGATCAACCACCTGCTCCTCACCGGCCAGACGGAAAACCGCGCCGAGCTGGTGGACCAGTTTCAGGCCGACCGCAGTCAGACGGTGTTTCTCCTCTCGCTCAAGGCCGCCGGCTTCGGCCTCAACCTCACCGCGGCGAGCTACGTGATCCTCTGCGACCCGTGGTGGAACCCGGCGGTCGAGGCGCAGGCGATCGACCGCACGCACCGCATCGGCCAGACCCAGCCGGTCGTCGCCTACCGCCTGGTCGCGGCCGACACCGTGGAGCAGAAGATCCGCGCGATGCAGCGGGAGAAGTCCGCCCTGGCCGCCGCCGTGGTGCAGGAGGAGAGCCTCTCCAGCATCCTGGACCTCGACAGCCTGCGGCAGATCCTGGAGTGAGGCGCTCGGCTTGCAAAACGGCCGGGCCGCCGCACCCTGCGCCCATGTCCAAGGAGCGTTACATCGCGGCCAAGCAGCGCTGGGCGGAGAAGCAGGTGGCCGCCGGCGTGCGGCCGCGCGCCGTGCCGGCCGCCGGCCGGCTGCCCCCGGGCCAGACGCTCACCGCCGGCTTCCCCGTGCTCGACCTCGGCGTGAAGCCGGCCATCCCCACCGCCCGCTGGACCCTCGCGCTCGACGGCCTGGTGGAGAATCCGGTGACGCTCGACTGGGCCGCGTTTCACGCGCTGCCGCAGGTGACGGACGTGAGCGACTTCCACTGCGTGACAACGTGGAGCAAATACGACTGCCGGTGGGGCGGGGTGGCGTTCACCACGCTCTACGAGCTGGCCCGGCCCAAGGCGGCGGCGAAGTTTGTCTATTTCACCGGCTACGACGGCTACTCGACCAACGTGCCGCTGGCCAGCTGCCTCGACGACGATGTGCTGATCGCGACCAGCTTTGACGGCGCGCCGGTGACCCTCGAGCACGGCGGTCCGGCCCGGGTGATCATCCCAAAGCTCTACGCGTGGAAAGGGGCGAAATTCGTGAAGGCGGTCACATTCCTGGAGAACGATAAGCCCGGCTTCTGGGAGGTCCGCGGCTACTCCAACACCGCCGACCCGTGGAAGGAAGAGCGTTACTCCTGAACCCGGTCGGACGTGGCGTCCCCCGGGAGATTATTTGGCCGCCGTCGGCTTGGGCGGATTATATTCGAGGGACTCGACGATGCCCAGCATCGGCTTGAATTCGGGGCCGGTGAGGTTGTCTGTAAACAGGGTGACCGCGCCTGAGATCCGGTTGCCGAGGTAGATCAGGCCGGAGGTCATGACCTTGTAGTTGCCCCGGACCGGCGGTTGCCCCACCAGGTCCTTGTCGGTGAAAGTTGCATACAATCCGAAGCCCTGCCGCAGGGTGAAGTTCTTCACGTTGGCCTTTTGCTCCACCGAAGTGGGGATGAACTGGGCGCAGGTCTGCAGGAACGCGGCGGAGAGGGCGGCCTTGTCCTGCAGCCGGTCGTCCTTGCCGTAGATCAGGGTGAGCTTGAGCTGGGCGTTGGGCCCGCCGGGGGGCGTGATCGTGAGGTCATAAGCCTGGCCCATGATGTCCCGGCCGACGGCGTGCCAGTCCTTGGGCAGCGTGAGGGTGAGGCGGCCATGGGTGCCAAGATCGAAATCGTCGGCCCGGGCCGCGAGGGCCAGGACGAAGGCCAGCACCAGCAGAATGGTTTTGCGCATGGGGTCCATGGGGTTGGCTCCATCCTGTGGCAGATCCGGCGGGCTGGAAAGTGAAAACCAGGCGGGGCGCTTCCGCGGCGGAACGGTTTGGTTTTGCGCCTCCGGCAGAATTCTCCGGCAATGGTGTCATGCGCCGGCTCGACCAGCTTCTCGCCAACCTTGGGTATTGCTCCCGCCGCGAGGCGCGCGCGTGGGTGGAGGCCGGGCGGGTGACCGTGCGCGGCGTCGTCGCCACCGACTTCGGCGCCAAGGCCGATCCCGCCGACGTGCGCGTGGATGGCGAACCGCCGGACCATCCGGCCGGCCTGCTGCTCAAACTGCACAAGCCCGTCGGGGTCGTGTGCTCGCACGACGACCGCGAGGGTCCGCGGGTCTACGACCTGCTGCCCGCCCGCTGGCGCGCGCGGAACCCGGCCGTCACCAGCATCGGCCGGCTCGACAAGGATACCAGCGGCCTCCTCCTGCTCACCGACCAGTCGCCACTGGTCCACCGGCTCACCTCGCCGAAGCACAAGGTCCCGAAGCTCTACCGCGCCACTGTCGACCGCGACCTTGCCTCGGAACTCATCCCGCTCTTCGCCGCCGGCACCCTGCGGCTCGAGGGCGAAACGGAACCCTGCGCACCCGCCGGGCTGAGGATCATTTCCGCCCGGGAAGCCGAGGTCACGATGACGGAGGGCCGCTACCACCAGGTGCGGCGGATGTTCGCCGCTGCCGGCGGCGCGACCGTGCTCACCCTGCACCGCTCGCGTTTCGGCTCGCTCGAACTCGGCGACCTCGCCCCCGGCCAGTGGCGCGAGCTGCCGCTGGATTATTTCGCCCGCGAATCACGCGGATGAACGCGAATCGCGGCCCCGTGGTCCGAGTGGCCGCCAGTGACCCCATAAATGCATTCCCATCCGCGCCGGGCTGGGTATGCTCCGCACCCATCATGCAAGACTCAACCCTCACCGGCGCCCAGAAGACCGCCCTGCGCAGCCTCGGACAAACCCTCGATCCCGCCCTCAAAGTCGGCAAGGCCGGCCTCACACCGGAATTTTTCAAGGAGCTGGAGCTCCTGCTCAACGCCCATGAGTTGGTGAAGCTGCGCTTTCTCGGCGCCGACCGCCCGGCCCGCGCCGAGCTCATCGCGCACATCACCAAGACAGCTGGTTGCACCATGGCCGGTGCCGTCGGCCACACCGCCCTGTTTTACCGGCAGCAACCCGATCCGGCTCTGCGGAAAATCACCTTCGGCTGACCCCCTCGCACCCATAAGACAACCCGTTCGGGCTTCAATGTGCCAAACGATAGCCCGCTTCGCCTTTGTTGTTCATTTTCAGATCGAGAACGAGAACGAGAACGAGAACTATGCCTGCATATTCCGTCATTGGTCATTGGTCATTGGACCTTAGTCATTAGGCCTTCTTCTCGCCCATGCCCGCCACTCCCCACCCGCTCGCCGCCCTCGGTTGGGATGACGCCTGGGCCGCCGCGTTCGCCCCGCACGCGGCCGAGGGACTGGAACCCGCCCGCGTCGTCTGCGACCTGCGGCGCACTTTCTACGCCGTGCACACCGCCGGCGGCGAGGTGCTCGGCGAGACCGTCGGCAAGTTTCTCCACAACATCACCGCGACCGGCGACTACCCCGCGGTGGGCGACTGGGTCGCCGTCAAATACCGCCCGGGCGAATCGCGGGCCGACATCCATGCACGGCTCCCGCGCCGCACCAAGTTTTCCCGCCGCGCCGCCGGCGAAGAGCACGTCGAGCAGGTCGTCGCCGCCAACCTCGACACGGTGCTCCTCGTCAGCGGCCTCGACCGCAACCACAACCCCGGCCGCATCCAGCGCTTCCTCGCCGCCGCCCGGGAAAGCGGCGCCGAGCCGGTCATCGTGCTCAACAAGTCCGACGTTGTCGCCGACCCCGAGGCCGTCCGCCGCGAAATCGCCGCGCTCGTGCCGGGCGTCGCGGTCGTCGTGACCAGCGCCGAGACCCGCCGCGGGCTCAAGGCGCTCGCCGCCTACGCGCGCCCCGGCCGCACCCTCGCGCTCGTGGGTTCCTCCGGCGTCGGCAAGTCCACCCTCATCAACGCCCTCGCCCGCGATGACGCGCTTCCAACCGGCGAGGTGCGCGAGAAGGACAGCAAGGGCCGCCACACCACCACCCGCCGCGAACTGGTCATCACGCCGTCCGGCGCGCTCATCATCGATACCCCGGGCATGCGCGAGCTCCAGCTCTGGGATGCCGACGCGGGCGTGGAATCAGCCTTCGCCGACATCACCGCGCTGGCTCTCCGCTGTCGTTTCACGGACTGCCGCCACGGCACCGAGCCCGGCTGCGCGGTGCAGGCCGCCCTGGCTTCCGGCGAACTTCCGGCCGAACGCTGGCGGACCTACCAGAAGCTCTGTGGCGAGAAGCTCGCGAAGCCGAAGCCGCTCGGCACCGCGCCGGTGTCCGACAATCGCATCAAGCGCCGCAAGCTCGGCGCCGAGCGCGACGCCTGGCGCAAGCACGAGCACTGAACCGGACTCAAGCAGTTGAACTTGAATCTCTCAGGGATGCATTCCCCTAAACTTACTTCGGCTTGGTTGTAGCCGGGGTCGCCGACCCCGGGGTTCGGAATTGGCGGTCTAAGGCACCGGGGTCAGCGACCCCGGCTACAGTTTTCCGCAAAGCCCCAGAGCTTGCGCCGGGGATATTTACTTCCGGCTGCAGGCCAAGTGCTGACCTGGCGTTGCGCTTCCGGAACCAGCTCAACGAGCTGGCCTACCGGGATGATTGGGCAAATGCCGATCCAAGGTTGGAGGCTATGCTGGGCCGTTCAAAACCTGACTCATCAGCTGTAAAGCAAGAATGCTTCAGCGCCAGTAACCCTCGACCCAGACGTAGCCGCGCTCGCTGCGCTGCCAGTGCGGGGCGATGTAGGCGCGGCCGCGCTCCGGCGGGCGTTCATAGTGTCCGGCCACCCAGACATAGTCGCGGCCGTTGTAGGCGTAAAAGCCGTCCACGTAGACGACCTCCGGAGCGGGAGGTGGTTCGCGCACCACGATCACCCGCGGCGGGGGCGGGGGCGGCGGCGGTTGCTGGACAACCACGGTGGTGGTCGCCTCGGCTTCGGAGTGGTAAACCGTGCCGTTCTGGTGGTCGATGCTGTTGCCCAGCGTGCCGCCGGCGACCGCACCCACGATCCCGCCGATGAGCGCACCGCTCGCGGTGTTGCGGCTGCCGCTGTTGTGTCCGATGATGGCCCCGGCGAGCGCGCCGAGGGCCCCGCCGGCGACGGCACCGTTCTGGGTGTTGGGTCCGGAGCCCACGCAGCCGCTCAGCAGCGCCACGGCGGCCACGGGAAGAATCAGGAAAGGAGGAGTTTTCATGCGTTGATTAGACGTCCATACTGGACCGGGGTTCCACCGGCCGCCACCAAAATGATGGCAGGTGTTAACCTGATGGTGGTTGGGCCGATCGGTGGCCGGCCCCGCGGACCTCAAATCATCCTGTCGGTCATCATCCCGCCGGCGGTGAAGGCGGCCAGGTTGGCGAGAAAATGTTTCACGATCGCCTCGTTCTGGTCGTGGCGGCCGCCTGCCGTGTGCGGCGTGATGAGACAGTTCGGCGCGGTCCAGAGGGGATGCTGCGGCGGCAGCGGCTCGGTCGCAAACACGTCGAGGCAGGCCGCGCCCAGCCGGCCCGATTCGAGCGCGGCGAGCACCGCGTTTTCGTCGAGGGTGGTGCCGCGGCCGACGTTGTAGAGGCGCGCCCCGGGGCGGAGGCAGGCGAGCCGGCGGGCGTTGACATAGAGGCGCGTGGCCTCGTTGTCCGGCAGGAGATTCACCACATGGTCGGCCAGCGGCAGTACCGCGGTGAGCTTCTCCTCGGGGATGATGTGGACGCCGGGTTCGCTGTGGACGCGGCGGCGCAGCGCGTAGATTTTCATCCCGAACGGCTCCAGCAGCCGCACCAGCCGCCGGGCGATCGCGCCGAAGCCGAGCAGCAGCACGGTCTGCCCGGTGAGCAGCCGGGAATCGGCGCGGCGGCGGAGATACTCCCAGCGGTGGTCGCCCAGCTGGTCGCGATGGGCGGCCGGAAGCTGGCGACCGAGCGAGAGCATCAGGGCGAGCACGTGCTGCGCGCAGGGTTCGGCGAACACCGCCGACATGGTGGTGAATGCGGCGTCGCGTGCCTGCCACGCCTCGCGGAACGCCGGATTGTCGTAGCGCGCGTATCCCGCCGTCGTCACCTCGACCCACCGCAGGCGCGGGTAGCGCAGGCAGTCGGCGGCGTCGGGCTGGCCCAGCGCGACGTCGGCGTCGGCCAGCGCGGGATCGGGCTGGCCGGCATCGAGCACGGAGGCCGAAGCGTGGGCGGAAAGGACGAGACGGTGCGGGGCGACGCCCTCGGCGAGCAGGCGGGCTTCGGCGTCGGCAAACTTGGCGTTGCACCAAATGGTCAGGGGCATGGCGGAAAGATTGAGGTCAGGACGAGGGAAGGCTGCAAGAAAGACAGGGGAACAGGCCGGCCGTCAACTTAAGCGACCCCGCCGGTCCGCGTCTCATTCCGTTTCGGAAAAGGCACAGACGGTGAGCACCTCCACGCCGGCGGCGCGGAGTTTCTGCCCGCCCTGCAGCTCCGGCAGGTCGATGATCGCGGCCACCCCGGCGACCTCGGCCCGCAGCGAGCGGACCAGCCCCACCGCGGCCAGCAGCGTGCCGCCGGTGGCAATCAGGTCGTCCACGATCAGCACCCGGTCGCCGGGCCCGCAGGCGTCGGCGTGCAACTCGATCGTCGCCGAACCGTATTCCAGGGCGTAGTCGGCCGACACCGTGCGGTAGGGAAGCTTGCCCTTCTTGCGGACGAGCACGAGCGGGAGGTTCATCCGGCAGGCGAGGGCGCCGCCGAGGATGAAACCGCGCGCGTCGACCGCCGCAATCACGCCGGGGCGGAGCGGCGTAGCCGCGAGCGCCAGCGCCCCAATCAGCTCGCCGAAGGCCGCGGGGTCCTGGAACAGGGTGGTGACGTCGCGAAAGTTGACACCGGCCTTTGGCCAGTCCCGCACTGTGCGGACGCGGGCCTTGAGAAAGCGGGCGAGTTCGTCGGGCGGCATGGCAGGCACGGGACCGGGGATGCGGCGTGGTGCGGGCGGGTCCGGCCGCGCCGAGGCTCAGCGCGCGTTGGCGCGCACCTGCTCCACCCAAACCGTGAACGAGCCCTCGGCGCCGCCCGGGCTGATCGGGATCGGGGTGGAGTTGTAGTAGCGCAACTTCCCGCCGGCGGTGATGCGGGCGTCCATTCCGGCGCGCTGCGGCGGCTGGATATCCTCGGCCTGGTAGTCGAGCTGGAAGGGGATCGGCAGGCTGCCCGGCCACGGGAAGGTCTGTTCGGACAGGATCCGCACGGGTGACTGGGAAATGTCGAGCAGGCGCACCGTCACGACGGCATCGGCGGGCAGCACGGCGTCACCCCGGTAGTTGACGGTGCCCTTGAGCACCCGGTCGCCCTTGGGCTGCGGCGTGGTGTCGATGTTCTGGCAGCCGGCGAGGGCGCAGAGGCCGGCGCCCAGCAGGAAAGGGAGGAGGCGGAACGTGGTCATGGTGCGGCGGGTTGCAGCCAGCCTGTGGGGCGCTCGGGCGCCTGTCACTCACAAGTTTCGGGCGGGACCTGAGTCCGCCAAATCGTCCAGGCGGGGTCGGAAGCTTGGTTAATGACAAACGGTTCATGGTTAACTAAGCCTTGCCTTGCGGCCGCCGCGGCCTTTCCCTTGGCTCGTGGGTGCTGCGCTCCAGTTTTCCCCCGCCGCCGCTCCCGGCGGCCCCGGTCCGGCGGTCTGCGAGGCAGACCGCCGCCATGTCTGGCATCCCTTCGCCCAGATGCAGGAGTATCTGGCCCTGCCCCCCGTCGCCATCGCGTCCGGCCGGGGCGGCTGGCTCACCGACACCGAGGGCCGGACCTATCTCGACGGCAACGCCTCGGTCTGGACCAACGTCCACGGCCACAACGACCCCGATCTCAACGCCGCGCTCGTCCGCCAGCTCGGGCGCGTCGCGCACTCGACCATGCTGGGCCTCACGCATCCGGTGGGGGCGGAACTGGCGGCGGAGCTGGCGGCGCTCACCGCTGGCGGGCTGCCGCGGGTCTTCTTCAGCGACAACGGCTCCACGGCCGTCGAGATCGCGCTCAAGCTGTCGTTCCAGTACTGGCAGCTGACCGGCCGGCCGGGGAAGACCGGCGTCATCGCGCTCGCCGGCGGCTACCACGGCGACACTTTCGGGACGATGGCGGTGGGCGACAGCGGCGGGTTTCACGACCGATTCCGGACGTGGTGCTTTGCGCGGGAAACGTTTCCGGCCCCGCACTGCCGCGAATGGGCCGGGCGGATTCATGGATCCGACATGACTGCGAGCCTGGCCGCGCTTCGCACGCTGCTGGCGGCGCGCGCGGCGAGCACCGCCTGCCTGATCATGGAGCCTTCGGTGCAGGGCGCCGCGGGCATGCAGCTCCAGCCGCCCGGTTTCCTGCGCGCGGTTGCCGAACTGTGCCGCGAACACGAGGTCCACCTGATCGTCGACGAGGTCTTCGTCGCCTTCGGCCGGCTGGGCTCGCTGCTCGTCAGCCCCGAAGAGGGCGTCACCCCCGATTTTCTCTGCCTCGCCAAGGGTCTCACCGCCGGCTACCTCCCGCTCGCGGCCACGCTCGCGCGCGAGGACATCTACGCGGCCTTCCTCGGCACCTACGAGAGCCACCGCGCCTTCTACCACGGGCACACGTTCACCGGCAATCCGCTCGGGGCCGCGGTGGCGCTGGAAAACATCCGCAAGCTGCGCGAACTCATCGGCGGCGGCGTTCTGGACGGACGCATCGCGCACTTCGGCCGGGCCGTCGGCGCGGCGTTTACCGGCCATCCGCACGTCCGCGCCCTCCGCCAGCGCGGGCTCACGGCGGCGCTCGACTTGGCCCCGGCGGGCGGCGGGGTGTTTCCGCCCGGCGACCGCGTCGGCCTGCAGGTCTGCCTGCGCGCCCGCGATCACGGGCTGCTCCTGCGCCCGCTCGGCGACACCCTGTTGCTCGTCCCGCCGCTCTGCCTCACGCCGGACGAACTCGACCAGCTGGTCGGGCGCACCGTCCGCGCCCTCGGCGACATCCTGCCCGCCTGAACCCATTTCTTCCCATGCCTACACCGACCCTCGAATCCATCCAGGCCATCTATGACCTGCCGTTCACGACCTTGATCTTCCGTGCCCAGCAGGTGCACCAGCGTTTCCACGATCCCGCCGGCGTGCAGCTCTGCACGCTCCAGTCCATCAAGACAGGCCGTTGCGGCGAGGACTGCAAATACTGCCCCCAGTCGGCGCACTACAACACGGGGCTCGAGGAGGTGCCGCTGATGGACCCGGAGGCGATCCTCACGGCCGCCCGCGCCGCGCAGGCGGAGGGCGCGTCGCGTTTCTGCATGGGCGCCGCCTGGCGCGAGGTGCGCGACGGCCCGCAGTTCGACTCGGTCCTCACCGCCGTCAGCGGCGTGGCGTCGCTCGGCCTCGAGGTCTGCTGCACGCTCGGCATGCTCACCGAGGGGCAAGCGGGCCGGCTCAAGGAGGCCGGCTGCTCCGTCTATAACCACAATCTGGATACATCGCGCGAGCACTACTCCGAGATCATCACGACCCGCAACTACGACGACCGCCTGCACACCCTGGCCCGCGCCCGGTCCGCCGGACTGCAGCTCTGCAGCGGCGGCATCCTCGGGCTCGGCGAGAGCGTGACGGACCGCCTCAAGCTCCTCCAGGAACTGGCCGGGCTCGACCCGCAGCCCGATTCCGTGCCGATCAACGCCCTCGTGCCGACGGCGGGCACGCCGCTGGCGGACAGCGCCCCGGTGGATCCGTTTGAATTCGTGCGCGTCATTGCCACCGCCCGCATCCTCATGCCCCGCGCCGCCGTGCGCCTCTCCGCCGGCCGTACCGCCATGAGCGACGAGCTGCAGGCGCTCTGCTTCATCGCCGGGGCCAACAGCATCTTCCTCGGCGAAAAGCTCCTCACCACGCCCAACCCCGAGCCGTCGGCCGACCTCCGGCTCCTCGCGCGCCTCGGCCTGCACCCGATCGCCTCGGCCCACGCCGTCGCCGTCGGCTGAGCCGGCCCGTTTCGCGGCGGGCGCATGCGCACCTTCTTCGTCAGCGGCTCGGACACCGGCGTCGGCAAGACCCGCGCGGTCGCCGCGCTTGCCCGGCTGCTGGGCGGCACGGGCGGCCGGGGGCAGATCGTCAAGGCCGTCGAGACGGGCGCCGCGGCCGGCGACGGCGACGCCGCATGCGCACAAGCGCTGGCCGGCACGGACGCGACCGCGCACACGCTAGTCGCGTTTGCCGCGCCGCTCGCGCCGCTGGCCGCCGCCGCGCGCGAGGGCGGCACGCTTTCCCTCGCGTTGCTGGCGGAACGGCTGGCCGCGCTGCCCGCCTGTGACTGGCGGATTGTCGAGGGTGCCGGAGGCCTCGCCGTGCCGGTTGACCCCGACGGTCGCGACTGGGCCGATTTCGCCGCCGCGATCCGCGCTGACCTCGTGGTGCTGGTGGTGCCCGACCGGCTGGGTGCGATCAACCAGGCCCGGCTCACCCTGGCTTACGCGGTGCAGCGCGGGCTGAGCGCCGGCCTCTGGCTGAATGCCGTGACGCCGCCCGACGCTGACGTGGCCGCGGCCAACCGGGAGGGGTTGCGCTCGCTGGGTTTGCCGCTTTGGGCGGAGCAGCCGCACGGCCCGCTCCCGGCAAAGATTTCCCCTGCATTCGGCGCGCTGCTGGCCGGAGACTGCCCGAACGAAACCGCGCCCGACCCGCTGCCGGAGCCGCTGGCCGCCCGCTGGGCCAAAGCACTGGCGGACCGCACCGCCGCCGGCCTCCGCCGCACCCTGCGCGTCACCGACCCGGCCGCCGGCTGGCTCAACCTCGCCCACAACGATTATCTCGCCCTGGCCCACGACCCCGCGGTGCTCGCGGCCGTCGGGCGGGCCGCGCCGGGTGTCGGCACCTCGGCCTCCGCCTCGCCGCTCGTCACCGGCTGGCAACCGATCCATGCCGAGCTCACCGCCGCCCTCGCAGCCTGGCATGGCTTTCCCAGCGGTCTGCTCTGGAGCAGCGGCTATGCGGCCAACGCCGCCGTGCTGGGCACCCTGCCGGGCCGCGGCGATCTCGTTTTCGCCGACCGGCTGATCCATCACAGCATGATCGCCGGCGTGCTCCGCAGCGGGGCGCGCCTCGTCCGCTACGAACACTGCAACGTTGCCCACCTGCGCCGGTTGCTCGGGGAAACACGCGGCACCGGCCGGGCGGTGTTTGTCGCCACCGAAAGCGTGTTCAGCATGGACGGGGATTATCCCGATCTGCGGGCGCTGGCGGAGCTCAAGCGCGAGTTCGGCTTTTTCTGGATTCTCGACGAGGCCCACGCGCTCGGCTGGTATGGTTCGGAGGGCGCCGGTCTGGCCCGGGCCGCCGGAGTGGAGGCCAACGTGGATGTGCTCGTCGGCACGCTCGGCAAGACTCTCGCATCTGGCGGAGCCTACTCGCTGTTCCGCGACGAGGCGGTCCGCGATCACCTCATCAACCAGGCGGGCGAGTTCATCTATTCAACCGGGCTCTCGCCCCTGTGCGCCGCCGCCGCCCTCGCCGCGCTGGCCCGAGTGCGCGAACTGTCCGTGGAGCAGCCGGTCTGGCAGGCGCGTTCGCGAAGCCTGCGCGTGCAACTTCGCCAGGCCGGCTGGAATGCGCCCGAGGGCGACTCCCCCATTGTGCCGGTGCGGCTCGACGATCCGGCGGCGGCGCTGGCCCTGGCGGCGACGCTGCGGGAGGGCGGCATTCTGGCCGGGGCGATCCGTCCGCCGACGGTGCCCGCGGGCACCAGCCGCCTGCGCCTGTCGCTCAGCCGCACGGTGGGCGAGGCGGAGCAGGCGCGCCTGCTGACGGCGATGGCGGCGTGGAGGGCCGGGGGAGCTCCGTTGTCAGACATGGGCGGGATGCCCATGCTACGTAGCACGGGCATCTTGCCCGTGGGTTTGCCTGATTCCGGCCGGCCCTCGCGGAGGGATCGGCCATGAGGACGGCCTGGGTGCTCGGCTGGGCGGTGCCGGCGGCGTGGTTTTTGCCGCTGGCCCGGACGGCGTTTCCTGGCGACGAACACGTAGGCTTCGCCGCCACCACGGCGGAGCTGACGCGCCTGCGTGCCTCGGGCGACTTTGACCTGGTGGTGGGCTATTCGCTCGGGGCGCATTTGCTGCTGGCCGAACCGACGGCCGCGGGCCGAGCCCGGGTTGCGCTGCTCGCGCCGTTCTTTGCGTTTCCCCGCGAGGACGGTCTGGGCGGGCGCGTGGCGCGCACGCAGGTGCGCCACCTCGCGCGCTGGGTCCGGCGCGAGCCGGCGGCGGCACTCGCTGACTTTTATGCGCGGGCCGGACTGCAACCCGCCCCGACCGAGTCCGGCACACCAGAGGATCTGGCGGAGGGTCTCATCCGTCTCGAAACCGGCCGCGTTGCGCCGGTCCTGCCGCCGGGCTGGCGGGCGTGGTGCGGCGCGGACGACGCGCTCCTCGACGCGGCCGCGCTCCACACGCTCGTGCCGGATGTGGTGGTCGTCCCGGGTGCCACCCATCACCCGGCCGCGTTGATCCAAGCACTGGCGGAGGACACGCAATGAACCAGATACAAGCAGTGAAGGGCACAGGTTATGCCTTCGTGTTCGGAGCATCGTGCCATTACCCGCAGACACTTTTTCACCCGACCGATGCGCGAATCGGCAACGCATTTCCGACTGTAGGCCAGGTCGCTGACTTGGCTGGGCGACTCGGAGCCAGCTCAGCGAGCTGGCCTACAGCCAAACTAGCAGCAGTTCTTCCAGGATGAACTCCGCGACCGTCACCGCCCGTTTCAACCGCGCCGCGCCGGTCTACGAGCGGCATGCAGTGGTCCAGGAGGCCATGGCCGGCTGGCTGGCGGAATGGCTCCCGCCCGAAATTGGCACCGCGCTGGAAATTGGCGCGGGCACGGGACTGTTCACCCGGCAATTGGTGGGGCGCATAGAATCCGGCGAACGCGGAGCAGAATCCCGGCTCTCCCAAGCCGGGCTACAACCCGCTGAAATCTCCGGTAGCCCGCTTCGGGAGAAGCGGGACTCAGCGATCAATACTGAACCCGCAGCTCTGCGCACTTCGGTCGGTAGCCGGGTTGGGCACATCGTCGCGACCGACGCCGCCCCGGCGATGTGCGCAGCGGGGCGCGCGGCCGTGCCGGCGGCGGACTGGCGGACGATGCGGGCCGAGGCGCCGCTGGCGGGTCCCTGGGACCGGATTTTCAGCAGCAGCCTGTTGCAATGGGCGGAGGAGCCGGCGGCGGTGCTGCGCGGCTGGCGCGACGTGCTGGCGCCGGGCGGCCGGGTGCTTGCCGGCCTGTTCGCCGCCGGCAGCCTGGCCGAGCTGGCGGCCCTTGGCGTGGCCCCTCCGCTTGTCTGGCGGACGCCGGACGCCTGGCGGGCGGCGCTGGCCGGGGCTGGGTTGCAGCTATGTCGTGACGAAACGGATACGCGAGTTTTCCGGTCGGCCTCGGCGCTGGAGCTGTTCCGGCAGCTGCACGCCTTGGGCTCCGCGCCGGTCCGGCGGCTGTCGGCGGGGGAGCTGCGCCGGTTGCTCGCGGCGTATGATGCACGCTTCGGCGGCCCCGGCGGCGTGCGCTCCGCCTGGACGTTCTACCGTTTCGAAGCCGTGCGTCCGGCCTGAAGCCGGCGCGCGGTGCAGCTTGCGTGATGTCCGATGGTAGGGGCGGCTCTCCGAGCCGTCCGCGGACGCCACGGAGTAGCGTCCCTACCGAAAGCACCAAGCCAATCACAACCCAAAGGCTGTCGTTCACGGAGTGCTTCCGTGGTGGGAGGCTTGGAAACATGTCAACTATTGGTTTACGTATTAGTGCGTCGATCATCGGTCCCATGATGGTGCATTTCCATTCGCGAGTCCTTGATCAGATTGCCAGCCGTAAGCCGAACGCCCCGCCCGTCCTATTTACTACTTTCAGCCCTTCAGACTTTCAGCTTTTCAGTTTTTCCGGATTGGTGGGCCCACTGGGATTCGAACCCAGAACCAAAGGATTATGAGTCCTCTGCTCTAACCGTTGAGCTATAGGCCCGCGGGGCGGCGCCAAGGCTTAGCCAGCCGGCCGGTGGCGTCGAGCGTTTTGCATCCGTCTGGATTCGGCCGTCCGCATATTTCGCCCGCGCCCCCCGGCATTTCTTCGCCCCAACCTGCATCGAGTCCGGCGTGGACATCCCGACGGCGAACGCCCACCGTCTTTTCCGGGAACCTCAATTAGCTCGATTCCCGACATCATCTCCGAGCAACCTGCCGATGACCCTTTCCATCTTTTTCATGGTCATTCCAGAGGTAAGCCAATTCGAGATGAGCTGCTCTGCCAGCTTACTCGATTGTTCGGTTAATTCGCATGAAATATGGAGAAAAATATACGATCGCGAATAGTAGCTGGCCCCGAAAGTATCCGTCCTCGCCGCGATTTTTGTTCGTTTCTGCGACGGCTTCATTTGTTCCACAGTTATCCCCCTTCGCATTCGCTTATTTATCCCGCAAAAAACCCTGGTGGATTCACCGTCGAGGTTACGCAAATCATCGTCAGGGTTGAGGTGGTCCCCGGAAACTGGACAGGTCGGATCGTTAACCCAAAGTCAGCACAACGATCCCTATGTCAAAGAAACGACGTCAGCACAGTCCCGATCTGAAAGCCCGGGTCGGCTTGGAAGCCCTGAAGGGCATTGAG
>CAIQQB010000150.1 GCA_903873805.1 uncultured Opitutia bacterium | reverse complement strand
CTCATCGCCGGCGACGCAGCGCCGACCCCCGACGCATCAATACCTTGCAAAACCAGCTTCGTATCCGAAGCCGGAAAAATAGTGAAACACGCCGTCAACTGCGGAAGTCGGGCTAGCCGTCCACCCAGCGCAGCATGTCCTCCCCGTAGCGCGCGCCGGCCACGGCGCCACGCGGGAAGGTTTCCTCCAGCGCCATCTGGTCGCAGGCCGGCAGCACGACGTCGGCCGCGGCGAGGTTCTCCACGAGGTGCGTGCGCCGCCCGGCGCCCGGGATCGGCACGATGTCTTGTCCCTGCGCGAGCAGCCACGCGAGCGCAAGCTGCGCCGCCGTCAGCCCGCGGCGCGCGGCGAGCGCCTCGAGGCGGCCCACCAGGGCGCGGTTGTGTTCGAAGTGCTCGTCCTGGAAGCGTGGCAGCCCGCCACGATAGTCGCCGTCGGCGCGATAGTCGGCGGCGCGCCGGACCCGCCCGGTCAGGAAGCCCCGCCCGAGCGGCGAGAACGGCACGAAGCCGACGCCGAGCGCGCGGCAGGCGGGCAGCACCTCGCGCTCCGCCCCGCGCTCGAACAGGGAGTACTCGGACTGCACGGCCGCGATCGGGTGGACCGCGACGGCGCGGCGCAGGGTCGCCGCGCTGACCTCGGACAGGCCGAGGTGACGCACCTTGCCGGCCCGCACGAGGTCCGCCATCGCGCCGACCGTCTCCTCGATGGGCACGGCGGGGTCGACGCGGTGCAGGTAGTACAGATCGATCACCTCGATCCCGAGCCGCCGCAGCGACCCCTCGCAGGCACGCCGGGCGTTCGCGGGCGTGCCGTCGAGGCCGTCGATCGCGCCGCCGGCGCCGATCCTGAAGCCGAACTTGGTCGCCAGCACGACCTCGGCGCGCCGCCCGGCGAGGATGGGCCGGATCAGCTCCTCGTTGGCGTGGGGTCCGTAAACCTCCGCCGTGTCGAGCAAATTGGCACCCAGGTCGAGGGCGGCCTCGAGGGTGGCGCGGGCTTCCGAGGGGTCTCGCGTGGTCGGACTGCCGTAGGTGTCGCTCATCCCCATGCAGCCGAGGCCGAGGGCCGAGACCTGCGGGCCGTCGGCCCCAAGCTTTCGTGTGTGCATCCGGGTACTGTAGCGGGCTGGGCCGGGCGCGTGGGTGCCCGGAATGCGTGCCAGACCCCCTGCGGGGTCCGGCCGGCAGGATTATTTTGCACTTTTCGTGCCGGCGAGGCGTCAAAGCCGTTGACACACCGGGGGTCGGGCCCGAAAATACGCGGCTCATTTGCCGGAGGGGTACCCAAGCGGCCAACGGGAGCAGACTGTAAATCTGCCGGCTTATGCCTTCGAAGGTTCGAATCCTTCCCCCTCCACCACGTCACCGGTTCCCGGTGACGGGCCGGCGGCGCGGAGGGGGGAGTCCGAGGAGAGCGTGGGACGAGGCCCGGATGGGCGGATCGGCGGGGGATCGGGCGGGTGTAGTTCAATGGTAGAACCTCAGCCTTCCAAGCTGATGGCGTGGGTTCGATTCCCATCACCCGCTCCAGCCGATCGCGGCGACGGGTGACGGCGAGGGACAGGATTTTGAGGCCAGGGCGAAATCCCTGGCAGGACGCAGGGTTAGGCCCACGTAGCTCAGTCGGTAGAGTGCGTCCTTGGTAAGGACGAGGTCTCCGGTTCGATCCCGGACGTGGGCACCAGAATGAGGCCGGGCCGAAGGCGCCGGCGGGTTTGAGAGTCACTAATTCCAGGCCATTCCCGCTGGGCGGGCGTGGTGTCGAGTCGGGGCGCGAGGGCCCCCTAGAAGGAGCACTGCCGTGTCGAAGGAAAAGTTCCAGCGTACGAAGCCGCACGTGAACGTG
>CAIQQB010000149.1 GCA_903873805.1 uncultured Opitutia bacterium | reverse complement strand
GGGGCTGCCGAACATCACGCCGATCTTTTCGCGGATCTGGTTGGTGAAAATGCACACGCAGTTCGTCTTGCTGACGACGGCGGTGAGGCGGCGCATGGCCTGGGACATCAGGCGGGCCTGGCTGCCCATGGTCATGTCGCCCATCTGGCCGTCGAGCTCGGCCTTGGTGATGAGGGCGGCGACGGAGTCGAGCACGATGACGTCGATCGAGTTGGAGCGAATGAGCGTCTCCATGATGTTGAGCGCGTCTTCGCCGGAGTCGGGCTGCGAGACGAGGAGGTCGTCGAGCTTCACGCCGACGACGCGGGCATATTTCGGATCGAGCGCGTGCTCGACGTCGATGAACGCCGCGAGCCCGCCCTTTTTCTGGGCCTCGGCGATGACGCTGAGACAGAAGGTGGTCTTGCCGGAGGACTCCGGCCCGTAGATCTCGATGATGCGGCCCTTGGGCAGGCCGCCGACGCCGAGCGCGAGATCGATGGCGAGCGAGCCGGTGGAGAGGGTCTCGACCTTCATCTTCTGGTTGCTGCCGAGGCGCATGATCGAGCCCTCGCCGAATTGCTTCGTGATCGCGGAGAGGGCGAGGTCGATGTTCTTGTCGCGCGCGTGGGTCGCGGGGGCGACGGCGGCGGACTTGGCGGGGACGGGGGCGGCTTTGGACATGGGCGGGGAGCAGTTGAAGGTTGAAGGACTCCGTTGGACGGAGTTGGCTCAACCGTGAAAATGCCGGACGCAAGATGCAAGCCCAGCTTACAACCCCGTCGCCCGCCGGCGCCGCGGTTACGGCTCTGGAGGGGCCTGCTGGGCACTTTTTTTCTCTGGGCATTTGTGGTCACTGTCCGTGCGGCGGACGTGACCCTCGACATTCCGGTCTTCAGCGGCGGCTACGGGACGGCGTTTTACGAGGAGACGGCGCGGCAGTTCGAGGCGCTGCGGCCGGGCGTGAAGGTCAACCTCTACGGCGATCCGCGCATCGCCGACCAAGTGCGGGTGCGCGTGATCGACGGCCATCCGCCTGACGCGACGCTCACATCCGAGCTGCTCTGGCCCGTCCTCATCCGCGCGGGTCGGGTGCTCGACCTTTCGGCCGCGCTGGCCGGCCGGAACTGGGAGGGCGACGCGCGCTGGGGCGACACGTTTCTGCCGGGTGCGCTGGACGGCTGGCGGGTGGATGGGCGGGTCTACGGGCTGCCGTTCACCTACGCGTGCTGGACGATCTTTTACGACAAGGCGCTGTTCCGCGCCCACGGCTGGACGGTGCCGCGCACCTGGGACGAGTTTTTTGCGCTCGGCGAAAAAATCCGCGCCGCCGGACTCGTGCCGCTGAGCCTGCCGGGCACGCGCTGGCTTTATCCGGATGCGTTCCTGCGGGCGGCGAGCCACAATCTCCTCGGCGATGACGCCTGGCGCGCGCTCTCCGACCCGACCGCTGCGAATGCGCGCCTCGATCCGAGGTATGTCCGCGCGGCGGAGCTGCTCCAGCGCATCACGCAACGCGAGCTGGCTCCGGGCTGGGAGGGCGAGACATTCACCGGCGCGGAGCAGGCGTTTCTCGCGGGCAAGGGGGCGATGACCGTGAGTGGTTCGTGGTTCGTGAACGAGATGCGCGGCAAGATCCCCGCCGGCTTCGAGCTGGGGGCGATGAACTTTCCGGTGTTTCCCGATGGCGCGGCCGACCCGACCACGATCCAGACCGGGAGCGACTGCTTTTTCGTCTTTGCCACCGGCAACGTGGAGCGCGAACGGCTGACGGTGGATTTCCTCCGCTTTCTGACCTCGCGGGCGCGGGCGGAGGCGTTTGTGCGGAGCGCGGACTCGCCGGTGGCGGTGCGCGGGGTGCCGGCGGCGGCGTTTTCTCCGGCGATGCAGGACACGGTGGCGCTGATCGCGCAGGCCCGGGCGGCGTTCAACATGCCCCAGACGATGCTGCAGCCGCCGGCCCTCCGGCAGGCGCTGATCGACGGGAGCCAGCTGCTCACGACGGGCCGGCTCACGCCGCGCGGGTTTGCCGAGCTGCTTGAGGCGGCCGCCGCAACGGACCGCGCGCGGGCTGCCGATCCGGACCGCGTGGACGTGCGGCACGGACTGGCGGCCGGGTTGCTCGCGCTGGCGGTCGCGGTGCTGGCGGGCTGGCTGGGGTGGGCGCAGCTGCGGGATCGAATTAATTTTTGGACGCGACGCCCCCGTCGCGTTGCCGAGGTGGGCGAGGGCGCCCGCCCCCCATTTTCCAGCAATGGCGACGCGACCCACCTCGGGCCGCTGCGCGGCGGATTCGCGCTGGGCTTTGTCGGACCGGCGCTGCTGCTCTATGGCGCGTTCGTGATGCTGCCGGGCGTGGCGGCGCTGGCGTGGGCGTTCACGCGCTGGGACGGGATCGGGGCGCGGACCTGGGCGGGGCTGTTCAATTTCAAGTGGCTGCTGCTGGAGAGCGACACGTTCTGGTTCGCGCTGCGGAACAACCTGTACCTGATGACCGTGCCGGCGCTGGTCGTGGTGCCGACGGCGCTGCTGTTTGCGGCGCTGATCCATCGCGGGGTGTGGGGTGCGAATGCGTTCCGCGTCGTGCTGCTGTTTCCCAACCTGCTCGGCGGCATCGCGGCGGCGTTGCTGTGGATGAACGCCTACAACCCGCACGGCGGCCTGGTGAACGCGGCGCTGGTGAAGCTGGGTTTCGCGGGCTTCGACGGTTTTGCGTGGCTGTCGCAGGAGCACCTCTACGCGGCGCTGATCCCGATCTACCTCTGGATGGCGTGCGGCTTCAACCTCGTGCTTTACCTCGCGGCGATGCAGGGCATCCCGGCGGAGCTCTATGAGGCGGCGGAGCTGGAGGGCGCGTCGCCCGCGCGGCAGTTTTTCACCATCACGCTGCCGCTGATCCGCGAGGTGCTGGTGGTGTCGGCGGTGTTCCTCGTCATCGGCGGGCTGAACGCGTTCGAGCTGGTCTGGCTGCTGACCTCGCAGGCGCCGGCGAGCGGCACGCACACGCTGGGCACGCTGATGGTCTCAACGATGTTCCAGGATTTTGCGATCGGCCGCGCCACGGCGGTCGCGGTGGTGATGTTCGGGCTGGTGCTGCTCGGCAGCGTGGCGGTGATGCGCGCCCTGCGCCGGGAGACGGTGGAACGGTGACTATGCCCACGAAATACACGAAAGGTCACGAAAGACCAATCCCCCGGGGTGGCCCGCTGCATGGGCGGCGGGATGACTGGTCGAGTGGGACCAATGCTCCCTGCGCTCACGCACAGGGCGACGGAACCAAGTCATGCCAACATTCACCTGCGACCATGGCTCGGCCCGAGGTTGGGTCCGACGAGTTTTCGAAGTTTGAGCTTTCGTGTCGATTCGGGTGTTTCGTGGGTCAACTCCGATGAAAATCTCCCGGGTCTTTCTGTTTGCGATCCTCGCCACCTACGCGCTGTGGGTGGTGCTGCCGATGGTCTGGGTGGCGTCTTCGTCGCTGAAGTCGGACCAAGAGATCTTCAACGACGCCTTTGCGCTGCCCGCCGCCGGGGCGCTCCATCCGGAAAATTACGCGCGCGCCTGGCACGAGGCGCGGTTCGGCGACTATTTTTTCAACAGCGTGCTCGTGACGGGCGTGTCAGTCGGGCTCATCACCCTGCTCGGCTCCATGGCGGCCTATGCGCTGGCGCGCTTCGCCCATCCGCTGGGGCGGGTGGTGTTCGGACTGTTTTTGGCGGGGCTGATGCTGCCGGCGCAGCTCGCGATGGTGCCGCTGTTCTTTGAGCTGCGCGGGCTCGGGCTGCTCAATTCGCGCCTGGGCCTGATTCTCGTCTACACGGCCAACGGCCTGCCGTTCGCCATCTTCATTCTCGCGGGTTTCTTCAAGACGCTGCCGCGCGCGCTGCACGAGGCGGCGGTGGTCGACGGCTGCTCCGAGGCGGGCGCGTTCTGGCGCGTGATGCTGCCGTTGGCGCGGCCGGGGCTGGTCACCGTCGCGGTGTTCCAGTTCATCGGCATCTGGAAGGAATATTTTTTCGCGTTCATGCTCGTTGGCGGCGACCCGGCCGGGGCGGCGCGCACGCTGCCGCTCGGCCTCGCCAATCTCGCGATCACCGCGCAGTACCGAAGCGACCAGGGCATGCTCTTCGCCGGGCTGGTGCTGGTCACGCTGCCGATTCTCGCCGTCTATGTCGCGTTGCAACACCACCTCGTCAGGGGCGTGACGGCCGGCGCGGTCAAAGGGTAGGGCGGGTCGCCCCGTTCCCCCCGATTCTGCGCTGGCGGTGGCCCGGGTGATGCTTCAGGCTGCGCCTCCCCAACCCAGCCATGTCCGACGCGGTCCCCCCCTCCCTCCTGCCAGGCTTAGACGAGCACGCGTATCTCGAGTGGATTCGCCGCGCCATTGACGAGCACGCGATCGTCGCGATCACTGACGCCCAAGGGGTCATCGTTTTCGCCAACGACCAGTTCTGCCGGGTCTCCGGTTACACCCGCGAAGAATTGGTCGGCCAGAATCACCGCATCCTCAAGTCGGGTGTCCATGCGCCGGAGTTTTTTGCCGGCCTGTGGAAGACGATCAACGCCGGCCAGGTCTGGCACGGCACGATCTGCAACCGGGCGCAGGACGGCCACCCCTACTGGGTTGAGAGCACCATCGTGCCGCTGCCGGGGCCCGACGGCCGGCCGCAGTACCATCTCGCGTTGCGCACGGATGTGACGCGGCTGATGGAGGCCGAGAGCTCCAGCGCGCGGCTCGAACAGGCGGCGGCTGAGGCGCGGGCGCACGAGATCCACGAGCAGCTGCGCCTGTTTTTCGACCACGCCCCGATCGGCATCAGCTGGGTGGAATGGGGGCAGGACGGCTCGCGCGATGTGTACCACCTCAACCGCCGCTTCTGCGAAATCATCGGGCTGACGTCGGCCGAGGCCTCGGATTTCGAAAACATCCGCGCGGCGACGCATCCCGATGACCGCGCGCAGCAGGACGAGCTGACGGCGGCGCTCCACCGGGGTGCCGGCAGCAGCTTCACGATGGAGAAGCGCTACCTGCACCGGGACGGCCGCACGGTCTGGGGCAGCCTGACGGTGGCGGTGCTGCGTAATCCGGTCGGCCGGGTCACCCATCAGTTTGCGATGCTGCTCGACATCACGAAGCGGCGTTCCGCCGAGGAAAGCCTGCGGGAGGCGCTGCGCCGCCGCGAGGAGCTGGAGCGGATCGTGGACCGGTCGCCCTCGGTGGTCGTACTCTGGCTGGCGGAGGCGGAGTGGCCGGTCGCGTTTGTCTCGGCCAGCATCCGGCAGTTCGGCTACGTCCCGGAGGATTTCACCAGCCGGCGGCTGACCTTCAAGCACATCACCCATCCCGGTGACCGCGAGCGCGTGCTCGCCGAGGTCGCCGCGCACGGGGTGGCCCGGCACCGCGAGTACACCCAGGAATACCGCGTCGTCTGCCGCGACGGCTCCGTGCGCTGGGTGGACGACCACACGGTGGTGCGTTTCGACGCCAACGGCAAGGTCACGCACCACGAGGGCCTGATCACCGACATCACCGCGCGCAAGGAGGCGGAGGACCGTGAGCGCGAGCGGCATGAGCGCGACCTGCGCCTCGCGGGCGAGGTGCAGCACCACCTGCGGCCCCACGTTTTTCCCGACATCGGCGAGGTGGAGATCGAGGCGTTTGCGCAGCCCTCGGCGCACATCGGCGGGGACTATTACGACGTGCTGCCGGTGACCGACCGGCGCTGGGGCTTTGTCATCGCCGACGTGGCGGGCAAGGGCGCGGCGGCCGCGCTCATGATGGCCGCCTGCCGCGCCACGCTGCGCCTGTGCGCGACCGGCGAGCCGAGCGCCGCGGCGGTGGTCCGGCGCGTCAACCGCGCGCTGCACGGCGACATGCCGCGCGGCAGCTTCATCGCGCTGTTCTACGGCATTCTCGACCTCGACACCCGCCGGCTCGTCTATGTGCGGGCGGGGCACGAGCCGGCGCTGTTGCTCCGGGCCGGGGCGACGGCGACCGAGCTGCTGCCGGCTGGCGGCCTCGCGCTGGGTTTTGATGCGGGACCGATTTTTGACCGCACCCTGGTGGAGGGCGAGGTGACGCTGCAGCCGGGCGACCTGCTGGCGCTTTACACCGATGGCATCACCGAGGAGGTGAACCCGGCGGGCGAAGAGTTTGGCCGTGACCGGCTGGCCGCGGTGCTGCAGCAGCAGGCCGGGAATCCGCTCGCCGGAGTCACGGCGGCGGTCGAGCGGGAGTTGCGGAAGTTCGCCCCTGTGGCGACGCGCAACGACGACCGCACGCTCCTGCTGGTGCGGCCCCGCAAACCGGGGTCCGCCTAATCGACCCGGGCGGCGGTTTTCCTCTTGGAGCCGGCGCCGGCCGGTGCAGAATCGGGCCATGCGTCGCCTTGCGCCCCTTCTTTTGCTCGCTCCGTTGCTGACCGGCTGTGCGCCGCCCGCGCCCGCCGGCTGGCAGGGCTATCTTGAGGGTGAATATGTTTATGTCGCCGCGCCGCTCGCCGGGCGGCTCGATACTCTCGCAGTTGCGAAGGGTGCCACCGTGGTGGTCGGCGCACCGCTGTTCACCCTGGAGTGCGCAGCCGAACAGGCGGCGCAGCGCCAGGCCGCCGCCCAGCTGACGGCGGCCCAGGCCCGCCTGGCCGATCTCGGGAAAGGGGCGCGACCGAGCGAGCTCGTCGCGACCGAGGCCCGTCTCGCGCAGTCCCTGGCCGCTGCCGACCTTTCGGCCCGTGAGCTGGTGCGCGTCACCCGGCTGCATGACACCCAGGTGTTGGCCGACGAGGATTTTGACCGGGCCCGTCTGGCGCACGAAGGCAACCTGAAGCTGGTGGCCCAGCTCGAGGCCGAGCTCGCCACGGCCCGGCTCGGCGGGCGTACCGATACGGTCGCCGCCGCCGAGGCCGATGTGGCCGCGGCGCGGGCTGCGGTCGAGCACGCCGACTGGAGCGTGGCGCAAAAGACGCAGGCCGCGCCGCGGGCCGGACTGGTCTATGACACGCTGTACTGGCCGGGCGAATTCGTCGGGGCGGCCGCCCCGGTGGTGGTGCTGCTGCCGCCGGAAAATCTCAAGGTGCGGTTCTTCGTGCCGGAGGCGGAATTCGCCGCACTGCGGGCCGGCGCCACGGTGCAGGTGACCGTGCCTGGCCGGGCTGCGCCCATCCCGGCCCGGGTGAGCTATCTGTCTCCAAGTCCCGAATACACCCCGCCCGTCCTCTACAACCGCGACAACCGGTCCAAGCTCGTTTTCATGGTCGAGGCCGCGGTGGATCCGGCGGTCGCGCGGGAGCTGCACCCCGGCCAGCCGGTGGACGTGGCGCCCCCGCCGTGATGCCCCGATGACTGCGACGGATCTCGTCATCGACGTCGCCGGCGTCACCAAGCGCTTTGGCGCCAAGACCGTGGTCAGCGCCATCGACCTCCAGGTGCGGCGCGGCGAAATCTACGGCTTCCTCGGCCCCAACGGCTCCGGCAAGACCACCTTCATCCGCATGCTCTGCGGCCTGCTCACCCCCGACGCCGGCACCGGCACCTGCCTCGGTTTCGACCTGCGCACCGGCCAACGCGACATCCGGCTTCACGTCGGCTACATGACGCAGCGCTTCAGCTACTATGAGGACCTGACCATCCGCGAGAACCTCGACTTCATTGCACGGATCTACGATCTGCCCGACCGCCGGGCTGCGGTGGACCGGAGCCTGGAGCGTCTCGGCCTGCAAAACCGCAGCCACCAGCTCGCCGGCCAGCTGTCCGGCGGCTGGAAACAGCGGCTCGCGCTGGCCGCGTGTCTGATCCATTCGCCGCAGCTTTTGCTGCTCGACGAGCCGACCGCTGGCGTCGACCCGAAGGCCCGCCGCGAGTTCTGGGACGAGATCCACCGGCTCGCCGCCGATGGCCTCACCGTGCTCATCACCACGCATTACATGGACGAGGCCGAGCGCTGCCACCGCCTCGCCTACCTCGCCTACGGTCACCTCCTCGCCCGCGGCACGGTCGACGAGGTCATCGCCACCGCGAAGCTCACGACCTGGATCGTGACCGGTCCGGGCCTGCCCGTGCTGGCCGACTCCCTGCGCGGGCGCGACGGCGTGGACCAGGTGGTGGCCTTCGGCAACACCCTCCATGTGAGCGGGCGGGACGCCGCCCGGCTGGACGCCGCGATCGCCGCCGTGCGCGATCCGGTGCATAGCTGGACGGCCGTGCGCTCGGGCCTTGAAGACGTGTTCATCAGCCTGATGGACGGGGCGGAGGACAATTTCAAATGAGGGCGGAGCCAGCATGGCGGCGTGAATGCCTCCGACTTTCTGATGTAGGCGGGTTGCCCTCACCCCGCTGCGCGATGATGCGGGGTGGGGGCACCCCGCCCACATTGCGAGCCACTTGTATTGGTCCCGCCGCGCCCGCGGCGGGCTACAAGAATTGTGCAGCCCTGCGCGGGCGCGCAGGGATTTGCGGCCGCGGACCAAGCCCACGCGACGGGGGCGTCGCGTCCCCATATTTCAGCCAGCGCGTTGGGGACAACGCGCTCCACCGGCCGGGGCCTCGACCATGAAACGTTTTGCCTTTCATCGTTTCTGGGCCGTCGTGCTGAAGGAGTTCATCCAGATGATGCGCGACCGTGCGACCTTCGGCATGATGGTCGGCATCCCGCTGCTCCAGCTCACGCTCTTTGGTTTCGCCATCAATTCCGACCCGAAGCACCTGCCCGCCGCGAT
>CAIQQB010000148.1 GCA_903873805.1 uncultured Opitutia bacterium | reverse complement strand
CCCGGGGATTGAAAATCGAAATCCCAATCCCCGGGGTCAGCGACCCCGGCTACAGTTAACTGCTGACCGCGCTCAGCTTTTCCGCTCGGCGAGCTGCTTGGCCACGGGGCCGTCGAGGTGCATCACCGACGTCGGAAACGCGAACGACATCCCGCGCGCCGCCACTGCCCGCATGATCGCCAGATTCACCCGCTCGCGCACCGCAAAATGCTCCGGCCACTCCGGATCCGACGTGAAATACACGAGCTGCAGATCGAGTGACGATTCATTGAACGTCGTAAAATTCGCCAGGATCGTCTGCGGATGCACGCCGGGATCTTTGCGCAGGATCACGCGGATATCCTCGAGGATGCCCTGCAGCTGCTCCGGCGTGGCGTCGTAGGTCAGCCCGATCGTCTGGTCCACCCGGCGCTGGCCCATGCGGGTGTAGTTGGTGATGAACTCGCTCGCGACCGACTTGTTGGGGATGATGATCAGGGTGCGCGCCGACGTCCGGATCTTCGTCGAGCGCAAGCCGATGTCCTCGACGCGGCCCTCGGCGGAACCAATCCGCACAAATTCCCCGACGCGGAACGGGTGGTCCATCACGACCACGAACGAGCCGAAAAGGTTGGCGAGCGTATCCTGCGCGGCGAAGGCGAACGCGAGGCCGCCGATGCCGAGGCCGGCGAGGAACGACTCCACCGGCCAGTGCATGCTCTGCGCAATGATCAGGCCGCCGACCAGCACGGCCAGGACGAAAAGGGTTTTCTTGATCAACGGCATGAACGCCGCCACGCCCGGCTGCTTTTCGTGCGTGACCTCCGCGAGATGGTCGAGCACCGCCCCGCCCGCCTTGATGATCCCCCACAGGCAGACCGCCTCCACCGCGACCTCCGATCCGACCGCCAGCCACGCATCCACCGCCGCGGTCAGTGGCAGGACGGTGAGGGCGGCGTAAATGCCCTCGATCATCACCAGCGTGGCGACGGGGGTTTCCAGCGCCGGGAACAGCCGGTCGTACAGCGTGCCCTTGGTCTTCGCCGCCAGCTTTTTCAGGCGGTTGAAACAGATGTTCGTGATCAACCGGCGCAGCAGGATGGCGGCAAGGATGATGAGGGCGCAAGCAATCCAGTGGATCAGATAACTTTCCTTCGGCACCGAGGGGAACCAGCTCTGCAGCCAGTCCACGAACACCTTGAGCACGTGGCTGGTTTCCGTCGGAAGTTTGTCGACCGCCGCCACCGCAGGGGATTGCGCCACCGGCGGCGGGTTGGCGGGCGGCAGGGCCGCGGCCAGGAAGATGGGACGGGGAAACATCATGCGGGCAGGGTCCGTTTCAAACTGTGGGCCCGCCGGTGTCAACCGCCCGGCGGCCCGCCCGGGCGCGACGCCAGCGCGCGTAGGCCAGCACCGCGAGCGCCGCGCCCCATTCAACGGCGTGGAATACGCCGACCCCAAGGCCGAGCCACTGCGCCAGGTGCGGATCGGTGAGGATCAGCCCAACGCCCACCTTGCCCAGCAGGGCAGCACCCAGATCAATGACCACCGGCCAATGGTCCATGAGCTTCGCGAGCAGGTTGCTCGCAAACACCACGAGCGGGATGCTCAGCGCAAGGCCGAACACCAGCAGGCCGAAATTGCCGCCCGCCGCCCCGGCCACCGCGAGCACGTTGTCGAGCGACATCGTGACGTCGGCCAGGAGGATCATCCAGACCGCCTGCCAGAGATGGTTCGCCCCGCCCGCGGGGGCGTCCGACCGCTCATTGTCCCGGAGCAGCTTGAACGCGATCCAGACGATCAGCGCGCCCCCTGCGAGCATGAGATAGGGCACCGCGAGCAGGCGCGTGGCGACAAAGGTCAAACCGACCCGGAGCAGCACCGCCGCGCCCGAGCCGACCACGATGCCCGCCAGCCGCTGCCGCGGCGGCAGCGTGTGCACCGCGAGCGCAATCACGACGGCGTTGTCGCCCGCCAGCACGATGTCGATCAGCACGATGCTGAGCACGGCCCACATATAGTCCCACGAGAAACTGGCGGTGATCTCGGAAGTGGTGGTGGCCGCGAAAAACAACGGATGGGCGGACATAGGCGACACCCCGCATCGTCGCAGGGCCACCGTTTGCGTCAACGGCAGACGGATTTGATCCTCTTTAGAATCAGCAGTTGGTCACGGAGACCACGGAAGTAAAACCTGAGGGCACAGAGAAATACATCGAACGGCGAAAGAGGTCTTTCTGTCACCCGCCTGAAGCAATGGTTGCAGCCACTTGGGATTGTTTCAGACGTTTGCTCCGTGAACTCTGTTGCCGCTCTCTGTGAACTCCGTGTCATCCTGCTGCGGTTTTTCGGTTGAATCCACCGGTTGCCGTCAAGGCCAGAACCGTTCCGCCCATTCGGGCCGCGCCAGCGGGCGGTCCCGCCAGGGGCCGAAGATCAGGTGGCGCCAGCGAGCGACGAGTCGGTAGCCCCGGTCCCGCCAGGATCGGGGCAGGAGCGAGAAGCAAGCCAGCCCCCGCGCGGCACCGCCGCAGACGCGCAACGCCGCGGCCGCGCCGTCAGTGCGCTGCAGATACGCGCGCTCATTGCGCCGCGCCCACGCGGGCACAAAGATGAGCGATTCGAAGTCGTCCGCCGGGAGCCCGTGCATCCGCAGATAAGCCTGGGCAGTTGGTCCCTGCAGCGGGGCGAACCGCAGCGCGCCGCGCCGGTCGAGGCGCAGCAGCAACCGCACGAGTCGCTGGCACAACCCGCATTCGCCGTCGAAAAACAGCACCGGTCCGGCGTGGTGTGCGGCCGGACTCATGCAGTGTGGGCCCGGGCTGCAGCCACCTCGGCGATGTCGGCCAGGTCGCACACGATGTCCGCCAGCGCGTCGAACCGAGCTGTGCGCTTGGGGTCGAGGAAGCTGCCAGTTTCGGCGTATTGCACCATGCCGGCCTTGAGTTCAAACGCGCCGCGCCGACCGACAAGCCGCGCCGCCGCCAGCTTGGCGCAGAATTCCGGCAGCAGCGCCGCGCCGAAAAACTCCGGTTGATTGCTCGCGATGTGCCAGGCGTCGTCAAATGCCTTCTCGCCGGTCTTGATGCTTTGCTTCCCAAGCAGCTCGGTCAGCTTGGTGCCCAGGCCGCGTTTGTTCAATGTGAACGTCAGCCCGCCGGTGGCCGCAGGCCGCGCGTTCACCGCCGACCAGGTGACGCGGGATTTGCCGCTGCCCGTCGCATAGGTGAATATTTCCACCGGCTTGCCGTGCAGCGTGCCTGTCACCCGGGCGGCCTTCGTCCAGCCCACCGCCGGTTGAAGCACGAGCCCCAGCCGGGTGGCGAGCTGGCCCAAGTTCTCGTTGGTTTTGCTCCGGCTCCACTTAGCGACCCAGGCCATAAGTCCCAAAGCGGCGGCGATGATCAGAAGCGGGAGGGCGATGGGGAGCAGCGCATTCACGACGGCACACTACGGCGGCGGGGGCGGCGCACTCAACCAGACTTTGCGGTCCGCGTAAACCGCCGCTTGCGTGCGGGCCCGCGACGGGCTTCATCTTGACGGCATGGAACTGACGCTCCTCGTGCTCGCCGCCGGCCTGGGCTCCCGCTACGGCGGGCTCAAACAGGTGGACCCCGTCGGGCCGTCGGGCGAAACCATCCTCGATTACGCGGTGTTTGACGCGCTGCGCGCAGGGTTCGGGCGGGTGGTGTTCGTCATCCGGCGCGATTTCGAGGATGTGTTTCGGTCGCAGGTCGGGGCGAAATATGGCGGCCGGATTGCCGTCGACTATGTGTTTCAGGAGGCGGCTGCACTGCCCGTGGGCTACCAACTGCCGGCCGGACGCGAAAAGCCCTGGGGCACCGGCCATGCGGTCTGGTGCGCCCGCGAGGCGGTCACGGGACCTTTTGCGGTGATTGGAGCCGACGACTTTTTCGGCCGCGATGCCTTCGTGCAGCTGGCCGGATTTCTGACCGCAATCCAAAATCCAAAATCTAAAATCCAAAATGGCCCCGCGCTGTTTGCGATGGCCGGCTACCGGCTTGCGGACACGCTTTCCGAACACGGGGCGGTGGCCCGCGGCCTCTGCACCGTGTGGGCAGACGGCCGGCTCGCGCGGGTGGATGAGCGCACGGGCATCCGGCGCGAAGCAGTCGGCCTGGGTGGCGAATTTACGGGCGACGAGACCGTGTCGATGAACTGCTGGGCCTTCACGCCGGAAATATTTCCGGCGCTCGGACGGCAGTTTGCGGATTTTCTGGCGATTAATGTAGGCGGGGTGCCCTCACCCCGCGATTCGGGGCAGCGGGGTGGGGGCACCCCGCCTTCATCGGAAAACCAAACTCTGCCGAATCCCCTGAAGGCCGAGTTTTACCTGCCGGAGGCGGTCTCGCAGCAGATTGCGACCGGTGCGGCCGAGGTGCAGGTGCTGCCGACGACCGCCACCTGGTTTGGCGTCACCTACCGCGAGGACCGGCCGCGCGTGCAGGCGGCGCTCGCCGCGCTCGTCACTCAGGGCGAATATCCCGAACGGCTGTTTTGAGTCCGCGACCCAAACTGCCGCCCGCCCAACGCGGCGGATTCTGATCATCGCCAACCGTCTTCCCGCCGATGTCCCACGAACACGTCAACCAATAGTTGACATGTTCGTGGGACGGTAAGCCTTGGAATCGGCAGCACTTTCGGATGCCGGCTGATTGTGCGGTGCGGTACCGGCAGCGGGAGTGATTTTGATTTTTATCCGCGGCAAATCCTGTCATCAGTGTCGGGCCGATGAAGTTCTCCTCCCCTGAGGCCGATGTGTTTGTGCCGGACGGCGCCGAGCCGGCGGCCGCGCTCGCGCGCGTGACGCACCTGTGCGTGGCCGCGCACCAGGACGACATCGAAATCATGGCCCACGCGGGCATTTGTGACTGTCTCGACGCCCCCGGCCGCGGTTTTGGCGGTGTGGTGGTGACCGACGGGGCGGGTTCGCCGCGAACCGGCCCGTACGCCGGTCAGACGGATGTACAGATGCAGGCCGAGCGGCGGGCCGAGCAACGCCGCGCCGCGCAAATCGGCGGCTACGCGATCCAGATCCAGCTCGCCCACCCGAGTGCGGATGTGAAGACCGCCGGTTCGGCCGCGGTGCAGGCTGATTTGGAAAAGATTTTCACGGGTTGCTCGCCGGCGGTGGTTTATCTTCACAATCCGGCCGACAAGCACGACACGCACGTCGCTGTGTTCCTGCGCTGCCTGGAGGCGTTGCGGGCGCTGCCGCCGGCCCGACGGCCCGGCCGCGTGCTGGGCTGCGAGGTCTGGCGCGATCTCGACTGGCTCACGGAGACGGACAAAATCGCGCTCGACTCCGGCCGCCGGCCCGCACTCGCGGCGGAGCTGCTCCAGGTGTTCGATTCCCAGATTGCCGGCGGCAAACGCTACGACCTGGCCACGCTCGGTCGCCGCGCCGCCCACGCCACGTTCCACACTTCGCACGCGACCGACGCGTTCGCCGGCATCACCTGGGCGATGGACCTGACCCCTTTGGTGGCGGATCCGGCCCTCGACGTCGCCGCCTTCACGCTGGCCCATCTCGACCGTCTGCGGGCCGAGGTGGCCGCCAGGCTGAAGAAATTCGCCTGAAGTCCGCGCTCGGGAAAGTTTGGTTGAGCGGTCGGTCGGGGATCCGGCCGCGGAACCTGAAACACCACTGATTAACCCTCTAGGGAATGGGTTCCCTTCCCACTAACACGTCAACTAATAGTTGACATGTTCGTGGGGGTCGGTGGTGAGAATGGACCGTATTCCCAGCAAAATCCTGCCCCGCCTCAGCCGCCGATGTAGCTCATCTCGACCTTGGGGCGCAGTTCGCCGCGCGCGAGCAGCTCAGCGCGTTCGTCACTGTAGCGGTCCAGCCGGCCGCCCCAGACGCGGCCGACATAGGCGCGCAGCTCGTTGTCGTCCACCCCGGCGCGCAGCGCGCCCAGCACATCCCAGCCGAGCGCGGTGAACAGGCAGGTGTAGATCTTCCCGTCGGCCGAGAGCCGGGCGCGGTGGCAGTCCCTGCAGAACGGTTCGGTGACGGAGGAGATCAGCCCGATTTCGCCGGCCCCGTCGCAATAGCGGTAGCGCGCCGCCACTTCGCCGCGGTAGGCCGGGCCGACGGGCTTGAGCGGCCACTTCGCCGCGAGCCGTTCCACGATCTCGCGGGCCGGCACCACCTGCGTGGCTGACCAGTGGTTGGTGTTGCCCACGTCCATGAACTCGATGAACCGCAGCGTGTGCCGCCGCGCCCGCGCGAACTCTGCCAGCGGAAGAACGTCGCCGTCGTTGACGCCGCGCTGCACGACCATGTTGAGCTTGACCGCGAGGCCGGCGGCGCTGGCGGCCGCGATGCCGCGCAGCACGCGGTCGGTGGAGAAGCCGAGGCCGTTCATCCGGCCCGCGGTAGCGGGGTCGAGCGAGTCGAGGGAGACGTTGATCCGGTCGAGGCCGGCGGCGCGCAGCTCGGCCGCGCGTTTTTCGAGCAGCCAACCGTTGGTCGTCAGCGCCACATCGGGCACGCCCAGCTCCTGCTTGAGCGCGCGGACGAGATCCGGCACGTCGGCCCGCAGCAACGGCTCGCCGCCGGTCAGGCGGATCTTCTCCACGCCGAGGGCGACAAAGGCCCGGGCGATCCGGACGATTTCCGGCAGGGTCATCAGCTGCGGATCCTTGAGAAACGCATAGCCCGGCCCGAACACCTCCGCCGGCATGCAGTAGGGGCAGCGGAAGTTGCACCGGTCCGTGACCGAGATGCGCAGATCGCGCAGCGGACGGTTGAACTGGTCGCGGAGGTCGCTCATTCGGTCATAGGTTCGTGTAAAGACGGCGAAGCTTTTTCATCCTGCGACTCAGGCCACTTTTCATCGCTAAGCAACTTGCGAACACCAAAAACCCAGACCAACAACTTTACCAATCGCCGCTGCCCCTGCCCATCAAGACAATCAAGCGCAACAACGCTAAATTCAGTTTTACCTGACGCATCGAATTCCGGGTCACACTTCCATTTTTGCACTTTGTAATTTTTCTTCCGGCAATATTTCCACGCATGCTGCACACAACAATTATTCAAAACGTTGTGGACAATGATGAACAATGGCAGAGCGAGAATGCCTGCTGCGATCATTACAATCTTTTCGGATAAAAGCATCGCGTGGGATTAATTAGTTTTGCGCGGTGTGGCTTGCGAATGCGGTCGGCCGAGGATCGGCTTGCGCAATGCGGGAGACAAGGCTGTTTGCCTGCGGGTAGGGGCGGCTCTCCGAGCCGTCCGCGGACGCCAGTGGAGTGGCGTCCATACCAAAATACGGTTCATAAAATGCGCGCTGGCCACCGCGTGCCGCGTCGCCCAACTTTTCCCGCATCGCCCGTCCGCCCATGCTGCCCACCCCCGCCGAAGCCGAGCGCATCATCCTTGCCGCCAGCCGCGTCCTGCCCACCGAGGACTGTCCGCTGCTCCAGGCGCACGGCCGGGTCTTGCGCGCCCCGATCAAGGCCGACCGTGACCTGCCGCCGTTCGACCGCGTGACCATGGACGGCTTTGCGCTCGCCAGCGCCGCGTGGACCGCGGGCACGCGCTGCTTCCGCATCATCGGCACCCAAGGGGCCGGCATGGTGCCGCTCACCATGCGCGAGCCCAACGAGTGCGTTGAAATTATGACCGGCGCGGTGCTCCCGGCCGGCGCCGACTGCGTCGTGCCTCACGAGGAGACCGCCCATGACAAAGCCACCCAAGGGGTGACCTTGTCCGTTGCGCCCTGGCCCGGGCAGTGCGTCCACGCCCGCGCCTCGGATTACACCGCCGGCGCCACCATCGTTCCCGCCGGCGTGCGTCTGACCGCGCGCGAGATCGCGGTGGCCGCCGCCTGCGGCGCGGCCGTGCTCCCGGTGGCGATGCGCCCCAGTGTGGCGGTCGTGGCCACGGGCGATGAGCTCGTCGAGGTGGATTCGACGGCCGTCGCACCGCACCAGGTGCGCAAATCCAACGACTACGCCCTGCGCGCGGCCCTGCTCACCAGCGGGCTCACCGCGCGCGTGGAACGGTTTCACTTGCGCGACCTCCGGCACGAGGTCGAGTCGTCGCTGCGCCGCCTCATTGCGGAGTTTGATGTGGTCCTGCTCACCGGCGGTGTGTCCAAGGGCAAATTCGACTTTGTGCCCGCCGCGCTGGCCGCGCTCGGCGTGGAAAAGAAAATCCACGGCATCGCCCAGCGCCCCGGCAAGCCGTTCTGGTTCGGCGTCAGCCCGCGCCACACGCCCGTTTTTGCGCTGCCCGGCAACCCCGTGTCGGCCTGCATCGGCCTGCACCGCTATGTCTTGCCCGCGCTCACCCACATGCTCGGCGCCGCGCCTGCCCGCGCCGACTGGGTGGCGCTGGCCAACGCCGTTCCCGGACACGCACAGTTCACCCGCTTCAACGCCGTGAAACTCGCCACCGCGCCCGACGGCCGCCGCACGGCCACGGCCGTCGCCTGCAACACCTCGGGTGATTTCGCGGAGCTGGTCGGCACCGACGGCTTCGTCGAGCTGCCGCCCGGCCCCGCCGAAGTTCCCGCCGGCACCGTTGCGCAGTTCTGGGCTTGGGAGTGAGCGGGAAGGCCGGTCCCCTTTCGGTGGGCGACCGCATTGCGTTCAAGTTCCCGCTTCTCCCGAAGCGTGCCACCAAAGGAACGCTGACCGACCGGGCGATTTCCGGCCAAGCCCAACGCTGAACGTTGAATGTTGGGCGTTGAATCTTGGAGGTTGGCGCGCCAGAGTGCGCGCCATGCTTTCCCACCTCGACGCCAAGAACCAGCCCGCGATGGTCGACGTTGGCGGCAAGGCCCCGACCGCCCGCACCGCCCATGCCGTCGCGGTTGTCCACCTGCCCCCCGAACTCGCCCGGCTAATCGCCAACCATGAAATCATCGGCAAAAAGGGCCCCGTCTTCCAGACCGCCAGCCTCGCCGGGGTAATGGCCGCCAAGCGCACCGGCGACCTCATCCCGCTCTGCCATCCGCTGCCGCTCGAGGATTGCCAGCTCGAACTCAAGCCCGGGCTTGCCGACGCCGCCGGCGCCATCGACGTGACGATTCACTGCCGGGTCGCCTGCCACGCCAAGACGGGGGTCGAGATGGAGGCGCTCACCGGCGCGACCGTCGCCGCGCTCACACTCTACGACATGGGCAAGGCCGTCAGCCACGACATCGTCATCAAGGAAGTCCGCCTGATCGAGAAGACCGGCGGAAAGCGTGACTATCGTGTGGGCTGAATACGTGGCCACAAACAGCACAAAGCCAAAGACTGCGAAGCGGTCTGTTTTCAACTGATGAAACGCAGCTTGGTTGGCGCACCTCCGATTTTGGTGCTTGTGCCCCGGGTGCCCTTTTGTGGCTAACTCGGGCATGAAAACCGTCCGCATCCAATACTTCGCGCTGTTGCGCGAGCAGCGCGGGGTGGGGCAGGAGACCCTCGCCACCGCCGCAGCCACGGCGGGCGAACTCTATGCCGAACTGCGGTCCCGCCACGGCTTTACCCTCCCGGCCGACCGCCTGCGGGTGGCAATCAACGGGGAGTTCGCGCCGTGGGATGCATCGCTCACCGACGGGGTCGAACTGGTTTTCATTCCACCGGTGGCCGGGGGCTGACGTTCACCATGAGTTTCCAGATTTCCAGCCAACCCATCGACCTAGCCGTGCTCCGGAACGCCCTCGCGCATCCGCACGCCGGGGCCTGCGCGACCTTTGAGGGCTGGGTGCGCAACCACAACGACGGCCGTCCCGTGCTCTCCCTCGAATATGAGGCCTATGCCGGCCTCGCGGAAAAGGAGGGCGCCCGCATCCTCGCAGAAGCCTGCGCAAAATTTGACTTGGTGGCCGCTCTGGCCGTCCATCGCACCGGTCACCTGCAACTCGGAGATCTGGCCGTGTGGGTCGGGGTGACGGCGGCCCATCGCGACGGGGCGTTTGGCGCCTGCCGCTACATCATCGACGAGGCCAAGGCGCGCCTGCCGGTTTGGAAGAAGGAACACTATGCCGACGGTGTCTCCGCCTGGCTCAATTGCGCCATCCGGGGCGGTTTTTCCACCGCCGCCGGGCCTCCATCCGGCCCGCCGACTGGCTAAAAACGACCGGTTTTTGGCAAAAAATGGTCGGGTTTCGCCATTGTGCTGCTACGCAGATATTGCCATTTATGACACTTCCACACTGCATCTATTGACCCCGTCATGACCGAACACCCCAACGCCGTTCTTCTGCTCTTCCTCGCGGTCGCGCTGGCGTTTCCATTGGGGATGATCGGGGTGGCCGCCCTCTGGGCCCGGGTGTTTCAGCGGGCCAAGCCCGGGGCCCTGAAGAACTCCATCTACGAGTGTGGCGTCGCCCCCACGGGCGACTCTTGGATCCAGTTTAAGGCGCATTACTATCTGTATGCCATACTCTTCCTGATCTTTGACGTCGAGGTGGTCTTCCTGCTGCCGTTCTCCGTCGCCTTTACCGGCCTGCCGGCGGGCGCGCTGCTGGCGATGCTCGTTTTCATCCTGCTGCTGGCCGAGGGCCTCGTCTGGGCCTGGCATCGCGGCCATCTCGAATGGAAATGAGCGACACCCCCGTCATCACCCGACAGGATCGCGACGAGCTGCGCCGGCAGGGCATCCTGCTGACCAGCATCGAGGAGGTTTACAACTGGGGCCGCAGCCGCTCGGTCTGGCCGCTGCAGTTCGGCCTCGCCTGCTGCGCCATCGAAATGATCGCCGCCTCCATGGCGCGGTTCGACATCGCCCGTTTTGGCTCCGAGGTCTTCCGGCCGTCCCCCCGCCAGGCCGACCTGCTCATCGTTTCCGGTACCGTCACCAAGAAGATGGCTCCGCAGGTCGTGCGCCTCTGGAACCAGATGCCCGAGCCGAAATACTGCATCGCCATGGGCGCCTGCGCCATTTCCGGCGGCCCGTTCAAGCAGGGCTACAACGTGCTCAAGGGCATCGACCGCTTCATTCCGGTGGATATCTACATTCCCGGCTGTCCGCCCCGGCCTGAGGCGCTCCTCCACGGTCTGATGGAACTGCAGAAAAAAATGCGCGGCGAAAAGCTGACCGGCCCCGACGTGCCCCGGAACAAGCAGCCCGACAATCCCTGCGAGTATCCCGTGCCGGAGTTCGGGGCACATGATCTCGAGCCGGCCAAGAATCCCGACATCTGGCAGCCGCCGGCGCCCGTCCGCCCGGACAAGCCCTGACCCTTCGCCGCGCACTATGGAAACACCCGAACAGATCCGCGACCGCCTCCTCGCCCGCTTCCCCGGGGCGACGGTGACGCTGGTCGTGAATCCCGGTGCTTCCGGCCAGCATTCGCTCCTGCTCGACCCGGCGAACGCCCGGGCGATTGCGGTGTTCCTCCGCGATGATCCGGTCCTGCGCCTCGACTACTGTTCCAACGCCACCGGCGTCGACTGGCCGGAAAAGGAAATCGTGGAAACGACCAAGGTCTCCGTACCCGACCCCGCCGGCGGCGCGCCCAAGATCGTGGAGCAGAAGACTAAGCGCATCCAGCCCGGCTATCTGGAAGCGGTCTACCACCTCTATTCCATGGCGTTGAAAACCGGTCCGGTCATCATCCGCCTGCGCACCGGCAACCGCACTGACCAGGTTGCACTGCCGTCGCTCACTCCGGTCTGGCGTGCCTGCGAGTTTCAGGAGCGCGAAATCTTCGACCTCTACGGGATCGTCTTCACCGACCACCCCGACCTGCGCCGCATCCTGATGTGGGACGAGTTCAAGGACCACCCGATGCGCAAGGATTACGTCGAGCCGGACGACTACGAGTGGGAGCCGACGGCGCACGACGAGGTGCTGGTCCGCGCGAAGGCGCACGCCGCCGCCGCGGCGCCGGCCCCGGTCGCACCGCCACCCGCGGAGGCCCCGCAACCATGATCGAAAGCCCTTCCAGTCCGCTGGCTCCGCTCGCCGGTGCGCATGTGCGCGCGGTGCACGACGCGTTTCACGGCGACCTGCTCGAGGTCTCGATGGGGCCGCACCATCCCTCAACCCACGGGGTTTTCCGGATGATGGTGACGCTGGACGGCGAGACCGTGGTGAAGCTCAAGCCCGTCTTCGGCTACCTCCACCGCAACCACGAGAAGCTGGGCGAGAACACGACCTACCTCGGGTCGATGCCGTACACCGACCGGCTGGATTACTTCTGCTCGATGACGAACAACTGGGCCTACGCCCTCGCCGTCGAAAAGCTCGCCGGCCAGGCCGTGCCCGACCGCGCCGAATACCTGCGCGTCATTCTCGCCGAGCTCACCCGCCTGCTCAACCACACCTGCCTCGCCGGGTTCCTGCTCCAGGATGCCGGTGCCAGCGGCACGCCGCTCATGTATGCGTTTCGCGAGCGTGAGAAGATTCTCGACCTGTTCGAGTCGCTCAGTGGCTCCCGCATGATGTGCAACTACCAGCGCTTCGGCGGCTGCCGGGTGGATCCGACCCCCGCGTGGTTCGATGCCGCTCGCCGGGTGACGGAGGAGTATCCGCGGTTCCTCGACGAGTACGAGGCGCTCATCACCGGCAACGAAATCCTCATGGCCCGCACCCAGGGCGTCGGCCGCCTCTCGGCCGCGCTCGCCGTCAGCGCCGGCATCACCGGCCCCATGCTCCGCGCCTGTGGCGTTGACTACGACCTCCGCAAGGCCGAGCCCTACGGTTTCTATTCGCGCTTCGAGTTCCGCGTGCCGCTCGGGGACCACGGCGACACCTACGACCGCTACATGATCCGCATCCTCGAGATGCGTGAATCGGTCAAAATCCTCCAGCAGGCCCTGCGCGACATCCCGGCCGGCCCCATTTTTGACTCGAAGGCCAAGATCCGCGCCTTCCGCCCCAAGGCCGGCGAGGCCTACGGCCGCATCGAGGGTCCCAAGGGCGAAATCGGTTTCTACCTCATCAGCGACGGTACTGGTAACCCCTACCGGTACCGCATCCGCCCGCCCTCGTTCGTCAACCTCACCGTGCTCGAGGACATGTGCCTTGGCCACACTATCGCCGATGCGGTGATCATCCTCGGCTCGATCGACATCGTCCTCGGCGAGGTCGACCGCTGACGGGAAGACTTAAACACTGACATGAAACCCTCCTCGACCATCCAACCGCTCGCTCGCCCGGCCCTATCCGGGCGATTGGCGCCCGCTGGCTTAATGTCAGTTTTTCAGTTTTTCAGCGTTTCAGTTTTTTAATCCCATGCTCGGCTCCGGCATCATCCAAGGTCTGGCGGTCACCGCGAAAAATCTCGTGGGGAGCTTTCATGATCCGGCGCGGTTCACCACGACCCAGTATCCCGAGGAGCGGACGAAGCTGCCCGAAAACTACCGCAATTTTCCCTTCCTCGTGGCCGACGCCGCGAACGATCCAATCGGCAGCCTCCGCTGCGTGGCCTGCCAGATCTGCGAGAAGGAATGCCCGCCGCAGTGCATCTACATCGAGAAGAGCAAGGACAAGAAACCCGACGCCGCCGGCAAACAGCAGTTCTTCCCCGCCGTCTTCGACATCGACACTTCCGTCTGCATGAGCTGCCAGATCTGCGTCGAGGTCTGCCCGTTTGATGCGATCAAGATGGACCAGGTGTTTGAGATCGCCACGCCTGAGCGTTTCAACGCCCTGCTGCTGGACCGCGGCCAGCTCGCCAAGCCCAACACCTACTACCAGCAGATTCATCCGACCGAGGCCGCGGAAGTGGACGCCAGGCTCGCCGCCGACCGCAAGGCCGGCGAGGAAAAGGCCAAAGCCGCGGCCGCCGCCGCTGCGGCCAAGGCGGCCGCCGCCAAGGCTGCTCCGGCCGCCCCTGCTTCGACCGCGCCATCCGCTCCCAAATCGCCCGCCGTGCCTGGCACGGAGGCCCCCAAGCCGCCGACCACCGCATGACCGCCCCGGCCCCGTTGACCGACTCCTTCTTGGAGCGCGTTCCGCTGCTGGTGCGCGATTTCATCACCGGCTGGTTTCCGGAACCCATTCGCTGGGTCGTGGCCGGACTGCTCGCGGCCCTCACGATCCTCCTGGTTTTCGCCACGATCTTCGCCCTGCTCACGCTGCTCGAGCGGAAGATCATCGCCCGCGTCCAGAACCGCCCAGGCCCCAACCGCACCGGCCTCCCGTGGCTGCCGTTCACCGAGGGCCGCGTTTTCGGCCTCGGCCAGCCGCTGGCCGACGGCATCAAGGCGCTCACCAAGGAGGACATCGTCCCCCGCGACGCCGACCAGGTCCTGCATTTCCTCGCCCCGGTCGTGCTGGTGGCCTTTTCGCTGATGACGTTTGCCGTGATCCCGTTTGGCCGAAACCTCGTGTCGGTGGATCTCGACGCCGCGGTTCTCTTCTTCTTCGCGGCCGGCGCCGGCACCGAACTCGCGGTGTTCATGGCCGGCTGGTCGAGCCACAACAAATACTCCCTCCTCGCCGCCATGCGCGCGCTGGCCCAGCTCATCAGCTACGAGCTGCCCTTGCTGCTGTCGGTCGTGCCGGTGGTCATGCTGGCGGGCAAGCTCTCGACCACGGGCATCGTCGCGGCGCAGGCCGGCTGGAAGTTCGGCTTCATCCCGCGCTGGTTTGTCCTGTCGCCCTGGGGTGCGGCCGGGTTTGTCATCTTCTTCATCGCCGCGCTGGCCGAGTCCAACCGCTCGCCGTTCGACCTGCCGGAGGCCGAGAGCGAACTGATCGCCGGCCACCTGACGGAGTATTCCGGTTTCAAATACGCGCTCTTCTTCATGGCCGAGTATTTCGGGATGATGGCGCTGAGCGGTCTGGGCGTCACCCTCTTCCTCGGCGGCTGGCAGGCGCCGCTCCCGGTTCTTGAGGTCATCCCGTCCTATCTCTGGTTCGGCGCGAAACTCATGCTGCTCATCCTGCTGTTCATGTGGATCCGCGCGACCCTGCCGCGCCTGCGCATGGACCAGCTCACGCGGCTGGCGTGGAAGTTCCTCGTGCCGCTCGCCCTGATCAACCTCGGCAACGCGGCCTTCTGGCATCTCAGCGCCGCGTGGCCCGGGCTGCCGCTGCAGGCCGTCCGCTACGCCATCGGCGTCGCGGTCATCGTCATCCCGTTCTTCCTGATCGGCCGCCGGCTGAGCGCCGGCGTCGCCCCGCGCACCTACCGTTACGCGCCATGACCTTCGCTTTTGCCTTTCTCGCCGTCCTCATGGTCGCCAGCGCCGGCGTCGCCATGCTGCTGCGCAACCTCATCCACAGCGCCCTGCTGCTGGTGCTGAGCTGGGCCGGCGTGGCCGCGTTCTACCTCTGGGCCGGCGCCCAGTTCGTCGCCTTCGCCCAGCTGCTGGTCTACGTTGGCGCCATCTCGATGGTCGTGCTGTTCGCCGTGCTGCTGACGCGGCGCTCGGCGGGCTCCGTCGCCGATGTCGAGCCCGCCACCTTCGCCCGCGCCGCCGCGGGTCTGCTGGCGGCCGGCCTCGTGGGTGGGGTGCTCGGCGCCACCATGCTCCGGTCGCATTTTCCGACCGCCACCGGCGAGGCGCCGAAGATTTCCGTGCACGATATCGGGGTGGATCTGATGGGCCCGCAGGTCGCCGCGCTCCTGGTGGTCGGGGTGATCCTGACGGTCTCGCTCATCGGCGCCGTGGTCATCGCCGCGACCGATCCCGCGGCGACCGACAAGGAGGACAAGCCATGAGCATGCTGAACGCCTGCCTCCTGCTCTCCAGCGCGCTCTTCTGCCTCGGGCTCGCCGCCGCGCTCGTCCGCAGCAACGCCATCCTCGTCCTCCTCGGCATCGAGCTCATGCTCAACGCCGCCAACCTGAACTTCATTGCGTTCTGGCGCTTCGGCCCGGACGCCGGCCACAGCGCCGGCGTGATGTTCGTCCTGTTCTCCATCGCCGTCGCCGCGGCCGAGGCCGCCGTCGGCCTCGCCCTCGTCATCGCGATCTCGCGCCACCAGCGGAGCATCCGGCTGCAGGAAGCCACCCGCCTCAAAGGCTGACCCATGACGCTCTCGGTCCAATCTGTCTGGCTCATCCCCGCGCTGCCGCTCCTGGCCGCCGCCATCGGCGCGCTCACCCCGCGCGGCGGCCGCAAACTCGCCGCCGGCTGCGCCATCGCCGCGATGTCCGTCGCCTTCGTGCTGTCCTGCCTCGCGCTGAACGGCGCGCTGGTGAATCCCGCGCAGCACGCCGTCTTCAATTTCGTCTGGTTCGACCTCGGCCACCGGACGGTGGACCTCGGCCTGCTCCTCGATCCGCTCACGGCGCTCATGCTCGTGATGGTCACGTTTGTCGGGACGCTGATCTTTATCTTCAGCCTCGGCTACATGAAGGAGGACGCGAACTTCACCCGCTTCTTCTGCTTCCTCAGCCTCTTCGCCGCCGCGATGCTCGGCCTGCTCGTCGCCAACAGCCTCCTGCTGCTCTTCGTCTGCTGGGAGCTGGTCGGCCTCGCGTCGTATCTGCTCATCGGCTTCTGGTTCCACAAGCCCTCGGCCGCCGCCGCCGCGAAAAAGGCCTTCATCACCACCCGCATCGGCGACCTCGGCTTTCTGCTGGGGATGCTCTGGCTCTACAATTCCACCCAGACGCTCCTGTTCTACGACGGCGGCCATGGCTGCCTTGAGACGGGGGTACTGGCGGGGCTTACCGGCTCGACGGTGGCCGGCGGTCTCGCGCTTTCGACCGCCATCGGGCTGCTCATCTTCTGCGGTGCGGTCGGCAAGTCCGGCCAGTTCCCGCTGCACGTCTGGCTGCCCGACGCCATGGAGGGCCCGACGCCCGTTTCCGCCCTGATCCACGCCGCCACCATGGTCGCTGCGGGTGTTTTCCTCATCGCCCGCGTTTACCCGCTCATGGCGGCGGACCAGCTGCTCGAACATGTGCCGGTCCATGCGCTCACGGTGGTTGCATTCATCGGCGCGATCACCGCCCTGCTCGGGGCCGTGATCGCCGTCGCGCAAAACGACATCAAGCGCATCCTGGCGTTTTCGACTGTCTCGCAGCTCGGCTACATGATGCTGGCGCTCGGCGTCGGCGCGCCGGCCGCGGCCATCTTCCACCTGCTGACCCACGCTTTCTTCAAGGCGCTGCTCTTCCTCGGCGCCGGCTCCGTCATCCATGCCGCGCACCACGAGCAGGACATCCGCCGACTCGGCGGACTCCGGCTGCGGATGCGGGTGACCTTCGCCGCGTTCACCGCCGGCATGTTGGCGCTCGCTGGCTTTCCTTTTGTTTTCTCCGGATTCTGGAGCAAGGAGGGCATCCTGCATGCCGCGCACGAATGGGACGTCTCGCAGCTCCCGCTTTACATGGGCCTCACCGCCGTCGTGCTCACCGCCTTCTACATGACCCGGCTGATGGCCGAGGTGTTCTTCGGCCACGGCCGCTCACACGAAGCCGAGCACGCGCACGAAAACCCCGCCGTGATGACCGTCCCGCTCGTGCTGCTCGCCATCTGCGCCGTCGTCCTCGGTTTCCTCGGCACGCCCGCGTGGCCCTGGCTGCAATCGGTGCTGACCGGCAAGGCGATTGAGCCGCATTCCATCTTCGAGGGTGGCGGTCTGATGCTCCTCTCCATCATTCTCGTCGGCGCCGGCCTCGGTCTCGGCTGGGCCGTCTATGGCCGCCGTCTCCGCCAGAAGGCTGAGGCGGCTGATCCGCTCCAGACCGCGATGCCCGGAGTTTTTGCCGCGCTGGCGGACCGCCTGGGCTTCGACGAGTTCTACGCCGCCACGGTGTTCCGACTCAACGCCTATGCCGCCGCCCTGGCCGACTTCCTCGACCGCCGGGTCTGGGGCGGCCTTGTCAGCTTCCTCGGGTCTCTCGGCGAGTTTGCCGGTCTGGTGAACCGCAGCGTCGATGAGGATGGTCTCAACGGCGGCTTCGATTCGTTCAGCGAGGGTGTGCGCGGCACTGGGCAGCGCTATTCGCGCCTCCAGACGGGCGAGGTGCATGGTTACTTGCGCACGCTCGCGATCGGCTTTGTGGTGCTGGTACTCATCGTCGTGCTGGGAGGTGTCCGGTGAACCTGCTCCTCTCCGCCATCATCTTCGTGCCGTGGGCCGGGGCGCTGCTGCTCCTGCTGCTGAAAAACGCCGGGGCACGCACCACCCGCGGGCTTGCGCTGCTGTTCAGCCTCTCGACCCTGGTGCTCGGCCTGCTTTCGCTCGGCTCGTTTGAGCCCGCCCGCGCCGGTCTGCAGCTGGTCGAAAACCGGGACTGGATCAGTTCGCTGCACGTTCACTATCACCTCGGTCTCGACGGCCTGAGCCTGCTGCTCGTGCTGCTCACCGGCATCGTCGGCCCCGCCGCGCTGGCTGCCGGATCGGGCAACGTCCGCGACCACCGGCTCTACGCTGCGCTGTTCCTGCTACTCCAGGGCGCGGCACTGGGCGTCTTCCTCGCGCAGGACTTTTTCCTCTGGTTTGTATTCTGGGAGCTGAGCCTGGTGCCCGCTTATTTCCTGATCCGACTGTGGGGCGGTCCGGACGCCACCCGTGCGGCCTACCAGTTTGTCATCTACACCATCGGCGGCAGCGCGTTCATGCTGCTTGGGTTCGCCGCGATCTATGCCGCCGTGGGGACGCTGGACTTCGTCGAGCTGGCCCAGCTCGGCGCCGCTGGCACGCTGGCGAAGGCACTCGGGGGCCTGGCCACCTTTGTCTTCGTCGGCGTCTTCCTCGGCCTCGCCGTCAAGGTGCCGCTCTTCCCGTTCCACACCTGGTTGCCGGCGGCCTATGCCGAGGCACCGACCGGGGCCTCGATGTTCTTGACCGGCGTGATGTCGAAGATGGGTGTCTATGGCTTCCTGCGCATCCTGTGGCCGCTGTTCCCCGCGCAGCTGCATGCCGCCGCCCCGTGCCTGATCTGGCTCGCGCTCGCGGGGGTGGTGTTCGGGGCGTTCGCCGCGATGAAGCAGACCGATCTCAAGCGCATGGTCGCCTATTCGTCCGTCAATCATGTGAGCTACTGCCTGCTCGCGCTTTTCGCCGTTTCCGCCTCGGCCCTCGGGGCGGGCGCACCGGCCAGCCCCTCCGCCCTCAGCGGCGCGCTCCTGCAGATGTTCAACCACGGCCTCTCCGCTGCCGCGCTGTTCTTCTGCGTCGGCATTTTGGAAACGCGCTCCGGCGGACAACGCGGGCTCAATGACTTTGGCGGGGTGCGCACCGCCGCCCCCGTCTTCGCCGGCCTCTGCGGCATCGCGCTGTTCTCCTCGCTCGGCCTGCCGGGCCTCAACGGCTTCGTCGGCGAGTTCCTCATCTTTCGCGGGGTGTTCGGCCTCGCCCCGGCGGTGGGCGCCCTCGCCACGCTGGGCCTGCTCGCCACCGCCATCTTCCTGCTCACGTTTTATCAGCGCGTCTTCCACGGTCCGACCACCGCCCGCACCGCCGGCTTCCGCGATCTCACGGCCGGCGAACTCGCCAGCCTGGCCCCGCTGATCGGGCTGATGTTCCTCTTCGGCGTGCTGCCGCAGATTCTCGCCGGGCTCTTCAACCCCCTGGTCACCGCGTGGACCACCCTGCCATGAACGCGCTGCCCTGCACCATCTACGTCTCGTTCACCGGCGCGCTACTGGCGCTGCTCGCCGGCCGGGTTTCGGCCGCCGCCGCGCGCTGGGTGGCTCTCGCCACGGCCGTGACCGCCTGGGGACTTACGCTTTCCGCGGCCGCCCATTTCGTGCCCGCGGCCGCCGTCCAGACTTTGGTGGACGCGCCCTGGGTTCCCACGCTCGGCATCCGCTACCACCTCGCGGCCGATGGCATCAGCCTGACGCTTGTCGTGCTGACGGGTCTGGCGGCGACGGCCGGCATTCTCTTTTCCTGGAACATCAAGGAACGCACCGGCGAGTTCTTCGCGCTCTACCTCGCGCTGATCGGCGGGGTGTACGGCGTGTTCCTCAGCGCGGACGTGTTCCTGTTATTCGTGTTCTACGAGATCGCGATCGTGCCGAAGTATTTCCTCATCGCGAACTGGGGCTCGACCCGCCGCGAATACGGCGCGATGAAGCTCGCGCTCTACTCTTTCGCGGGCAGCGCTCTGGTGCTGCTCGGCGTGCTCTGGGCTTACGCGGCGGGCGGGTCGCACGGTTTCGGCCTCACCGACTTGGCTACTGCCGCCGCCGGCTTCACCCGGGGTGAGCAGATTGCGATGTTCGCCCTCGTGTTCCTCGGCTTTGCGGTGCTCGCCGGCATGTTTCCCTTTCACACTTGGGCGCCGACCGGCCACGTCGCCGCGCCCACCGGGGCCTCGATGCTGCTGGCCGGCGTCGTGATGAAGCTCGGGGCCTATGGCTGCCTGCGCGTCGCCCTGCCGCTGTTCCCGATCGGCTTCGCCTTCTGGCAGCCGTGCATCGCCTGGCTCGCCATCATCGGCATCCTCTACGCCGGTTTCGTCGCTCTGGTGCAGGACGACTTCAAGTTCGTCATCGGCTACTCCAGCGTGAGCCACATGGGCTTCGTGCTGCTCGGTCTCGCCGCCGCCAATGTCCGGGCCGCCAGCGGCGCGGTGCTGCAGATGTTCTCCCACGGCGTGATCGCGGGGTTGCTCTTCGCGGTCGTGGGCCGGATGGTCTACGAACGCACCCACACACGGAAACTCGCCGACCTGCGCCTGCTGCCGCTGCACCGGCTGCTGCCATTTGCCGCCGTGACCTTTGTCCTCGCCGGCCTCGCCTCAATGGGCATGCCCGGCTTCAGCGGCTTTCCCGCAGAGCTGACGATCCTGATCGGCGTGTGGACCACTTCGCGCATCTGGGCGCTGGCTGCGGCCGTCGGGGTGCTCGTCGCCGCCGCCTTCACCCTGCGGGCCATCCAGGTTTCGTTCTTCGGCAAGGTGGAGACCGCCGGCGAAAGTCCGGCACCCGCCGACCATGCCCACCCCCTTGATCCCATCACGCTGCCGGAGAAGCTCGGCACAGTGCTGCTGCTGGGCGCCACCATTCTCATCGGACTGAAGCCCGACCTGCTGCTCGGCTGGATCACGCCGGCGCTGCAGTCGCCGTTCTTCCAAACGGTGCTGAAGGGAGGCACGCCATGAACCCGCCCGATTACGCCGGCCTCGCCCGCGCGCTCCTGCCCGAGGCCGCGCTCGTCCTCGGCGCGCTGCTCGTGCTGGGACTGGACCTGCTCTTTTTCCGGAAGCACAGCCGGGAATCCCGGCTGCGCAGCGCGGTCGCGATCGGCGCCCTGGCGGTCGTGGCCGCAATCGGCCTCAATCTGCGGGTGGGCGATGCCGGCTCCGTCTTCGGCGGCGTCCTGGTGCTCGACCCGCTGGCGGTCGCCGCCCGCGTCGGCGTGCTTCTGCTCACCCTCCTCACCTTCGGGGTGGCCACCGGCACGGCGCCACTCCGGCATCCGGCCGAGTACATCGCGATCATTCTCTTCGCGACGGTGGGCTTCACCCTCATGGCCGCGGCCCAGCAGCTCCTGCTGGTGTTTCTCGCGCTCGAGCTCGCCAGCCTTTCACTCTATGTGCTCGTCGGGTTTGACCACGCGCGGCCGGAATCCGCCGAGGCGGCCCTGAAATATTTCCTGTTCGGGGGCATGTCCGCCGCCTTCCTCCTGTTCGGCTTCAGCCTGCTCTACGGGCTGACCGGCTCGATCGACCTGCCGGCCATCGGCGCCGTGCTGGCCAAACACGATCCCCAGCCGCTGCTGCTCGTGGCTCTGACCATGGTGTTGGTCGCGTTCGGCTTCAAGGCCGCCGCCGCGCCGTTCCACCTGTGGGCGCCGGACGCCTACCAGGGCGCGCCCACGCCGTCCGCCGCGCTGCTCGCGTCCGGTTCCAAACTCGCGGGGCTCACCCTCTTCGTCCGCCTGCTCTGGCCGGGGCTCGGAAGCGTTGCGGGCCACATCAATCCCAAATATATCAGCCCGGGCTGGCTGCCGGTGGTGGTGCTGCTCGCCGTCGCTTCGCTGCTGGTCGGCAATTTTGCCGCACTGGCGCAGACCAACATCCGCCGCTTGCTCGCCTACTCGGCGATTGCGCATGCCGGTGTGATGCTGGTCGGGGTCATGATCGCCGGCTCGGCCGGATTCGCGCCGCTGTTCTATTATGCCGCGACCTATGGCATCTCGACAGTCGGGGCGTTCGGAGTAATCGCCGTGCTGGAGGGCCGCGGCGGCTGCCAGCGGATCACCGACCTCGCCGGTCTCCACCGCCGGTCGCCGCTGCTGGCCGGCTGCCTGCTGGTGTTTGTGCTGTCGCTCGCGGGCATCCCGCCACTGGCCGGTTTCTTCGGCAAATTCTACATTTTTGCCGACGCCCTGAGCATTGGTGGCGCCACCGGCGAGATTGGCGGCGCGACGGGTCCGGTCGGCCGGGTCGCCGTGCTGGCAATCCTGCTCAGCGCCGTGGCCTTTTACTATTATCTCGCGGTGCTGAAACAGGCGCTGGTCGCCCCGCCCGCCGAGGGCGCCGCCCCGGTCCGCGTGCCGCTCGCCGCCGCTCTTACGCTGGTCGTCGCTGCGGTCCTGTTGGTTTTGCTGGGTCTTTTTCCCACGGTCTTGATCAACGGATTCTGAGCCTGGCGTGTCGTCGTCTCACTCCGCTCCGGGGGCGAGGGCGGTCGTGGTTGGCACCAGCGAGGGATCGGCCACGCACCGGCGGATCGACTCGAGGTTTTCGCGCACCAGGGCGCCCATCGATTCGCAGGCGAGGTATTCGCGGCGCTGGTAGTGCGCCGCCAGCGATTCGCGCAGTTCGTGCAGGTGCGCCACCGGCGCCAGCTCGTCGGCCGACATGGCGGCGAGCAGCCGGTTCATCCGCTCGGCGCTCGACGCATGGCGCTGGAGCATGAGCACCTGTTCCTCGCGCTGGTACTGGCGGGCGGTCTCGAGGTGCAGATGCTTCGTGCAGAACAGCACCAGCGGCCGGTTGTCCTTGAAGAACTGCGGGCGGTAGAAATTCATCCGGCCCTCGTAGGACTGCTGGTCGAAGTCCATGGCGCGGATCCGGATCTGGGCATCCTCAAAGTCGGGCGTGACCACGACGACAAAGTTGTAGCTGCGCATGTCGCCCAGCAGGCGCACGAAGCAGCGCTCGTTGAATTTCACCAGCTCCTTGGCGAGGCGGATCGACTTGATCTCGCGGCTGTGCAGCCAGCGCTGGATGAAGTCGCTGCCTGGAATCCCCGCGATGTGCTCCTCGATCAGGGTGGTGGCGCCGCAGGTGAGGTAGTTCATGCGGTTGGGCGAGAGCAGGTGCTCCAGCTCCAGGCCGTAGATCCGCGAGGCGTCGGCCCGCTTCACGTAGAAATGGTCGGGATTGTCGTTGTAGGCGTTGACGATCCGGATGCGGAAGGGCGCCGAGTTGCCGAACGCGCAGAAGTCGATCCGGTCGATGTAAAGGTGCTTCATCACCGACAGGTCACCGTCGACGCGCAGAATGGCGTAAACCAGCTTCAGCTCCTCCTGTAGCGACTCCATCTCGAGCTGGTTGTAGAGCACCGTCTCCCAGAGCGTGGGCCGGCCGTTGGCATCGGGCAGCGGGGCCGACTCGGCGAAATGCCGCAGGCGTTCGTAGGTGACCGGTAGCTCGCGCTCGCGGCGGGCGCGCTGGAGGTAGGAGCGCAGGCCGGGGCTGATGGGAAAGCTCGGCTTCTTCTGCTGGGTGCGCCGTGGCGGGGTGGATGAGCTGGCCTCCATGCGGGGCGAGCTTGGGCGCGCCAGCGCCGTTGGCAACGGCGGAGCGCAGGGCGCGGCCGGCGTTTTCACTCGAAAACGGCGGGAGGTTGCGCATGGTGGCGGTGATGCTGCTCTTCGCCGCCAGTGTGATCGAACAGGCCGAGGCGTTGCCGCACCGGGTGTGGGTCAACCTCGCCCTGGCGCTGCTGCTGGTCTTCGTCGCCATCATCCTGATCCGGTATGTCGCCCAGATGAACAAGCTGGTCCTCGGTGGCATCATCGTCATGGTGTTGATAGTCGTTGGGTTCCAGTGGATCTATGAGCGGAACGAACCGGCCTTCCTCACCCCCGCGATCAACGCGATCGCTGGTTTCTTCCCCAGCAAACCCGAGATCCGGCACTGAGGCGCCGGGGCAGATTGGGATTGGTATTTGCAGGCGGCCGTGCCAGCATGCCGGTCCCTTTCGCCATGCCAAAATCGCACTCCGACATCGGACTCATCGGCCTCGCCGTCATGGGTCAAAACCTCGCCCTCAACATCGCCGACCACGGCTTTCAGATCACGGTTTACAACCGCACGACGGAGAAAACCGACAAGTTTGTGGCCGAGAATCCCGCCACCCCCGGCGGGGTCGTCGGCGCCCGGACGCTGCCGGAGTTCGTCGCTTCGCTCGCGAAGCCACGTAAGATGATCATCCTCGTGCAGGCCGGCAAGGCTACCGACGCCGTGATCGACAGCCTGGTCCCGCTGCTCGAGGCCAATGACATCATCATCGATGGCGGCAACGCCCTCTGGACCGACACCATCCGCCGCGAAAAGGCGCTCAAGGAAAAGGGCCTGCGCTTCATCGGCTCCGGCGTTTCCGGCGGCGAAGAGGGCGCACGCTTCGGCCCGGCCCTCATGCCGGGCGGCGACCGCGCCGCCTACAAGGAACTCGAGCCGATCTGGAATGCCGTCGCCGCCAAGGTGGACGCGAAGACGGGCGCGCAGCTCGGCGGCGCCGCCCCGGGCAAGCCGATCGTCGGGGGCGTGACGTGTGCGGCCTACATCGGCGAGAATGGCGCCGGCCACTACGTGAAGATGTGCCACAACGGGATCGAGTATGGCGACATGCAGATGATCTGTGAGGCCTATGCGCTGATGAAGGGCCTCCTCGGCCTGAAGGCCCCCGAGATGGGCGCGGTCTTTACCGAGTGGAATTCCGGCATGCTGGGCAGTTTCCTGATCGAAATCACCGCCGACATCCTCAAGCAGAAGGATCCCGTCACGAAAAAGCCGATTGTCGATGTGATCCTCGACACCGCCGGCCAGAAGGGCACCGGCAAGTGGACTTCGGTCAGCGCGCTCGACATGGGCGTGCCGGCGCCGACGATCGCGGAATCGGTTTTCGCGCGCTGCCTCAGCGCCGTAAAGGAAGAGCGCGTCGCGGCCTCAAAGATTCTCAAAGGCCCGAAGAAAAAATACCGCGGCTCGAAGACCGCGCTTATCAAGGCCATCCACGACGCGCTCTATTGCTCGAAGATCTGCTCCTACGCGCAGGGTTTCCAGCTCATGCGCGAGGCGCAGAAGGAATACAAGTGGACGCTCAACTTCGGCGAGATCGCGCAGATCTGGCGCGGCGGCTGCATCATCCGCGCGGTGTTCCTCCAAAAAATCACCGAAGCCTACACGCGCCAACCCGACCTCGCCAACCTGCTCCTCGACCCGTATTTCAACAAGACCGTGCAGAAGGCGCAGGAAAACTGGCGCAAGGTCGTCGCGCTCGCGGCCGAGTGTGGCGTCCCTGCGCCGACGTTCAGTTCGGCGCTCGCCTACTACGACGGCTACCGCTCGGCCCGCCTCCCGGCCAATCTGCTCCAGGGCCAGCGCGACTTCTTCGGCGCGCACACCTACGAGCGTACGGACCAGCCCCGCGGCAAGTTCTTCCACATCGACTGGCCCGAGCCCACCCGCCCGCAGCTGGCGGTTTGAGCCGCCGGTTTCGATTTGTTTTCCAAGGCGCGGCCCCCCGGCCGCGCCTTTTTCGTCGCTTTCAGGTAAAGCTGAAAGCCGAGCGAGCCGATCCCTTCGGCTGGCAGGTCCGTTGGAGAGGTGCGCGTTATCCCCAACACGCCGGTTTGGATGAGCCGCGCCACTCAGGATTGGTTCGACAGGCTGCTCCCGGAAAAACTAGAGAAGGGTCCACGATGACTTCGTCCGCCAACCCCCGCATCGACGCCTATATCGCCCATGCCGCGGAATATGCCCGGCCGGTCCTGCGGCACCTGCGCGCGCTCGTGCATCAGGCGTGCCCGGCTGTGGTCGAGACGATCAAATGGGGCATGCCTTCCTTTGGCCACCACGGGATCCTCTGCCATTTCGCGGCATTCAAGGCGCATTGCGCATTTGGTTTCTGGCATCAGGGCATGAAGACCGTGCCCGGTCCGGATCGCGCAAAGACGGACGATGCGATGGGCTGCCTCGGCCGCATCACCGGCCTCGCCGACCTGCCCGCCGACCGCACGATGCTCCGTCTGCTCCGGACCGCGGTGCAGCTCAACGAATCCGGCGCTCCCGCCCGACTCCCCGCGAACGCCAAGACGAAGACTGCACCGCGTGTGCCGGCCGACCTCGCCGCCGCGCTCCGGAAACACCCCGCGGCCGCTGCGACTTTCCGGCAGTTCAGCCCCAGCCACCGCCGCGAATACATCGGATGGCTCACCGAGGCAAAGCGCCCCGAAACCCGCTGGAAGCGCCTCGGCACCACCCTCGCCTGGCTCGCCGAGGGCAAGCGGCTCAATTGGAAATATCTGAAATGCTGACCGTCTTCTGCGCTGTTTGTATAAGGTAAGGCTCGACCTCGCGTCGAGCCCGGGGGGACAGGCCAACTCAACGCGGCGAAGGCGCCGGCGTCCCCACCCGGCCCCGAACAGGTTCGCAAAGTAGCGCAGGCATCCTTGCCTGCGTTGACCAGCAAATTTCCCCTCTGTGGGCGAAATTTCAGGAGCTAGGTTTCCAGTTGACCCGGCAACCTACACATGAACCAGACCACGTTCGCCGTCTCCCGTTTCCACAACCGGAACGGCGTGATTTCATGGCGCGTCTCCGGCTACCTCGCCGGCATCCGCGTCCGCCGCAACTTCCCGACCCGCGAGGAAGCCGCTACCCAGAAGTCCATCCTTGAGTTGAAGGCGCTTCAAGCCGCCCCCGGCGGCATCCGCGCCGCGACCACGTTCCTGACGGACGACCAGCTCCGCGAGGCCGAGGCCGTTTTTCGCCGGCTCGCTGCCGCCGCCAAGCCGCTCTCGTTCTACGTCGATTTCGGCCTGTCCAACTACCGCGCTCCCGAGCGTGACCGGCCCTTGCCCGCAGCCCTCGCGGACTACCTGGCCACCAAGGTTCAGGAGCAAACCCAGGGCCGTCTTGGCCTCAGGCAGCTCAACAACATCCGTTGGGGCCTGAAGACCTTCGAGGACCATTTCCCCGGCGTCACCCTGGACCAGTTTTCCAGCGAGAAGATCACCGCCCACTGCCAGCGCGGCAACGCCTCCCCGAAGACGGCCAACAACCGCCGCGGCATCCTCGCCCCGTTTTTCCATTTCGCCATGGAGCGGGACTGGATTGCGACCAACCCCATGACCAAGGTCCTGATGCACCGGATCGCACACCGCCGCGGTTCCGCCGCCACCCTGTCTGCCGTCCAAGCCGAAGCCCTCATGCGCCATGTCGAGCAGCAAGAGGGCGGCGCGTTCGTGCCGTTCTTCGCCCTGGCATTGTTCGCCGGCATCCGCCCGTGCTTCCGGTCGGGTGAAATCTCCAAACTCCGGCCCGAGCATGTCCGCCTCGACACGGGCGTTGTCCTGATCGAGCCCGAGGTGTCCAAGGTCCAGATGAAGCGCAACGTCACCATCCAGCCCAACCTGGCCGCGTGGCTGAGGGCCTACCCGCTGGAGAAGTTTCCCATCGTGCCGGCCCGCTTCCAACTGGACCGTGCCCGCATCGCCAAAGAGTTTGGCCTGTCCCACGACATCATGCGCCACACGTTCATTTCGATGCACGTCGCCAAATTCCGCTCCATGGGCGATGCCGCGTTGCAGGCCGGCAATTCCGAGCGCATCATCCGCAAACACTACCTCGACTTGAAGACACCCGCCGAGGCCGAGGCGTTTTTCAATATCATGCCGGTGGGGCAGGCCGCGGCCAACTCCGCGCCGCTGGCCTTCCCGGAGCCCCGGCCCGCGCTGGCAGCCACCGGTTGACCTGAAGCACCATCCGGCCACCCCATCGCCCGCGCCCGCCCCGGCGCGGGCTTTTCATTTGGCCTCGTTGACATGCCTCCAACCGTATGAACCCAACCGCATCTGCCGGTCCCTTCGCCTCGCAACTGATCGACATTGTCGCGCTCCGCGTCAGTGGCATCTTCCCGGCCAACCACCCGCCGTCGATCCGCACCCTCCGGGAATGGACCCGCCGCCGGCTCATCCCTCATCACCGCATGGGCCATTTCGTCTATTATGACCCTTCCGACGTGGCCGCGCACATCCGAACCAAGCTGAAAGTGCCCGTCCGGGCGTGACGCCAAAATGTCCACGTGGACAATTTATGCGCAGCATTTGCGCTCGATATGCGCAGTGTCTGCACTTGAGGAAAGCATGAGTAAAATCTAAGAAATTTCTCAACGTCACTTCCAGCAACCGCGCCCGGAATTTTCGGGCGCGGTTTTTTTGCGCCACCTATGTCCATCCTCAAACACCGCATCTTCAACTCCGACCATTTTCTCGACAAATTTGCCGGCCACGAGGCCGTGCTGGAGAGACACCTTGCACGCTGGGCGGTGCCGAATCCGCCCGTGCCGGTCACGATCGCTTCGCTAAAGGACTACCTCAAAAAACCTCCCCGCGGCAACGAACCATTCGAGCACATGGTCGAGACGCTTTACCAGGCCTACGACCTCTCCACCAAGCAGGGCCATGAGTTCATGAGTGACGCGATTGAACAGAACCAGGTTGAGAAACCCGGATTGCATGACCTTCCCTGCGAGGTGCTGGCGCTGACCCTGCAAATTGACGAACCGGACGTGTTCACGCTCGCGACCAATTACTTGTTCGCATCGAAGGTCGATAAATTCGTCACCTACAAAGGCCGGGAGTCCCGCGCCATCGCCGATCTGCCGGCGGCCGTCCTGCGATTTAAGAACAAGCTCGGTGCTCACTTCGAGAAAATCAAGGGCACCGACAGAATCCATGTCGACCATTTCACCGACGAGAACACCCACAATTTCATCGTCTATCACGAGCGCCGCATGACGGCCGAGATCGAGCTGAAAACCGAAGAGGGCTCGGTTGTGGTCAAGTCGCGTAATTTCCGCCCCGCCCGGCAGGATTTCATTGCCTACAACACCAAAACCGGCCGGCTCGAAATCGAAACCCCGATCAAGAAGGAGCGCGACCTCATGCGCACTGCGTTTGCCGAGGCGTGCCTCGGTGAGGCCGATTTCTTTTCCGGCACCGGTGCGGAGATCGTGACCAAGCTTCAGGAACTCACCAAAACTGATTTCGTCCTCAAGGCGGACGACGGGCACACGGCCGTTTTGCGGGAAATTGTTTTCACCCTTCCCCAATTGCACGCTCCGCGGATCGCAATCAAATCGAAGGACGCCTTTGCTACCCTTGGCCTCAACACCCTGCGTGATGGCTTTGCCGGGGCCACGCTCAAGTCTGCACGCATTGCCCTCAAGTTCGGCGAACGCCAACGCGCCAAGGGCATCGAGCTGGGCAGCAACAACACGATCAGCTTCAACCGGGCCACTCGTTCCGCCGAAGTGATCTCCTATCTCGTCCGCTGGGGTCTTATCGTTGAGTGAAGCATTCCATCGGTTCATTCTCTCCCGTCTCGACGCCACACCGGCACCGATTGTCCGGCTGCGGGAACTCCTCTCCCATCCCGAACCCGCATGGCGGGCGCTCATCCATGCCGGCGTCCTGGTCAAAACCGACACGCCAGAATTGATCGAGGCCGCGTCAGGTCGTTCGCTCCGGGTGGTTCCGTCCGGGGATCAATGGATCGGCCTCGACGAAGCCGAGCGATTTCCCTCCCCCGAGCCGCTGACATCTGAAGATGTCGTTGAATACGACGTAGCCATCCCGGCCCTGCTTGCACATCTCCGCAGGTTGAACGCCATCGATGGCCGCGACGCTGCCCCCACCGGCAACTTGCACCCGCTCGGGCGCAAGCAATTCGCCGGTGGCCCGCTCGCCCAAGTTTGGCTCGCCCTCGCCCTCGGCCACACCGACACCATCACTGCCCAACTCGCCATGTTGGCGCAGGACCAAGCCCACACGAAGCACCTGGTTATTTTCCCACGGTGGCCCGAGCTGCCCCCGGCGACCATGACAGCGCAAGCCCGCTCCGGTGTGTTGCTGGCCGACCTTGACCCGGTGAATCTGTCGATCCGGTGGCCAGCAGAATTGCAAACGGAGGCCGCGTCCGCACTTCCCGATTACGCGATTCTCAACGTCGGCAAAAAATGGCACATCCGGTTTGCCGGTGCTGAAACCTTTGTCGACGACTCTTACGGGATGGCTACCATCGGCCTGCTCGCCGACACCAACCCTGCCGATGGCGGTTGGTATCCACTTGAGTTGCTGAACGGCCAACGCACGTCCGACACAGGCGTAAAATGGGCCCTCGCGGAGGGCCTTTCCACGTCGTCGCATCCCAATCGTGACATGCCGCGACTCACATCCGGCGTCGCGCACGATATTCTTGCAAAGGGTGCATCCTTGCAACGCGAGGCTGACGCCTTGCGCGAGGAGGGTAAGGAAGCCGACGCCGCCGAGGTTGAAAAGGAATTGGAAGAGCACCGTGCGACCCACAGCGACACCGTCGGACTGCATGGCCGCTCGCGTATGGATGGCGAAGCCGAAAATGCTCGTCTCACCGTTCACGGAAACCTTGATCGGGCGCTCGATGCCATTGAGGCGGAGAATCCGGCCATCAGCCGAGCCATCCGCGAACGAATCATCCGCTCGGCACCGCTCTCGTTCAACCCGGAGCCTGGCGAGGTGTGGATTGTGCGCCTGCCCAAAAAAATCAGGACTTCGCGACCGAAATCGCATTCGTAACGTCCGAGATTACGGTCGTAACGTCTGAAATTACGCCGGATTGGCAGGAACATCCTCATAGAAGCACGGCATCGCGCCGCGGCACAGGAGGGTGGGCCTGCCAACCTCCGTGCCCGCCAACTTTCCCGCCCACCAGCCCGGCCCCTCGCCCCTCGACCAGGCCAAAGACATCCTGACCATCTTCGCCGCCTGGCTGCTTCTGAACCTGCCCGGCACGCCCAAGCCCGTCTGCTGCTCCCCATTCCGCGAGGACAAGAAGGCGTCCTTCTCGATCCGCGCCGACGGCAAGGTCTTCCACGACTTCGCCACCGGCGATGCCGGCGACATCGTGGCCTTTGTCGCCCGCGCCAAGAACTGCACGCTTGGCGACGCCGCCCGCGAGGTGATTCGCCTCGCCGCCGTGGCGCCCGCACCACGCCGTCCGTCCGCGTCCGCACCCAGGAAAACACTGCGCGTTCCCGATTTCAGCCTCCCAACCATAACGGAACTGACGGAGATCCAGCACACGCGCCACTGGCCATGTCTGGCCGGGCTGGAAATCCCCGTGCGTCGCGGTCACCTCCATGCCTGCACGCTGCGCGACGACGGCACCGCCCGCCGCGCCTGGGCCATCACCGACTCCGCCCGCCGCTCGGTTCAGGTCCGCCGCCTCGACGGCATCCCGTGGTCGTGGAACAACGCCAAAGCCTGGACCCTCGGCGGCAGCGTCGCCACCTGGCCGATTGGTGCCGCCGACATCGGCCCGCGCCCGCTCGTCGCCTTTTGCGAGGGCGGCCCTGACTTCCTCGCCACGCACGGGCTGGCATGGCTCGCCGGCCTCGCCGACGCCGTTGCCGTCGTCTGCCTGCCCGGCGCGTGTGCCGGCATCCATCCCGACGCCCTCCCGCATTTCGCAGGGAAACGCGTCCGCATCTTCGAGCACGCCGACAACCCCGGTGCCGCCGCCGGTTCCCGGTGGGCCGCCCAACTCCGGCAGGCCGGTGCGACCGTTGACGGCTTCACGTTCGACCCGCCGTTCAAGGACATCGCCGACGTGTTCGCCGCCACCGACGCCGAGCACGTCGAGCCGCCCGTCCAGATTTTCGAGGGCATGAACCCGGAGGACTCCACATGCCGATGAAATCCTACCCCGACTCGACGCCGCCCCCGGACGGCACTCCGGCCGCGGCCGCGCCCGCGTCGTCGTCACCCGCCGCGGCCACCCCGCCCGCCGCGCCAGTCCTCAACCCCGCCCTTGCCGCCCTCATTGCTCAGGTCGAGGCAACCCGCTTCGACCCAGCCCATCCGCCTCCCGAGGAGCCATGGGTGTTCAAGCTGGTCGATGTCGAAGTCGCCCATCCCGGCAACCTCGTCACCATCGCCGCCGCCGTGAAGTCCGGCAAATCCTCGGTGCTCGCCGCCATGCTCGCGTCCCTGTTTGGCACGGCGGACGGCGACTATCTCTCGTTCACCGGCCGGAACCCCGACGGCAAAGCCGTCCTGCATTTCGATACCGAGCAGAGCCGGGGCGACCACCACACCATGATGATGCGCGCCCTTCACCGGGCCGGCATCGCTGCCCCTCCCGCGTGGTTTCGCAGCTACTCATTGACGCAGATCGACCCCGCTGACCGTCGGTCCGTCGTCCGCGTCATGGCCCGGCAGGCTCACGCGGCCGGCGGCCTGCAAGCGATCTTCATCGACGGCGTTGCCGACCTTGCCGTCGACGTGAACGACACCGCCGAGGCGTGCGGCCTCGTTGCGGAACTGCATCAACTGGCGGGCGAAACCGCGTGCCTCATCGTCAACGTGCTGCACCACAACCCCGGCAGCGAAAAGACCCGCGGCCACCTCGGCAGCCAGATCGAGCGCAAATCCGAGTCTGTCCTCGTGCTGCGCAAGGACGGCGAAACCGTCAGCATTTCCTGCCAGCCTGCCCGCCGTGCCGAAGTGGCCGGCGACAAGGCTCCCTGCTTCACCTGGAGTGACGAGGCCGGAATGCACATCTCCACCCGGTCCAAAGCCGCGTCCAAGGACGACCTGAAACGGGAGGAACTTGCCGAGCTGGCCGAGGCGGCTTTTGGCGACAAAAAACTACTCCGATGGGCGGATTTGAACGAGGGGATCATGGCCGCCCGCAAATGCGTGACCAGCACCGCCTCGGAGAAAATGCGTGAAATGAAACGACTGGATGTGATCCGCCACGCTGGAGCAGGGACTTACGCACTTCAACGCCCATGAACTCCGAACTCCGATACCACTCCGATTTCACTCCGATCCGGAGTGCCCTACCGCATCTACTCCGATACTCCGGGCCCCTATATATAGGGGCCGGAGTGTCGGAGTGCGGAGTAGGTCAGACCATCGGAGGCACCGAGTCATGGCGTACGGCAAAACCTACACCGTTACCATCGAACCGGGCGCCTTCATCGATTCTGCCGGAAAAGCGCTGGCCGGTCCGGCCGCCTGGAGCTTCTCGACCCGCGCCACCGGTCCCGCCACCGGGACCACGCGGCTGACGGTCGCCGCCGACGGCACCGGCGATTTCTGCACGGTGCAGGGTGCGGTTGATTTTGTGCCGGCGGGCAACACCGCGCCGACCACGATCTTTGTCCGGCGCGGCGTCTACTCGGAGATGGTCTACATCGCGGGCAAACACGCCCTTACGTTTCTCGGTGAGGACCGCAAGCGGACCGTCATCGCCTATCCCAATAACGCCCGTTTCAACCCCGCCAACCGCAACCTCTTCACCGCCGTCCGCTGCAACGACCTGACGATCTCGAACCTCACCCTCTGGAACACCACTCCGCACGGCGGCACGCAGGCCGAGGCGCTCTACCTCAACGGCAACGCGACCAGCCGCGCGATCGTCACCGGCGTCGATCTCGACAGCTTTCAGGACACGTTTCACGTCAACGGCCAGACGTATTTCAAGGACTGCTTCATCCGGGGCGATGTCGACTTCATGTGGGGCAACGGCCCGTGCTTTCTTGAGGACTGCCAGTGCGTTTCGGTGCGCGCCAAGGCCTACTACACCCAAATCCGCAGCACGGCCGCCACGCACGGCTACATCTATTCGCACTGCACTTTCTCCGGCGCACCCGAGGTCACCGGCATGGCGCTCGCCCGCATCGACGGCAGCGTCTATCCCAACAGCGAGGTGGTCCTGCTGGATTGCGTGCTGACCGGTGCCGTCGGCCCCGTCGGCTGGGTGCTCACCGGCAACCCGGCCGCCCCCAACGTCCATTACTGGGAGTTCAACAGCCGCGACGCCGCCGGGCAGCCGGTGGATGTGTCCGGACGCCTTCCCATTTCCCGTCAACTCAAGCTGCCAGACGACGCCGAACTCATTGCCAACTATCGCAACCCGGTCTGGGTGCTGGGCAACGCTTGGGATCCCCGGAAGGCGCCGATCTTCGCCGCCCCGGCGACGGCTCCCGCCGCCAGTCCCGCATCCGCTCCCGTCGGTCCGGGCGACGCAACGCCGGTTGCCCCGCCGGCCCCGTCCGCTGAATTGCACAAGGACCTCGAATACGGCCGCGCTGGCGACGTGAGCCTGAAGCTCGACGCCAGCGTGCCCGCCGGCGCGGGACCGTTTCCCATCGCCATCCTGATCCATGGCGGCGGCTGGAGCGGCGGCGACAAGAGCGGCAGCACACGGCCCGGCGACAGCGCCGATATCACCCCGTGGTTCGGTCCGCTCACGCAGGCCAACTTCACCTGGTTCTCCATCAACTACCGGCTGGCTCCCGCGAACCGCTGGCCCGCCGCCCTCGACGACGTGCAGACCGCGATCCGCTGGGTGAAGGCGCACGCCGCCGAGTTCAAGGGCGACCCGAAACGAATCGTGCTCTTCGGCCACTCCGCCGGCGGTCACCTCGCCTGCCTCGCCGCTCTGGTCGCGAATGACGACACCCGGGTGCAGGCGGTGGTGGGCTGTGCTCCGGTGACCGACCTCGAGGCCGACTCCCGCACCCGCGGCGGCCTCAGCTCCTCGCTGCAAAATCTCTTCGGCCTGCCTAAGGACATCAACGATGCCTCGCTCAAAGTTCTTCGCGAACTTTCGCCGATCAATCACATCACCGCCTCGTCGCCGCCGTTTCTGCTTCTGCAGGGTGAGGCGGACAAGACCGTGCCGCCACCGCAGACGCTCGCCTTCGAAGCGAAGCTGCAGGCCGCCGGCATCCCGGTCGAGCTCATCACGATCAAGGGCGCCCCGCACTCACTCGTCGCCTGGGAAAAGACCGACCCCGCCTGGCCGGCCGCCCTGCTGGTCTGGCTGGGGAAGACGGTCGGAAAATAATGCTGGCCGGACCATTCCGGTTCCGTTCCTCCGCCATCAAAGCGGGAATTCTTCCGCCAGGCGGACCGGGCGGCGTTCGCGGATGGAGCGCTGCAGGGCGGCTTCGACCTGCAACTCGCGCAGGCCCTCGATGCCGGGCACCGGTGGCGGGGTTCCGGCTCGGAGTGATTGCAGGTAGGCGCCGATTGCCTGGCGAAACGACTCGTCGTAGTTCGCCCAGCGCGACGTGTCCCGGCCAAACGAAATCGTCTCCTGCTGCTGCCGCGTCCCATCAAGAATCTCCAGCGTGCCGTCGAGGTCGCGCAGGTGGATCCGCCCGCGGGCGAAGGTGAACGTCAGCTCAAACAGCGGATGCTGCCACGCCATCCCCGCTGTGCCGACGAGCGTGCCCGCCGCCCCGCCTTCGGTGATGAAGGACGCCGTCACATCGCGGGCCGCGCCCACCCGGTCGCCGGTACGCTCCACCGGGCCCGCGAGCGCCGTGATTTCCTTGATGCTGCCGGCCAGCCAGTGGATCAGGTCAATGCAGTGGCTCCAGCACGCGTAGTGCACCTGGGCGGTGATGCCGATGACGGGACCGAAGCCGCGCGTTTCAGCCGCGGCGCGCGCCGCCAGGCTCTGGGCAAAAAAGCGGTAGTTGAACACCATCGCGGTTTCGCACCGACGGGCGGCGGCAAGGTGCAGCATCTCCCGGCCGCGCAGAAAATCCGCCTCCTCCACGCGCGCCTGCCCGTGCACGGCCACCAGCGGTTTCTCAAAGAAGATCCGCGGCACTCCGAGATTGATCAGCTCCGTCCCGGTTTCGTGGCGGCAGGTCTCCGCCGTGAGCACCAGTACGGCGGTCGGCCGCCACGCCGCGAGCGCCTCTAGGGTCGGGCAGACCTCGGCGCCAAACTCGCGCGCGGCCTGCTCGGCTTTCGCCGGAGTGCGGTTGTGGCAGGCGAGCGTTACGTCCGGCTGGGACGCGAGAAACGGCAGGTAATTTTTCCGCGCCACTTCGCCGACACCGGCAATGGCGATCCGCAGGGGTGGGGTGGGGGCCGTGGGCATGTTCGGTAATGGCGAACTCAACGTGCCGGGAGCATGCCGAGGAAGGCGTGGGTCGGGGAGCGGTCGGCGCCGACGACGTCGTGAGGAAAGATCACGAACCGCGCAAACATCCCGCCGGTCATGTGCTCGGCCACATGGCAATGCAGCAGCCAGCTCCCGGGGTTGTCCGCGATCAGGTCCGCGACCTTCATCGAGGCCGGCAGCAGCTCGACGACATCGGTGCGGCGCACGCCGCCCTCGATCACGCGCACGCCGTGCCAGTGCGGGGTGTGGAAATCCTGCTCCGAGCCGAGGCCGAACAGATACCAGCGGGTGCGTTCGCCCTCGTTCATCTCGAGTCCCGGCAGATTGCCGAAGATGCGGCCGTTGATCGCAAAGCGCTGACCCTGCTCGGGATGTTCCTGGGCTTCGGTTTTCGCGGGGGGCGGCGCGGCGGGGGCGGTCGAATTCGTTGCGGCGTCCCGGGCTTCGTTCAGCAGGAGCGACTGGAAGGCCGCGGCCGGCGACGCGGCGGGGGCGGCCACCACGGGACCGTTCGCCCCGCTCTCATCAAAGATCATGAACAGCGTGGCGAACTCACGGTCGACGTCCGCGGGCGTGCCGTCGGGTCGCGCCCGGTGCGGGTCGGTGACAAGGATGACGCCGACCAAGCCGAGGTTGGTCTCGGGGTCGCCGCCGACGTGGCTGTGGTAGAGCCAGCCGCGGGAGCTGGGCTCGCCGGGCAGCGGACCGGAGCTTTCGTCGAGCAGCCAGACGTAGGTGAAGCGGGCGCCGGGGGCGATCGCGGCGCCCTTGCCGGGCGCAGGCAGGTAGTAGGCGCCCTCGCTGTCCTTATCATATTTGACGCCGTGCGGGTGCATCGAGAGCGGCTGGGCGGTGCGATTGAGAAAGGTGACGACGAGGTAGTCACCGACCACGCCCCGGAGCACCGGGCCCATGATGCCGAGCGTCGGGTTGGCGGGGACCTTGGTGGTGAAGGTGGCGTCGGTGTACTGGATGTAGCGCAGCTTGCGATTGTCCCGGATATTGGTGACCGCGGGCGGGAGCGAAAGGCCGCAGACCTCGTCGCGGCCGAGGGGGAGGTAGTCCCACACTTCGGGTTCGGCGGCCACATAGTAGTGACGGACCCGGGCGGGTTCGGGGGTGCGGCCGAAGAACGTACCGCCCGGATCGCCCATAGCCGGGGTCACGGTGGGCTGGATGAAGTAGGCGGGGTTGGGCAGCGGCTGGTCGGCCGCAGGCAGCAGTGACGTCGGCCACAGGACCGGGGTGGCGAGGGCGGCGAACAGAAGGAGGCATTTCATCCGGCGGGGGTGTTGGGCGACAACCAAACCCAATCCGGCGGGGGGTGCGAGCCCGGAGCGGTTTTCCCCATGGAAAACAACCCCGCAACCGGGGATTGGCTTTTGCCGGCGGATGTGCGACAATGACCGTCCTGCCATGAAATCCGTCCTCGAGTTCAAGGCCCGCAAGGCCTCCGGCCCCAAGATCAGCATGGTCTCGGCTTACACGCATTGGGAGGCGCGTTTTCTCGCCGACTCGCCGGTGGACTGCATCCTCGTCGGCGACAGCCTGGCGGTCGTGATCGACGGCGAGCCGCAGACTTTTTCCGCCACGGTGGAAATCATGGCCCGCCACACCCGCGCGGTTGTGCGCGGGGCGGGCGGCAAGCTGGTCATCGCCGACTTCCCATTTCTCGCCGCCCGCAAGGGGGTGCCCGCCGCGGTGGACTGCGCCGCCGAACTGCTCCGGGCCGGCGCCCATGCGGTGAAGGTCGAGGGGGTGGACGGCCATGAAGATGTCCTGGGCCATCTCGTCGGATCCGGCGTGCCGGTAATCGGCCACCTCGGCCTCACCCCACAATCGATCCATGCCTTCGGCGGTTACAAGGTGCAGGGCCGGGGCGGGGAGGGCGCCGCCGAGCTTATCCGCCAGGCGCGGGCCATCGAGTCCGCCGGCTGCTTCGGGCTGGTGTTGGAATGCGTGCCGGCCAACGTCGCGGCGGAAGTCACTGCGGCGGTCGGCATCCCGACCATCGGCATCGGCGCCGGTCCCGATACGGACGGCCAGGTGCTGGTGTTTCACGATCTCCTCGGACTCAACCCGGGTTTCGGGGCGCGCTTCGTCCGGCATTTCGCCGACGGCGGCACGGTGGTGAACGCCGGCCTCGCGGCCTTCGCCCATGCCGTGGCCAAGGGTGACTATCCGGCGAAGAAGGAGAGCTACTGACCGATCCAAACAAACAATATACGGAGTGTGACACTGAGAGCACAGAGGCCCAAGCCGAGTTCAATGAGCCAATCCTCCACATCCCGACCCACCGCTTTGGACTGAAATTAAACCCGAGGAGATAGATTAAGATAAAGCGTAGGATAAAGATCCAATCCTCCGACCTTAGTCATTAGACCTTAGGCCTTAAACCTTCCCTTTCCGCCATGCCCACCGCCCGACCACCCCGGCTGCTCTTCCTGCTCAGCGGCTCGATCGCCTGCTACAAGGCGTGCTTCGCAATTTCGCGGCTGGCGCAGGCGGGCATCGAGATCCGCACCGCCGCCACCCCGGCCGCGCTCAAGTTTGTCGGTCCGGCCACGCTCGAGGGCCTGACGGGTCAGCCCGTCTTCAGCGACATCTGGACCGAGGGCCGCGCCATGGACCACATCGAGTTGGCGCGATGGGCCGACCTCGCGCTGGTCTGCCCCGCCACGGCCAACACGCTGAACCGGCTGGCGGCGGGTCTGGCGGACGACCCGGTGGGTGCGCTGTTTCTGGCGTGGGAGCATAATAAAAAACCCTGGTGGGTCGCGCCGGCGATGAACCACGCCATGCTCGCGCACCCGATCACTCAGGCCTCGCTCGCAAAACTCTCCGGTTTCGGAGTGCGCGTGATCGATCCGGGCCAGGGTCAGCTCGCCTGCGGCGAGGAGGGGGCCGGCCGACTAGCCGAGCCCGAGGTGATCATCCGGCAGGTGCTCGCGGAACTCGGCCCGAAAATCGCGTGAGGCGAGGAGAGTTGCGCCCTTGTAGGGCCTCACCTTGTGTGAGGCCTTCCTTTTCTCCACTTTTCCCAAGGCTCGACGCAAGGTCGAGCCCTACTGCCCAAAAGATTCTCCGTGAACTCTGTGTTAATATTCTCCCCGTGAAAATCCTCGTCACCTCCGGCGCCACGCGCGAGCCGATCGACGACGTTCGTTTCCTCTCGAATGTCAGCACGGGCGCAACCGGAGCGGCGCTCGCCGACGCCCTGGCGGGCCGCGGCCATCGCGTCACCCTCCTGCGCGGCACTGGCGCGGTCGGCGCGCGGCGCGTGCGTGACAGCGTGACCTTTGATTCGGCCGCCGATTTGCACGGGCGGCTTCGGACGCTGCTCTCTGCCGGCGGCTATGATGTGGTCATCCAGTGCGCGGCGGTCGCCGACTACACTCCGGCGCGGCGGCTGCGCGGCAAAACCACCTCGGACCGGTGCAGCCTCACGCTGCGACTGGTGCCCACGGCGAAGATCCTGCCGCGACTCAAATCGTTCGCCCCCCGCCCGCCGCTCGTCATCGGTTTCAAGCTCACTGCGAGAGCCAATCGATCCACCCGCGAGGCGGCGGTCAGCCGGCTGTTTGCCTCCGGTGCAGTTGATGCGGTGATTCACAACGATCTGGACGATCTCGGGGCCGGCACCGGCCGCCGGTATCGCGCCTACGTCGAGGGTTCCGTCCGGCCCGTGGCTCTGGCCGGCCTGCCCGCCCTGGCGGCCTGGCTGGACCGTTTTCTCACCCGCTCACCGCTGCGGTCTGCCTCGTAACGGCGAGCGCCAAGCACGCCGTTTCTGTGGCTCGATTGGCCGGCCTAGCGGAATAGGCGAAGCTGGCGTTTGCGGCCAAAACCGGGGCGAGGGCGCCCCGGCTCCATCTGGAGCAACCACCCCGACACAAAACTTCGAGCCAACCGGCTAACAGCACTCCTGCAACCGACGCTTGCGCCCGGCCCCCGGCCGCCTCAGCCTGCCCGCCCTTTCCACCGTGTTCCGCACCTTTCTCAAGACCAAGATCCACCGCGCCGTCATCACGGCCGCCGATCCCGACTACGAGGGCTCGATCACCATCGACCGTGCCGCCTGCCGCGCCGCCGGACTGCTCGAGTTTGAGCAGGTGGATGTGCTGGACATCACGAATGCCGCGCGTTTCACGACCTATGTGATCTACGGCGGGACTGGCGAGTTTCAGATCAACGGCGCCGCCGCCCGGCTGGTCACCCCCGGCGACCTCATCATCGTCCTGGCGTATTGCCGGCTCGCCGAGGCAGAAATTGCCGCCCACCGGGCGAAGATCGTCCTGATGGGTCCGGGCAACGTCATCGCCTCCGCCCGCGAGCAGCCGGTTACGCCCGCGTAAAGGGCGAACCGGCGCGGCCCGCCGCGGATCATTTCACCGCGGCGAGTTCGGCGGCCATCAGCTCCTTCACGCGCGCCTTCGCGTCGGCGAGCGGGAGTTCGCCCTTGTCGAGCTTGGCCAGGAACGCCTTCTGGGCGACGTAGTCCTTGTTCCGCACGCCGGCCTTGCTCTGGAGCATGCGCCACGCTTTGCGGCGCTCGATGGCAAACAGCACCATCTGGCGCGTCACGGCGTAGAATTTGAATTTCCCGGCGGTCTCGACCTTGATGTAGCAGCCGAAGTTCGGGACGAAGCTGCGGTGCTGCGGATCGAACACGCGGCGGTGGATCACATCGTCCTGGGTGATAAAGTTCAGGATGTCGTCAAACGGGATGAGCGTTGCGACCTCGTCCTCCTTGATTGATTTCAGGTGCTTGCGGAAGCGGCCCTCGGTCAGCGCCCAGTGCGCGACGCCGAAATTGTACTCCTCGCCATTGCTGGCGTACTTGGTGCGCCACCAGTCGCGGTCGAGGCTGGGGTTGCCCTTGAGGTCAAAGGCCTCCTGCGCGGTCTCGCCCTTGCGCGGGTTGAAGACGAACTCCGGCATCCCGCGCGCGTCGCGCACGAGCTTGGCCTGGTCGGCGCTCATGTTGTCGCCGACCCCGTGCTCGGGCTGGCAGGTGGTGTAGCTCTGGAAGAATGCCGTGCCGCGGTATTCCAGGCCGTCGAGCAGCGCCTTGTAGAGCTTGGCCGCGTTGGCCATCGAGACCTGCGCGACAAACGGCGAACCGTGGCCGCTGGTGAAGGCCTCGGAGACGTTCTTCTTCTCGATCAGCTTGCCCTGCGAGGCCACGCCGAACTGGTTCATGTCGTAGCCGCCGAGCATCGTCGAGGAGTCGGAGTTCTGGCCGCCGGTGTTGGAATACACCTGCGTGTCGAGCATCAGCATCTTCACGTTGGGCCGGTTCTGCAGGATGACCTTGGAGACGTTCTGGAAGCCGATGTCGCCGAGCGCGCCGTCGCCGCCGATAACCCAGACCTTGGGCAGCTCGCGGATTTCCTGCTCGGTCATCAGCGCGTCATCGAGGTGGGTGAGGGTGAAATAGTCGGCCTCGGTCACGACGTTTTCCGCGCGGTCGAGCAGGGCGTCGGTCAGGCGCTCGGGCGAGACGGAGCTGCGGGCGTGGTTGACGATGACCGACTCGGCCATGAGCCACGAGATCGTCGCACCGTCCTGGAAGAGTGAGTTCATCCACGGATAGGGATGCGGGTTGCCCGGGGGCGTGGAGCCGTAGACCGTGTTGCAACCGGTGCTGGCGCCCATCATCATCACGGACATGCCGTTCGCTCGGCGACCGTCGACGGACTGGAGCTCCTTGTGGTTGAAAGCGTCCTGCCGCAGCACTGCGACCAGGCCGCCGATGAGCTCGGCGTCTGTGATCGGGCCGTGCTGCGCCTCGTAGCCGGCGATGCGCTGGGCGGTGTCGGCGTCGTTCTCGCCCCCGAGGCCGATGATGACGTGCGCGAAGGTCTTCCGGAAGAGCTGGTATTCCTTTTCGTTCCGGGCCTTGAGGGCCGCGAGTTTGCCGGCGCCCTCCTGCTCGATTCGCGCGGCCTTGGCGCGGAGGCGGTCCGCCTTCTGGTGGTAGAGCGGGCGCATGTAGGCCTCCGTCACGCTCGCCACGGAGCGGAGGATGCTCTTTTCGCCGCAGCCGGCACAGGCGCCGTCGCCGGATACGAGCGCCTCGTAGTTGCGGCGCACCATGAGATGGTTGCGGAGCGCGGCCTCGCGGGAGCCGGCGGCGTCGGCATCATTGTAGAGGCCGAGGAATTTCTGCGGGGTGTCGGGCAGCAGGCGCGAGAAGACCTGCGCGGTGGTGAGCTCGGCGTTGAGCTCCTCGGTTTCGCGGGTCATGCGGAGCGCGTCGTGGTCGCCGCAGACCTGCACGCATTCGCCGCAGCCCTTGCAGAGGTCGGAGACGAAGATGGAGAACAGGCCGCCGGCGCCCGGGGTCTTGGCTTCGAGCGAACGGAAGATCGCCGGGACGTTGCTGTAGGAGAGCGGGAGCTTGTCGATGATCCCCGTGAACTCGGCCTTCGCCCGGTCCGAGACGGTCGGGAGCGTGGCGACCTCGGCGCGGATGATGTCCTTGAAGGGCACGCCGGTCTTGGCCTTGACGGACTCGTTCATCTTCATGCGGGCGCGCTGCTCGAGGCCGGCGATTTCGGCGCCGAAGGCGAGACGGTCGGCCACAGCTGTGACGTAATTGTTGACCGCGGTCTTGAGGACGGTCGTGACCTCCTGCGCCATGTTAGGCAGCGCGGTATCGGGGCAGGCCGTGATGCACTCCATGCACTGGGTGCAGTTCTCCGCGATGTAGACGGGGGTTTCGCGGCGGGCGACGTACTTGGACTGGGTCGCGCCGGAGCCGGCGCCAATGACGCCGACCGACGCGAGCGCGCCGGCGGGCTGGTGGTAGCCGAGGCCGGCGCGGAATTCGGAGTCGAACTTGGCCATCGTCTGGAACGGGGCGCGCGCGGGCTGGGCGGCGGGCATCGGGATGCTGCCGCAGCCGGAAGAACCGCAGCCGGCGGTGGGCGGAAAATGGTGCTCGCCGATCGGCGCGAGGAGCGGGTTGCGCATCGAGGAGCGGTCGGGGTCGTCGCCGCGGCCGATCTTGATCTCCTGCACGCGGGCCCAGCCCTCGTTCATCACGGTCATGTTCGACGTGACCACGGCGTCGCCGAAGCGGCCAAATTTCTTCACGTACTGCTTGTGGACGACCTTCTGGAAATTCTCCTCGGTGATCCCGAAGGTCTTCAGGAACGGCGACACGCGGAAGAAAGCGCCGAGGAACGCGTTCCCCTGCATGCGCAGCTGCAGCTCGGTCTGGTTCGTGGCCTTCCGGGCGATGTCGAAGCCGGGGAGGATGAAGACGCGGATGTTGTTTTCCTGGACAAACTGGCGGTATTTCGCCGGGATGCGCGTCCATGCGACGTCGGGTGATTCGCCGGACTCCCAGACGAGCGAGCCGCCCTTTTTCAGGCCCTCAAGGGGATTCGTATGCGTGAAGGCCTTCGGGTCGCAGCAGAGGACGACGTCGACGTGGTTGAGCTCGCAATTCACTTTGATCGGCGACGGCGCGACGGTGAGGTAGTAGTTCGTCGGCGCACCCTTTTTCTCGGATCCGTATTTCGGGTTGGCCATCACGTAGAGTTTCTCCACCAGGGCGCCGTCAGCGTCGTAGGCGGGGTTCTGTTCGGAGATGAACTGGCCGAAGTCGCCGATGATGGAGCCGAGGTTCTTGCCGGTGGTGATCATGCCCCACCCGCCGATGGAGTGGAACCGCACCGCGATCGCGCCCTCGGGCAGCAGTGACGGCGTGTCCTTGCTGATGACCGCATAGGGGTGGTCGACTCCGAGAACGAAGAACGTCTCGCCGTCGGCGGCCCCGCGGCCATCCTTGCGGCGCGAGGCGCCGGTGGCGAATTCATAGGCGCCGATGGAGTGCTCGGGCCGGAAGTCGCGGGAGCCGATGCCGTAGGCGCCGCGGAAGAGCCGGGGCGTCTCGGCGGGCGTGAGGGCGGGCAGGACGCCGCCAAAATAAGTGACCTCGTTGGCCTTGCCGAGGGCGACACGGATGTCGCGGGCGAGCGGGTTGTCCCCGGCCAGGCCCTCGTCGGTGCGCTCCAGGATGATGACGTTCTTCTTGCCGCGGAGGGCGTTGATCACGGCCGCCTCGGGGAACGGGCGGATGACGTTGATGTGGATTGAGCCCACCTTGGCGTTGCGCTGCTCGCGCAGGTAGTCGCAGGCGGCCTCGATGTTGTCAGCCGCGCAGCCGAGCGAGACGAAGACCGTGTCGGCATCCGCGGTCTTGTATTCGCTGACAAAGCCGTACTGGCGGCCGGTGAGGCGGCCGAACTCCGTGTAGCATTGTTCGAGGAAGCCGAGGATGAATTCGTTGAAATTGTTCCGGCGGGCGACGACGCCGTTCATGTGGTGCTCCTGGTTTTCGACGGGCCCGAGGAGGACGGGATTCTTCAGGTCCATCATCTGCGGCACGCGGCGGCGTTTGGGACCAAAGAGCTCGCGCTGGGCCGGGGTGGGGCAGTCGATCTGATCGTCGGGGGCGCCGAGAAATTCGCGGAGCAGCTCCGCCTCGGGCGCGAGGTACATGCGCTCCGAATGCGTGGTGAGCATGCCGTCCTGAATGTTCATGCCCGGATTGAGCGAGAGCTCGTTGGCCTTGCGCAGGATGATCGCCTGGTCGGCGGCCTGCTGGGCGTCGCGCGCCATCAGCATCGTCCAGCCGACATCGAGCGCGGCGTAAAAGTCGTCGTGGCCGCAGTGGACGTTGAGCGCTTGTTTGGTGAGGGCGCGCGCGCCGACCTCGAGGACCATGGTCGAGAGCTTGCCCGGCGCGTGATAGTACTGCTCCATCGCGTAAACGATGCCCTGGCCGGAGGTGAAGTTGACCGTGCGGCGGCCGGTGACGGCGTAGGCGGTGGCGCCGCCTTGCGCCGCGTGCTCGCCCTCGGTCTCGGCGGCGACTTTCTGCTGCCCCCAGACGTTGAGTTCGCCGGACGCGAATGACGCCTGGTAGATCTCGCCGCCTTCAGTCGAGGGGGTGATGGGGTAGAAGACCCCGCCCTCGGTGATGCGCGTCTCGACGTACTGCGTGACCAGATAGTTGCCGTTGCAGGTGACGCGGAAGCCGGGGTATTTGGGCTTGGCGTGAGCCGCGGACGGATTCGGGACGGGTTGCGAAGCGGCGGGATGGCTCATGGAACGTTGGGGGGAAAAACCCGGCTGAGGTTCAGGGGAGGGAAAACGAGGAGCCACACTGATGCCGCATTCCCGGCGGGTTTCAAAGGAAAAGATTGGCCGGTGGACCGACCGGAAGAATGCACCGCGAAGCGTCGCGAATGAACGCGAAGCATGGGGCGGGATCACCCGGGCGGTGGCGCGAGCGCCCAATGAGCTTGTGGAAAGGAAAAGATAAAGCGGAACGTCGAAAGAACGACTGGATTAGCGGTGGCCCGCGACCAGCTCGGCGGCGAGGGCGGGGACGGCGTAGACTTTCCGCAGCGCCTCGAGGATGCCGGCACTATGCACGCTCAGCGCGCGCGACTGCACGTCGTCGTAGCCGAAGTCGGCCGAGAGCGACTGGAGGTTGCCGTCGAAAATGATGCCGACGAACTCCCCCGCGCGGTTCACCACCGGGCTTCCGGAGTTGCCACCGATGATGTCACAGGTGCTGACGAAGTTGAACGGCGTAGCCAGGTCGAGACCCTGCTTCCGTTCCACCCAGCGTGCCGGGAGGTCGAAGGGCGGCTGGTTGTGCTGCGCGGCGCTGCGGTCGTAGAGACCGGCAAAGGTAGTCAGCGCGGGGACGTGCGCCCCGTTCTCCTCGTAGCCTTTGACGAGGCCGTAGCTGAGGCGGAGCGTGAAGGTGGCGTCGGGGTAGCCGCCGGCGCCCTCGAGCGCAAAGCGGGCCTTGCCGATGACAGCCTGAGCCTGCTGTTTGGTCTCGTCCTGGGCCTCGGCGATCTTACGCAGGCGGCGGGACTCGGGGTCGATGGCGCGGGCGAGCTCGATCAGCGGATCCTGCGCGGCCGCAACGGCGGCGGCCCCGCCCTCGTAAAGCTGGTGGCGGAAGGCCACGTCGCGCACCCGCGTCGTATTGATAAGCGTGGCGGCGCGGGCGCGGGGCGACTGACCGGCGAGGACCGTCTGCACCAATGGGTCGCCGGCGCCCAGCTGCTCGACGAGCAGCGTGAGAGAGTCCCCGAGCGTGAGGATTTCGAAGTCGGGATAGATCGGCCGGTCGGAAAACAGGTCGAGTTCAAACGACTCGCGGTGGGAATCGGCGAATTCCCGGAGGCGTTCGCCGTTGGGCTTCGGACGCTCGTCGCCGGCGCGAAGCAGGGCGCGGGCGAGGCCGAAGGACTGGGCGGAGAACCCGTTGCCGTTTTCCAGCAGACGCTGGCGGGTCGCGATGCCGGCGAGGAGGCGTTGGGCGGCGGCGATCTGGCCGTAGGCCGCGAGGGCGTCGGCGGCGTCGGGCCGGGCGGCGAGCCGTTGCTTGAATGAGTTTTCAGCGGCGACCTTCGCGCCGAAGAATGCGGGGTCCTGGAGCGCGGCGAGCTCGCCGTCGCGGACCTTGCGGGAGTTTTGGACGCCGAACAGGTCGTCGCGGGCGCGGCGGGCGTTCTCCTCGCTGCGCCCGCTCCAGGCGGAGAGCAGCACCTCGCGGCGCTTGAGGCCGGCGAGCTGCCAGGGGAACTGGTTGTCGCGGAGAAACGCGAGCTCGGGGACGGTGAGCAGGCGGCTAGTGCGGCCGGGGTGGCCGGAGACAAACACGAGGTCGCCGTCTTGTGCGCCGGCCGCGGACCATTGCAAGAAATGCGCGGGGCGCACCGGCAGGCCGTTTTCATAGACGCGGAAGAAACACACATCGAGGTCGTAGCGGGGGTACTCGAAGTTGTCGGGGTCGCCGCCGAAGAACGCGGCCTGGGCTTCGGGGGCGAAGACGAGGCGGATGTCGGTGTAGCGCTTCGAGCGGTAGAGGTGGTAGGCGCCGCCCTGCCAGAGCGTGACGACATCGCTGCGGAGCCCGGTGGCCTCGCGGGATTCCTTTTCGATGGCGGCGAAGATGCTGCGGCGGGCGAGGGCGGCCGCATCGCCGGTCGCGCCGGCGGGAATGGCGGCGTTGACGCGCGCGGTGACGTCCTCGACGGACTGGAGGACGTTGAGTTCGAGATCGAGGCACTTGATTTCGTCGGCGGGCGTGGCGGCCGCGAAGCCGTCGCGGAGGTAGTTGTGCGCCGGGGTGCTGAACTTCTGGAGGGCGTCGGCGCCGACGTGGTGGTTGGTGAGAACGAGGCCGTCGCCGCTGACGAAGGAGCCGGAGCCGCCGCTATTTAAGCGCACGGAGGCGTGCATGAGGTGGTCGAGCCACGGGTCGGTGAGCGCGAAGCCGTATTTCGCCTGGATCTGGTCGCGGGGTGGGGCGGTGTAGAGCCACATGCCCTCGTCGGCGTGGGCGGCTGTGAGGGCGATCGTGGCGGCGAGCAGGAAAAAGGCGGAGGGCTTCATGGGCGGCGGGGCGGAAAGCCGGGACTCTGGGAAGAAACTGAAGCGGGAACCAGAGCAAACATCCGGCCGAGACGCCGGGAGGCCGAAAATGTCGGCGCGGGTCGGAAAATCTGCGGGGTTGCCATCGGCGCGGGGATTCGCCACTAACCCCGATTCCCCGAAAAAATGGCTATTGAAAACCCCCCGTCTGTGAAGAACCGCGGCTGGTCGGTCGCGTTGTCCGGTCTTGGCATCAACCTCGCACTCGGAGTGCTGTACACGTGGAGCCTGTTCAAACCGGCCATTGCCAAGATGCCGGACTGGAAGGCCAGCCAGCTCAACGATCCCTACGCGCTGTGCTGTCTTGTTTTCGCCTTCACCATGATCGTGGCGGGGCGCTTTCAGGACAAGCTCGGACCCCGGCTCACCGCGACCATCGGCGGGGTGCTGGTCGGGGCGGGCATGCTGCTCCTCTCCAGCTCGCAGAGCTATGGCATCTGGCTGCTCGGCTTCGGCGTGCTGGTGGGCCTCGGTCTCGGATTCGGCTATTCGGCCGCAACGCCGGCGGCGCTGAAATGGTTTCCTCCGGCGAAAACCGGCCTGATCGCCGGCCTCGTGGTGGCGGGATTCGGCCTGGCGCCGGTCTACCTTGCGCCCACGGCGGACTACTTGCTGACGCATTACACGCTGCAGAAATCCATGTTCATCCTCGGGGTGGCGTTTCTCCTCATTGTGTGCGGGCTGTCGCAATTGCTGGTGAACCCGCCGCCGGGCTTTAGCACTGCCGCGCCTGGCACCGCCAAGCCGCCCGTTGCGGGCGCCACGCCAGGTGAAATGCTCCGCAGCCCTGTGTTCTACCTGCTGTGGCTGATCTATGTCATCGGCGCCGGGGCCGGCCTGATGGTCATCGGCAGCCTGAGCGGTATGGCCAAGGCCAGCATGGGCGCGCACGCCTTTGTCGCGGTTGCCATCATGGCCATTGGTAACGCCGGCGGGCGCATCGTGGCGGGCATCCTCTCCGACAAGATCGGACGGCGGCAGACGCTGATGCTGGTGCTGGGCCTGCAGGCCGCGCTCATGTTCATCGCGATTCCGGTCACGGCCAGCGTGCCGGCCGCGGCCCCGAAGCCGGCGGCGGCGGCCGCAGTTGCCGCCCCGGCGACGACGGTGACAGCCAGTCCGGCGACGGCGAGCGCACCCGCTCCCGCGGCGGCGCCGGCTTCGAGCGGGATTGGCCTGGCCCTGATCGTGGTGCTCGTCGCCACGATGATCGGCTTCAACTACGGGGCGAATCTCGCCCTGTTTCCCTCCTTCGCCAAGGATTTCTGGGGCTTGAAGGGGTTCGGGCTGAATTACGGCGTGCTGTTCACGGCGTGGGGCGTGGGCGGGTTCATCTTTCCCAAGGTGCAGCAGTCCCTCACGGCCAATAGCGGCGGGAGCTTCCAGTCCTCGTTCATTGCCGCTGGTTCGGTGCTGGTCGTCGGCGCCGTGCTGACGCTCTTCATCCGCCCGCCTAAAGCCGCCTGAGCGCCGCCGCCGGCGAGCTTTGGATTTGCCACGGCCCGCCCGGTCCGGCACTGCCGTGCCTGTGAAGGGCTGGATCAACGACCTGTTCCGGGTGGCGTGGGGGTTCCTTTACTGGAACCTGCGCAAATCCTGGTATCGCTGGCGCGGCGCCCGCGGGCGCTGTCCGTGCCAGAATCCGAGTGATTCCGGCGCGGCGCATGTAACCGGCTGCGATGCGGTCAACGGCTGGCAGCGCGCCGCGCGGTTCCGGGTCGTGTGCCCGCTGCTCGAGCGGAGCGCGGATGGACGGTGGTGCTGCAGCGTGGCGGCGGCCCAGGTCCGGCCGTTCTGGGGCCGGGCGGCGGGTGTGGCCGCACTGACGGTGCTCTCGTTATATCTGGCCGGGGCGCTCACCCTGTATACCGGCCTGAGGCTGCGCGGCTATCAAATTGGGTTCCCCCAGGTTTTCTGGCTGCCAACGCTGCGTCCCGAGCTGGCGCGTGCGCGTGCGGTGCTTTTCTTGGAAAAGTTTCGCACGGCTTACGGCGCGGGCAGGGTTGAGGAGGCGATGCTCGATCTGGCCAATGCCTATCAGTTCGAGCCGGACAATTATCCGGTGGGCATGATGCTGGCACAGTTTCGCCAGGCGGCGGATCCGATTTCGGCTGACCAGATTTACGGGCGGCTGCGGGCGGCACATGCGGAACGCCGCACCGAAACCAGTCAGGTGTGGTTCCGCAGCCTGCTGGCCCGTGGTGAATTTCCTGCGATCATCGGGCTGGCCAAGGATGAGCTCGCGGAAACCGGCGAGCCGCCGTGGTTGCACGGACTGCTCTTCGCCGTCCGCCAGACAGGCGATGCGGCCCCGCTGGAAGCCCTGCTGGCCGCACCGGGAAAAACGCCGGTTGATCTGCGGGAGGTCATTGGGATCGAGGCGGCGGTGCTCCGCGGTCACCTGGCGGGCGAGGCGTTGCACACAAAGCTGCGGGCAGAGCCGCCGGCCCCGGCTGGCGAATACGCCCGTTATTACCGCATTGAACGGCTGGTGCAGGGCGGTTGGTTGCAGGACGCCCTTGCGGCGGTCAACGCGGCGCGCGCCCAGCTGTCCACCCGTTCGTTCGCCAGCCTGAACCTGAGTATCCTCGCGACGGCGGGCGATGACGCTACCCGGTTGAGGGAAATCCACACGCTGCTGAGCACCACACTGTCACCCAATGCGGCCGTGACGGACTTGCTGTGCGCCCACCTGATCCGCTATCCTTTGCCGGAGGCAATGAAGGAACTGACGGCGGCATGGCGGCGGGATCCGGCGACGCCAAGCACCGAGCGCCTGCCTCAGGCGTTGGCGCTCTATTGCGCGGCTGCCGTGTCAAAAAACGACCAAGACCAGCGGGATCTGAGTGACTGGATTCGCGTGGTGGCTGGAGGACACTTGCCGGAAACTCTTGAACCCCTGGCAGGAATTCTGCGTGGAAATGGACAAAATCCGCGTATTAAACTGCTTCTTCCAGCCATTCCGACCATGGATATTGATGTTGTTTATTCTTTGTATACAAAGCGTTAAAATAGAAACAAGGCGGGTGCTGCAGGGCGGGTCTTAAACTAGGGTGAACACCCTACTTTTTATTTGACGAATGACCCTAAGTATCTTCAATTAGGGACGATCAACTGACGTCTGCGTGAATTCACCTGCTCCCACGTTCATTTTTCTTTGCCGCCGTCTTTTGGGGGCTGGCCTCGCCGTGTTGCTGGCCGCATGGTTGCTTGGCTCGGGTCTGAACGCCCAGGTCGTCACGATCAACCAGACGTTTCGTGGCACGACCGCGCCCGGCTGGGTGTTTGGCGGGGCGGGCAATTCCACCATCCCTTACCTCACGGCCAACACCGTCGACCCCGTGGGCAACGGCTGGCTGCGGCTCACCGAGAGCATTCAGAACCAGTCCACGTACGCGTTGTACGACCAGCAGATTTTCTCCGTCAACGCCCAGATCGACATCACGATGGAGTATACGTTCTGGAACGGCCACAATAACCTCGTGCAGGATGGCACCGGCGCGGACGGCATCACCTTTTTCCTCGTCGATGCCAGCAAGAGCGCCAGCAACTTTTCCCCGGGCGCCTACGGCGGCTCGCTCGGCTATGCCCAGAAAACGGTGGCGGGCGGCGGCGGGGTCGACCTCTCCGGCATGCCTGGCGGCTATCTCGGCTTCGGCTTTGACAACTGGGGCAACTACGCCGGCGCGACGGAGGGCCGTTACGGCGGTCTCGGCACCTCCATCGCCAACGGCAACACCACCGGCTACCCCAACCGCATCTCGGTCCGGGGTCCCGACACCGGCAACCTCACGACCGGCTGGAGCTTCGTTGCGGCCAGCAGCCCGCTCGACACACTCACCGGCGGCGGCCAGATGGACTTCCCGCTGTCCACGACCCGGCCCGACGACACCGGCGCCAACTACCGCGCCTTCCACCTCACCCTCGACGCCAATAACCAGCTCACCGTCCAAATGCAATTCGGCGTCGGCGGTTCCTGGATCAACGCCTTTTCCGCGGACCTCTCGAGCTACCAGCGCCCCGACAACTTCAAGATCGGCTTCACCGCCGGCACCGGCAATGCCGACGAAACCCAGGAAATCCGCAACGTCTCCGTCGCGATGACGCCCTTCCAGGCGGGCGCCTACGAATGGGACAACGGCGCGGGCAACACCTCGTGGTCGGCCGGCGCCAACTGGTACAGCTCGAACGCCACCCTCGACAACCATGTGCCCACGCCGGACTCGGACATCCTGTTTGCCAACCGGCCGAGCTCGGGTCCGCAGACGGTCAACCTCAGCAGCAACGTGGCCGTGCGCTCGCTGACTTTTGACACCGGCTACGACTACACCCTGACCGGCTCGGGCACGATCACGTTGGGCAACGTCTCCCAGGCCGGCCTGCCCTCAATCAACGTCGACGACTACAACGGCGCCCAAGCCGAGCATGACGTCAACAACAACCTGGTCATCCTCGAAAACCTGCGGATCAACAACTTTTCGTTTAGCACGCTCTGCATCAACGGCAACATCACTTACGGCAACAACACCATCGGGGTCAACGGCGGCGGCGCGGTCAACCTCAACGGGATCCTGACGGGCACGGGCGACCTGACCAAGAACGACGACGGGATCCTGACGATCAACGCCAACAACTCGGCGGGCTTCGGCGGCAATGTCATCATCAACTCCGGCCTGGTGGTGGTGACGGCCAACGGGGCCCTGGGCAACACCACCGGCAACACCACAGTGGGCGCGCTTGGCACCCTGGCTTTCCGCGGGGGCGTCAACTACACGACAGCCGAGAGCGTGACGATCAACGGCAGCGGCTGGGTGCGTGGCAATGTGACCAGCGGGGCGATCTACGGGGACGGCGGCAACAACAGCTTTGCGGGCAACATCACTTTGGCGGGCAACAGCGCGATCGGCGACCGGCAGGGCCAGCTCAACCTGTCGGGCCGGATCTCCGACGGCGGGGGCAACTACAGCCTGACGACGCTGGGCTCCGGGGTGGTGAACTTGTCCAACACGACCAACAGCTACGGTGGGGCGACGATTGTGCAGGGCGCGGTGCTGCGGATCTCCGGGGGCAACACCGCGCTACCCGGCGGCTTCGCGGCGGGCTCGACCACGGGCAGCAACCTCCAGCTCAACGGGGGCGTACTCGAGATCGGGGTGGCGACCAACTTCACGCGCAACCTGGGCACCGGGGCCGGTCAGGTGCAGTTCACCGGCTCGGGTGGCTTCTCGGCCTTCGGCGGCAACCGGCTGGTCAACCTCGGGGGGGCCAACGCCACCCTGACCTGGGGCAGCACCGCGGGGTTTGTCGCCACCGGCAACACCCTGATCCTCAGCTCGGCCTACGCCGAT